>CAJURV010000070.1 GCA_910588925.1 uncultured Rikenellaceae bacterium
GTGGGGCTGCTTCCGTCGCTTTTTAGCCACAAAAATCGCCGATCCCGTTCGTGAGCCATCCTCACGTACACCCAAGTACGCTCCGGAGGCGCACGCCCGCGATCGACGATTTTTGAGGTCTAAAAACCTTCGGCGTCCTGCGGTCCGCGGTTGTGTACGAGGGAGAGCATGCCTGCGACTTGCGGTTAATGCGCATGTCGTTAAGCTCCGATGTTTTTTCTCGTCTCGCCGGTGGCCTTCCCAACCTCTGTCGGGTTAATCCGTGGTGGTTATCGCTGAGCGGCACCCCGTACCGCATTATATAGGCTTCAGTTGATGCGCATACTGTTAGTGCGCCTGTTGCATCTTGTCGTCTCGCAAGCGGAATTGTGTCCGATTTCTTGCACTTCGTTAGAAGTGCAAGTTTGTACCTCGCTTCTGATATGGAGCAAGTCTACCTGCGGTTAATGCGCATGTCTTCCAAGAACGTAGTGCATTTTATCGTTCCGCCAACATGTATATTTTATCATCTAGCAAGCGGCGCGGAGTATAAGTAGTATATATGTAATTGCCGATAGATTAAACGGCTAAAAATAATCGACTGAACGAAACTAAAAAACATCCATGAGAGTCTAAGTTTATTCTTGCTATAAACAAAAACAGGCCGGTGGAATTTCCACCGGCCTGTTATAATATTCGGTCTTGTTATTCTTTATCGCTCTTGATGTGGTTTATAGCCTCTATAACTAAATCGTATACAGGATATACCATATAATAATATCCGTTGTCGTCCAATGGAGTATTGCGTAGTATGTAGCCGTTAAGCAGGCAGCGTATCAGCAACTCCTCGGTAACGCTGTCTATCTTGGTTTTGATGCCTTTGCTGCGTACGTATGCGATGAAGTCTCGATATATGTCGTTGCCGTTACGGTCGGCAAACTCCTGTGCCTGTTGCAGTGTCTTTATCTCTGACAACTCTTTGCGGTGGCTGTCTGAGTAACGCAATGTGTAGCTGAACAACAGGTTGTTGAGCGATATTTTGCGCATTGTCTCGCTAAGCCGGGTGGTATCCATGGGGACGAATATGTCGGGTATGATACCGCCGCCGCCGTAAACAATTTTGCCTTTGGGTGTTACGTATTTGAGAGAGTCGTTGTGCGGAATGCTGTCGCTAGAGAACAGCTCGTTACGCATGTAACGCTCGATTATGTCGTCGTCATAGCTTTCGCCGTCGTTGTAGGGGCGTTGTATGCATCGTCCTGTTGGGGTGTGGTAGCGGGCTATGGTCAGGTTGAGGGCGGAGCCGTCTTCGAACTTGATCTGCTGTTGTACTAACCCCTTGCCGTAAGAGCGACGGCCTATGATTGTTCCTATGTCGTTGTCTTGCAGTGCCCCGGCCACAATCTCGCTCGACGATGCCGACACTTCGTCTATCAGGAGCGCCACGTCGGTGCCTATGAGTATGCCGCCGCCGTCGGCCACGGTCTGTTCACGTCTTACGGCACGTCCTTCGGTGTAGACGATCACTGCACCGGCGGGTAGAAACTCGTTGGCTATCAGTATGGCTTGGTCGAGGAAGCCGCCGGTGTTGGCCGAGAGGTCGAATATGAGGCTCTTCATGCCTTTTGCCTTGAGCTCCTTGACTGCCCCCACGAACTCGTCGTGAGATGAGCGCGAGAATTGCAACAGCTTTATGTAACCGATGCTGTCGTCTACCATGAACGCCGCCGATAAGCTCTTGACGTTGATCTTATCGCGCGTTACCTCGAAGTCGATAAGTCCGTCGGCTCCCTGACGTTCTACGCCTAATTTCACTTTGGTGCCTCGCGGACCGCGCAACATCTTCACCACGTCGTTTTGGGGAATGCTGCGACCGGCCACCAACGAGTCGCCTATCGTTATGATGCGGTCGCCGGCTATGATGCCAACCTTTTCGGAGGGGCCCCCGGCGACTATGTTCTGTATTATAATAGTGTCGGTGGCCATGTTGAAGACCACGCCTATGCCGTCGAACTGTCCTTCCAGACTCTCGTTAGACTCCTTGGCGGTTGCGGGAGGCATGTATATTGAGTGGGGGTCGAGTTTGGACAATATCTGCGGTATGAACTCCTCTGTGAGAGTGTCCACGTTTATCGAGTCGACGTAGCGTGAATCTATCAGCGACAGTATGGTCCCGATCTTATCGTGGGGCTTGCTGCTGCCGGTTATATTGATGGTGCTACCACCGCTTCGTCCTCTCTCTCCGAGAAACATGCCTATGCCTATGCCTAAAACCACCGCAATGGCAAGCATCAACGGTACGGCGATTCTGTTTTTACATTTTTCGTTTGCCATAAATACCCTCTTTATAATAGTTGAGTTTCATTATATCCATGCCTCGGCAATGAGAACTTCGTTGCATTGCGCCCGGTTTATCGAAAACGTTGAACTTCTTTCGACGTTTTCTCGCCTCGGCAATCGAAACTTCGTTTCATTGCACTCGGCTTATCGAAAACGTTCGCTTTGATGCAGACGTTTTCCGCCTCGGCTATTCGCCCGACTTATCTAAAACAGTCGTATATATTCTCCAATCCTACTCCGCGCGATCCTTTGACCAATACCACGGCCTTTTCTATAGGGCTCTTGGTTAGCGCGACACGTAGCTCGTCTATATCCTTGCAATGAACGCCTTTGGGGCCTGCATCTATGCCGTCGAAGTTTTCGCCCACTAAGTAGAAGCCTTCTAGCTCCATCCCTTTGAGCGTTTCGACAAGACGTTTGTGCTCGGTGGCCGAATAGTCGCCTAATTCGTTCATCTGTCCGGCTATCACTATTTTACGTCCGTCGCTCTCGGCGAGGCTTCGCAGTGCGCTGTCGAAGCTCGACGGATTGGCATTGTAGCTGTCGGCTATCACACGGTTGCCGCGTCCGCTCTCTATTATCTGCGACCGGTTGTTGCAAGGAGTGTACTCCTCTATGGCTTCGGCTGCGACGGGAAGCTCTATGCCGAGCCTGCCCCCTACGGCTATGGCCGCGAGTATGTTGTATTTGTTATAGCTTCCGTAAAGATGCGTGCGTATGGCGCGGTGGTATGCGGGGAGTTTTACCGTGAGCGTGCCGTCGTTCTCGGTGGTGGCTTTTACGCCGCGTACCGAGTAGCCGAGGCTTCGGGTGTTGATGCGCTCACTTACCATCTCGCTGATAGTCTTGTCTTCGGCCAAGTGGAAGAATAGTCCGCCGCTGGTTCTTAGCCAGTCTATCAGTTCGCCTTTTCCTTTGCGTACCCCCTCCGGGCCTCCGAAGCCCTCCAGATGAGCCTCTCCTATGTTGGTAATGATGCCCATGTCGGGTTCGGCTACGGAGCATAGGCGGGCAATCTCTCCTTGATGCGATGCGCCCATCTCTATTACGGCCACCTGACAGTCCGACGGCATGTCGAGAAGCGTCAGCGGCACCCCTATGTGGTTGTTGAGGTTGCCTCGTGTGGCCCATACCCTTAGCTTTTGCGACGCTACGGCGGCTATTAGCTCTTTGGTGGTGGTCTTGCCGTTGGTGCCTGTCACCGCCACCACTTTGGGGTCCACCCTGCGTCGCCATGCGCGGGCCATGCCTTGCAACGCCTCCAATGTGTCGCGTACTATGAATATTCGGCTGTCTTCGTTCTCGGCGAGCCATTCGTTGCTCGTAACCACGTAGTCGGCGCCGTCGTCGAGGGCCTGCGACACGAAGTCGTTACCGTCGAAATTGTCGCCTTTGAGTGCTATGAACATGACCTTGCCGACCCCTTTCTTGAGGGAAGCTATCTTGCGGCTGTCGGTGGTCAGGGTGCACGGCCCGTCGTTTTTGAGCCTGTTTACCAATATGTCGTAGTCGCGTATCATCTATTTGCGCTGTTTTATGTCCTTGATTCTTAACTGCGGTTTCACCTCGCCGCGATAGTTGTTCTCCACAACCGAGTAACAGATGTCGAACAGTCCGCCTCCGAGTATGTGTGATGCGTGGTGGGCCTGTGAGAAAGCTATGGCCGAAAGCGGGGTTACGGAGCCGCCGCCCACTATGTCCATTTTGAGGTGCTCGAGCGAGCCGCCCACACGGCGTCCGTGACCGTAGTCGCACACGAAGTCGGTGCGGAATGTGGGAGCGGGGTTGCCGGGGCCGAACGGTTGGAAGCGGCACAACACTTCGCGGAAATGGGGCGTTATGTCGTCGAGCGCAAGATACGAGTCTATATCTATCTGCGGCACTAACATGTCGGGCTCTATGTGGCTGTCGACATACTCCTCGAAACGACGTGTGAACTCCTCCAGCTTCTCGGGCTTCATTGTCATGCCGGCGGCGTAGGTGTGGCCGCCGAAATTCTCCATAAGATCGGAGCACGACTCTATGGCCTGATAGAGGTCGAAGCCGGGTACGCTACGGGCCGATCCCGTAATGAACCCGTTCGACATGGTGAGTACCACGGTGGGGCGGTAGTAACGCTCTATGAGCCTCGACGCCACTATGCCCACAACCCCCTTTATCCATTTGGGGTTGTATATGACGGTGCATTTCTTGTCGCGATAGCCCGGGGTGCTCTCCACTATGCGGCACGCCTCGGAGGTGATGGTACGGTCTATCTCCTTACGGTCGGTGTTGCAGGTGTCTATGATGTTGCCGTACTTGAGCGCCTTCTCCTCGGTGTTGGATATGAGCAGACGCACGGCATTGCCCCCTCCGGATATGGCGGAGTCGTCGTCGGAGTCCGACGCCATACGTCCTGCGGCGTTTATGCGCGGCCCTATCTTGAAGACTATCTCGTCGATGGTTATGCGGTGCTTCTCCAGTCCGCATATCTTGATGATGGAGCGAAGCCCTTTGCTGGGGTTGCTGTTGAGCCTTTCCAGCCCGTAGTGCGCCAATATGCGGTTCTCGCCCGTGAGGGGCACTATGTCGGATGCTATGGATACGGCCACGTAGTCGAGCAACGACTCCACAGTGCTCTTGTCGATGCCGTACTTCTTGGCGTATGCCTCCGAAAGTTTGTAGCCTACGCCGCATCCCGACAGCTCCTTGAACGGGTAGTCGCAGTCCACCCTTTTGGGGTCGAGCACGGCTACCGCATCGGGTATGGTGTCGCCCGGCAGGTGGTGGTCGCATATTATGAAGTCGATGCCGAGGCTCTTGGCGTAAGCCACCCGCTCTATGGCTTTTATGCCGCAATCGAGCGCAATGATGAGGCTCACCCCGTGAGCGGCCGCATGGTCTATGCCCTTGGCCGATATGCCGTAGCCCTCGGTGTAACGGTCGGGAATGTAGAAGATGATGTTTTTGGCCCCTACGGAGGCGAGGAAAGTGTATGTCAACGCCACAGCAGTGGTGCCGTCGACGTCGTAGTCGCCGTAGACCATGATCTTCTCGCCGTTCTTCACCGCCTCTCCGATACGGGATACCGCCCGGTCCATATCCTTCATAAGGAACGGGTCGTGCAACTCCTCCAGCAGGGGATTGAAAAACCTTTCGGCCGACTCTGTGGAGTCTATCCCCCTTTGTATCAGCAGACCGGCGAGCACTGGCGGGATACCTAGCCCCGACGCAAGCTCTTGTGTCTTCCCGCCGGTGTCGTCACCTTTTGCGAGAATCCACTTCTTTTCTGCTATCATATATGTTTTTTTTATTTTATTTCTATGTCAAAAATGCGCTCCATCTCTTTTACGAAGCGCCTCTTCACCGTCTCCATATCGACGCGGCCGCCGGTAAGCGCCTCTATCGACGTCACCCCGCGGTCGGTAAAACCGCATGGGTTGATATAGGTGAAATAGTCGAGGTCGGTGTTCACATTGAGCGCCAACCCGTGCATGGTGACGAAATGGGAGGCTTTCACGCCTATGGCGCATATCTTGCTTAGCGCGCCTTTGGTATCGCACCACACGCCTGTGGCGCCTTCGGAGCGTCCTCCCTTTATGTCCCAGTGGGCTATGGTGGCTATAACAGCCTCCTCGAGCCCGTATATGTAGTCGCGCAACCCTATTCCGAGCCTGTTTAGGTCGAATATGGGGTAGGCGACCATCTGTCCGTAGCCGTGGAACGTGATGTCGCCTCCGCGGTCGGTTTTGTGGAACGTGGCCCCGATCTTTTCGAGCATTCTGTCGTCTATGAGCATGTTGGCGCTTTTGCCGTGTGCGCCCAGCGTGTAGACATTGGGGTGCTCGCAGAGCATCAGCGTGCCGCCGCAATCGCGCTCGGCCTGCAGCCCGTCGAAAGCGAGCTTCTGGGCCTGTAGTGCGGCGCCGTACTCAATGATGCCTCTGTCGTCGAGATGTACCTGTTCCATTCTTTATTCCGGAAGCGTCGTTCGCGTTTTTGCGGTCGCATCTTCCTTTTTATATCGTTCCTTGCAGCGGCTTTATTGCCTGCGAGGAGTTTTATTGTGTCGGTAGCCGTCTGTTCGGCTTTATTCGCTTTTATCTTTCATTAGCGCCTGTTCTGCCATGTACGACGACCGTACCATGGGGGCGCTGGCCACGAAGTCGAACCCCATGCGTTCCGCCTCGCTTTTGTAGCGGGAGAACGTATCGGGATGTACGTATCTTTCGAGCTTGTGGTGCTTCAACGTGGGCTGGAGATATTGTCCTATAGTGACTATTGAGCACCCGGCGCTACGCAGGTCGCCAAGCGTCTTTATCACTTCGTCGTCGCTCTCGCCGAGGCCTACCATAAGGCCGCTTTTGACCCTTTGTCCGCGGTCGGCCAAGTAACGCAACACCTTGATGGATACGTCGTAACGCGCCCTTGATCGCACCTGCGGGGTGAGCCTTTCGGTGGTTTCGATGTTGTGCCCCACGATGTCGGCGCCGGCCTCTATGACCGTATCGAGCAACTCCTTTCTGCCGTCGAAGTCGGGTATGAGTAACTCTACCGTGGTGGACGGGTTGTGACGGCGTATGGCCTTTACCGTCTCGGCCCAGTGCGCGGCTCCGCCGTCGGGCAGATCGTCACGGTCTACCGATGTTATGACGCAATGTTTGAGCCCTAATTTCTTTACCGACAGGGCCACGCGCTCCGGCTCCGTCTCGTCCAGAGGCAGAGGACGCCCCGTTTTGGTGGCGCAGAACCGGCACGAACGTGTGCATATGTCTCCGGCTATCATGAAAGTGGCCGTCCCCCGGGCCCAGCATTCGCACTGGTTGGGACACCTGCCGCTGGAGCATATCGTATTGAGCAAGCCTTCGCGCACTATATCGCCCGTATTGGAATATCCGTCGGTGTGCGACAGCCTTATCTTGAGCCATTCGGGCTTGCGTAATACTTCTTTGCGCTCCATGCTTCGTTTCGCTTTTTAGCTGAAAATATCGATACGCGCAAAAATAGTTAAAAAAACTCGGATTAACTAACAAATAGTTATATTAACGTGAGTACGGTATGTGATTATATCGAAATTGAAAGATTGATAGTGTGTTATATTTAGCTTCTGATACTATGTAGCATTTTATTTTCGCGATCCCCTGCCCGGCATCACAATGGGCGGAGCCTGCGGGGGACCGCACTTCGCGTGGAGATTGAAAGAGTGGTTTTATATAAGGTAGGCGGGAAATACTACAATAACCGACCGTGTAAGCGGACCTCCGTAGGGGGATCTATGCCCACCGCGAGGTGCGGCCCGCTCGTCTCCTGAGCTTCGCTTCGGGGCCGCCAAGAGGAAAGTGTTTGACGTCCCTCGCTTCGCTCGGGCCGGAACGGCGGAGAGTGTTTGATGGTTCTCGCATCCCTCGAGCCTCGGGCCGGTTACGCTTTATATCATTAGCTGTTTGCGAAACGTTAATATGCTTTTCTCCATGAATATATGCGCATTAGCTGAAATTATTCGTTTTTTTACAGATAAACCGAATTGTTCATTGAAAAATGCAATGCCGCAAAATAAGACGTATTTTTTCGCTTCTCTAGCCCGGCTTCACAGGGTCGGAGCCTGCGGGGGACCGCGCCGAGCGTGACATTTAAGAATATGATTTTATACAAGATAAGCGATAAACACTGTAAATAACCAACCGTGCAAGCGGGCCTCCGTTGGGGGGGAGGCTCCGGCCCGCTACCCTCCGCTGTGCTTCGGGTTTTTCAAGCGGAAATGTGTTTGATTGCCCTCCGCTTCGCTCCGGGGCCGCCAAGCGGAAAAGAGGTTGATTACTCTCGCTTACGCTCAGGCTTTTTGTTTGTGCTGGTGCGCCTTATGGCGTTTGTAGTTGGCGAGACGGGGATTCACTTTTTTTGCTTGACGATATGCGCATTAGCTGTGCTTTTTCGCACGGATGGCGGCACGAGCGAAGCGAGTGCCATAGACATAGATTCTTTATGAAAAGGTCTTTTTTGCGGGATATTGATTGTTTTCGTGTGGTTGGAGCGATTCACAGGGTCGGAGCCTGCGGGGGCCGCACCTCGCGTGACATTCGAGAAAGTGATTTTATATAAAGTAGGCGGGAAATACTGTAATAACCAACCGTGCAAGCGGGCCTCCGTTGGGGGAGGCTCCGGCCCGCTCATCCCTCGTTCCTCGGGATTTAACGGTGGAATTTGTGTTTGATGGTCCTCGTTCAGACCAAAAGAACGGAAGTTGCGTTGATTACCCTCGCATCCCTCGAGCTTCGGGCCGGGACAACAGAAGTTGTATTTACAAGCCCTCGCTCCGTTCGGTCCACCGTTCGCTAAAACAGCCAAGCCGTTGATATTATAATGATTGGGATGTCTGGTTCACGCTGATTTATATACAAAAACGCCACCTTGTCCGAATTTGACAAAGTGGCGTTAACTGAATTTAATATAAAAAAGAAGTGCCGACCGGTCTGGGTACTGCTAAACACCCGATGTGATTTAAGTTATTTAACGAATGCTTTTGAGGAGGAATCAAAAACTTTCAGAATAACCGTATTAAAATATGGACCTGCCGGCACTGTGTGGTTGACTCTGTTTTCATTGCCTTACCCGGAGTGCCCGGCCGCTTGTTGTCGGAGCATTGTCTCCGATGCGCACTGCCGCTTCGCCGGCACTCGGGTAAGAATCAAAGAAACCAAAGAATCAAAGAATTAATTATTGGCGGACACAGCGCACGCTACGACCGCTCGTCTTGTTGCCGTTGCTCGTACTCACGCTACTGCTACCGAAGTCCAGACGGTACGCGTAGTCAGAACCATTCTGCGTAGACGACCAATAGAAGCCGTACGTACCGGCACCGTACAGCGAACCGTCCGTTTCGTTGCGGTACCCGACAGCGGGAAACTCCAACTTATTGGCACTGTTCGTTTTGTCGGTGAGCGTAAGATAACCATAATTTGACGAACTCCAACTACC
>CAJURV010000071.1 GCA_910588925.1 uncultured Rikenellaceae bacterium
AAAGCCCGAGCGAAGCGAGGGCAATCAAACCCAATTCCGCCGTTAAATCCCGAGGCACGAGGGATGAGCGGGCCGGAGCCTCCCCCAACGGAGGCCCGCGTAAGTTCCAGCAATTATAGGACTTTTCCGCTTAAATCATCGCCGGGAATCAAAAGAACATCACGTTTAAGCGGTCCCCCGCAGGCTCCGCCCCTTGTGAAGCCCCCTGAAAAATACCGACAAACACATCCATCACGTGACATTATCATAAAGAATAAGTTTCCCCTATCGGAAATGTGACACTAAATGCACAATTCACCAAACAAAAAACTCACATCCGATTACGAACAACCAAGATGCCGCAAAACATATCCGTTATAAACAAAGCATCACACAAACAGACATAGGAATTATAATCTATCTCTCAAAAACAAAAAGACAGTTATAAAAAGACCAAACCCTTACAACAAAAATCATCATCATACATGCCGTTTTCACCCCACCAAATGGATTATCGACATGTAAAGTTGATTCAAAAAGGGAAGTAGGTTCATCCTAACCTAAGGAAACGTGAATAAAACGAATTAATTTGAATCCGGCTATCTTATTCAATGCAGCAAGGATAACCGAGCGTCGCATAAAAAAATCATTGGCCGCTGCGGCTGAAGAGAAAGAGGCATATATAACGCCGTCACGCAAAGTGAGCTTGGATGTGGAGTCGGCAAGATAAGGTCCGACCACATCACGCCACGAGTTAAGAACTTTTCCCTCGACAAGTCCTTTGGAAAAGACATTTTTGTCGGATAAAAGCTCTTTTAATAACGCGCTCAAAACGGTAGGTTCAGTCCTCCTCATAATATGGCTTGCAAATATGCGATTCTCAGATTAATTTATTTTTGACTAAAATAGGTCTTTTTAAAGGTCCGATTTCAAGACTTTTCTCTGTTTACGACTACAGAACCACCGCTACTCTACCCCTTCGGTAACCGTTCCGCATTTCACGGCAAACAGTTTCCGTTCATCGGTTATCTCGTCGAGCAACGAATCTATCCGTACTTTATCGCTATCGGTAATGAATATCTGGCCGAACTTATGTTGTGCCACCAAAGAGATCAGGTTTTTGACCCTCCTACCGTCCAGCTTATCGAAGATATCGTCTAACAATAAAATAGGCTTAAACCCTTTGAGACGATATATCATCTCGTACTGAGCGAGTTTCAGCGATATGATGAACGACTTCTGTTGCCCCTGAGAGCCGTACTTACGTATAGGATAGCCGGCTATCTTCATGACAAGATCGTCACGATGTATGCCGGAAGAGGTGTAGCCTAACGCCGCATCACGACCGATATTACGCTTTAGTATATCGTATAGGGATTCTCCCGAGAGCATTTCGCTCCTGTAGGTAAGCTCTACAGGTTCGCTGTCGTCGGATATAAGTCTGTAGTAATGAGATACTACCGGAGCCAAATCGGATATAGCCGCGATCCTCTTATTGAACAACTGCGCGGCAAGATCGGACAACTGCATATCGAGCACATCCACTATATCCGGATTGAAACCACCCGATTGTTTCAACAACTTATTACGTTGGGCCAACACACCGTTATACCTGACGAGCAGCCCAAGAAACTCGCTGTCTGTCAACGACATGAAATGATTCAAATAACGTCTGCGCTCGTCAGCCGCCTCGTTTATGAGGTAGACATCGGCAGGCGAAACCATCACCACAGGCAACAACCCCACATGCTCGGATAGCCTTTTGTAGTCCTTATCGTTACGCTTTATGACTTTGCCCTTATCCTTTGAGAAGGAACACACTACATGTTCCATACCTTTACTCGAGACATCGAACGAGGCATCTATCATAAAAAAGTCACGACCGTGAAGCACACACTGGCGATCGGTAAGAGAAAAGGCGCTTTTACCCACGGAGAGGAAATAGACGGCATCGAGTATATTGGTCTTACCTGCCCCGTTGCAACCGGAAAAGCAGTTAAGATTGGGAGAGAATGCAAACGATGCAGACTCCAAATTCTTGAAGTTTAATATATTAAGCTCTTTAAGATACATTACGGCCTCACTACTCCACCGCAAAATTAAAAATAAAACAGGGAAAAATTTTAAATTGCTGAAAAAAGAGTTAATTTTGCGAATCTTAGCTAAGATTCAAACCTTTAAGTGAAAGATGAATTTGTTCCGGTCTGGATGTTTTCGCCGCGACAAGTATATTGTTCGACTTATCGGAAGCGTTGAGAATCTTTGTAGAAACGGTCTATTAAAAGCAAACGATAAAATGACGAAAAAACACGAAGATCCTGAGGTTGCGATCGAGAATGCGATCGACTCGACAGAGGTTTTTTTAATGAAAAACGGCAAAAAACTGCTCATCGGCCTAATCGTAGTAATAGCGTTGGTAGGAGCGTTTTTCGGTTATAAATATATGATCGAGGAGCCGAGGAACCAACGTGCGGCTGCCGCTGTATTCCCTGCGGAGCAGATGTTCGCGGCGGACTCATTCGAGGTGGCGCTTAACGGTAACGCCGAAATAGAGGGTTTCCTGTCGATAATAGATCAGTTCGGCTCTACGGAGGTGGGTAACACTGCCAAACACTATGCCGGAATATGCTATATGAAGCTCGGTGACTGGGACAACGCCATAAAATATCTTCGCTCATATAAAAGCGTCAAAGGCATAGCTTCCGAAATAATAAACGCCGAAAACAGAGGTCTCATCGGCGATGCCCTCTCTCAGAAAGGCGAGTACGAAAAGGCCGTAAAAGAGTATGAAGCGGCCGCAGAGGCTTCCGACAACGACCTCACCACCCCCATGTACCTCAAAAAAGCCGGCATGGTTTACGAAAAGCTCGGCAAGACCGACAAAGCCATTGCCGCTTACGAAGAGATCCGCAACAACTACAGCGCATCGCTTCAGGCACGCGATATAGATAAATACATATCGCAGATAGAAAAGTAATTTTATTTGAGTTTTTATACCGAGCGAAGGGGGATTTGCGAAAGCCGATCCCCTTTCGCTTTTGAAAGACATTTTAGGTTAGCCTATTATAGCTGTTAAAAAGAATTTTACCGCCATTATTTCAATTATAATGGCGGTTTTAGTACTTTTGTTCAACTATTAAAAAAAGAGCGCACATGGCATCGTCATTGAAAAATCTATCGGTATTCGAATCTCCGGTACCTTCGGCAGAAAATATGAGTTTCGGCATAGTAGTAGCCGAATGGAACAGTAACATAACCGGAAAACTTTTGGAAGGAGCCGTATCTTTGCTAAAGTCAAAAGGATGTAAAGAAAAGGACATCATCGTAAAACAGGTTCCCGGAACATTCGAACTCACCCTCGGCTCGCAACTGCTCTGCGAACACACCGACGTAGACGCCGTCATAGCCCTCGGATGCGTGATACAAGGCGAAACCAGACACTTCGACTTCATCTGTCACGGTGTATCGCAAGGACTCAACCATGTAGCACTGGAATACAACACCCCCGTAATATTCGGAGTCCTCACAACCGACAATCTGCAACAGGCCGAAGACCGCGCCGGCGGCAAACACGGCAACAAAGGCGAAGAAGCGGCTGCCACAGCCATAAAAATGGTAACTCTGAAAGAGGAACTATCGCAGAACGAATAAGGTTATTCCATGAAATACCTCCCGGTCAGGTCATTTCATGGAGAGTTACTTTTGTCACTCGGGGGTCTCGGACCCCTTTTTGATGTGCGTGATATTCAGTGATGTCGCGTAAATTGTGTTGAGCACTTGATATTAATTTTGCAACTTGAGTAAGTTGGATTCGGCTATTATAGTCATCATTCCAAAACATAAATGTCAAGTGTTTAAAATTAGTTGGCGAGACGAGAATATGCTATAAGACGCACCGAAGGTATGCGCATTAGCCGAAGCCTATAATGCGGCACGAGGTGCCGCTCAGCAATAGTCACAACAGATTAACCAAACAGAGGTTGGAAAACCGCTGGCGAGCAAATCCCATCACTCCACACCCAAAAAAAGCGCATTAACCGCAAGTCGCAGGCATACTTGCCCTCGCACACAACCAAAGACCGCAGGGCGCCGAAGTTTTTTAGACCTCAAAAATCGTCGATCGCGGGCGTGAGCCTCCGGAGCGTACTCCGTGTACGTGAGGATGGCTCACGCCCGCGATCGGCGATTTTTGAGGCTAAAAAGCGACGGAAACAGCCCCACGTTAACTGAACCTCGCGCGCCAACTGCACAACGAGAGCGTTCAGAAGTCGCGTACTTCCCAAACTCCACGAAAACTTCCGCCCCGTACGCCCCGAACCTATAAAATCCCTAACGCGTCCCCGAAGGGGATGCACCCACGGCAGTAATACAAAAACGTCCCCAACAAAATAAACGGGACCAAAGCAGAAATATTAATAAATTTCCAACTACACTGAACACAACTACTAAAGACAAGGCACATAACGCTACCTAACAAAGACCAATCCAAACGCCGTAAGGCGTATTCCCAACACCAAACCCCGAGCGAAGCGAGAGGCATCAAACACAACTTCCGCCGTTAAATCCCGAGGAACGAGGGATGAGCGGGCCGGAGCCTCCCCCAACGGAGGCCCGCTTACACGGTTGGTTATTTATAATATTTACCGCCTACCTTATATAAAATTACTCTCTCGAATGTCACGCGAGACGCGGTCCCCCGCAGGCTCCGGCCCTTATGCTGTCAGGCAAGGTCCCGCTAAAACCGCTCTAACCATTCGATATAAAAATCGACTTCATCCCATCCGGCCCGAAAGTGCAACTAATGCGCATTTAACCCAAACTCGCAAACGACAAATGCCGCAAAATATACCCGCGCCAATATAAATCCGAGCGAAGCTAAGTAAGTTGAACACATTCCGCTTCCCCGGGCCTGACAGCTAAACATCCGGATTACGCCAATCATGAAAAAAAGGGGAACTATGCCCCCTGATTATCAATACCTCAACCGACAAATTAAAAATAAAATCTCGCCTGAAACTCTACCCTATGAGTCTCGCTCATAGAATAATCTTCCACTGACCTGAAACGTTCATCGTACTTTTTCATCCACTGGGCATTGGCATAGCTATACTCTAACCCGAATCTCATTCGACTACCCATATAATAATAAAGACGTGGAGAAAGACGGCTAAACCAACGCAAATCGCAATCCCTGTAATATCCCACCGAAGTGTCTATATCGGCGAGAGAGCCCAAATTAGACTGATAACCGGCGAAAAATCCGAAAGCTATATTACTGTAACTGGGTGTGGAAAAATCAAACCATGCCGACATACTGTATATATTGGTATAACGGTAATCGCCGTACTCCGAATCGCCGAGACGCTTACCATACCCGCCTATTATGCCATAGGGAGTAAGGTTCTGACCATATATGCCCCAAACCTTGAACTTATATCCGTTCGCTGTAAAAGCGAGAAAGGCATTGACGTCGAAAGTGGCTACCATACGAGAGACCTTATTACCCTCAGCATCGGACGTGCGCGGCTCGAAAAACTTATATCCTGCCGCAAATCCCCCCATTATCTTATCGGGGTCGCCGAACTCCACACGGGCATGAATATCGGGAATAGCCGCGTTTATCTGCGCCTTCTCAGGCCCTACACTCTTATGTGAGCTGTAATATTCGGCCGCCACGCTAAGGTCTATATTACGTTTGAAATGGCGTGAATATCTGATTTGAGGCCCTCTGTTAAGGGTCGCGAAAGGGGTTCCTCCGTTGAATGTAACTGTAGCCGGTACCATGTTTTCCGGAAAGGTAAGGTGATTTGTCTGCCCTATCCGGAAAAGATTATCGCTCCAAGCTATGTCTATATAGGCCTGACGCAGACGCAACATATAGTTGAAAGCATCGCTCGAACCGAGAAAATCGGCCTCCAGATACGTCGACAACTTTGCCCTACCTACCTCCACACCGCCGACACCGAACGACAGACGTGAAGAAAAAACACTGAAATTCAGACTACCTCTGTCATTTATATCGCGACCGTCGGGACCGTATTCGGGTTTGAGCGGATAATAGAACATAAGATTCTCCCTCGGCGATTTGGAAGCATAAGAGTTATACATGAACCGGGCCTCCAACCATCCCCCTATCTTATACTCCGGCTTACGTTCCGAACTACGGACACCATCCCCGGAACCAGACTCGAGCCTCTCGATACGCTTTCGCAGAGAGTCGAGCTCCGCTTTTCCGACCGTAACCGACGAATCGCCCTGTTGACCGTAACAAATAACGCCCGTAACGGACATAAACAACAAAAACAATATTTTCTTCATGATATAAGATTGATCCATCCGGCGCAAAGTTACGATTTTTATATTTATACAGCCTCCGTTGAAAAAGGCGTAAAGCCCCGAACATAGCGAAAGGCATCAAACACACATTAAGCCGTCCCATCACGAAACACGATATGTAAAAACATATAATAACATCGCTAAATATGGGTTTTAATACAACCACAACAAAATAACCGACATATAAGTTGATTCTAAAAAGGTTTCATGACCTCAAAAATCATTATTTTTGTACGAGAAAATACAACCTGATGAACTTCAAACTGACATCTGCATATACCCCTACAGGCGACCAACCGGAAGCAATATCCTCTTTGGTGCGCTCCATAAAAGATGACAACTCACGACACGTAACGCTGTTGGGAGTGACCGGCTCCGGCAAGACATTCACCATGGCCAACGTCATAAACGAGCTTAACCGTCCGACATTGGTGTTGAGCCACAACAAGACTCTCGCCGGCCAGCTATACAACGAATTCAAATCGTTCTTTCCGGAGAACGCAGTAGAGTTTTTCGTATCTTATTACGACTACTACCAGCCAGAAGCCTACCTACCTCAAAGCGACACATACATAGAGAAAGACCTGGCTATAAACGAGGAGATAGAGAAACTTCGTCTCAGCACCGCATCGACGCTTCTGTCGGGACGTCGCGACGTTGTGGTCGTCAGCTCGGTATCGTGCCTATACGGTATAGGCAATCCGTCAGATTTCCATGAGAACACCATAAACGTAAAGGTCGGTGAACTGTTCGGACGCCAACGTTTTCTACAAAAAATGACAACGGCGTTATACAGTCGGGACGAACTTGACTTCAAACCCGGCACATTCAAAGTCAAGGGCGACACCATAGACATACACCCGGCCTATTCCGACACCATATACCGTGTTGTTTTCAACGGCGAGAGGGTAGAGGGCATATTCATAACAGACTCGCGCACATCTATACGAAAAGAGGCGCTCGAGACATTAACCCTCTATCCGGCAAGCAACTTCGTAACCTCGCCCGAACGTCTGCACAATGCCATAGAGGAGATACAGGACGACCTGTACGACCGTGTCGAATACTTCAACTCCATAGGCAAGTCAATAGAGGCGGGCAGACTTAAAAGCCGTGTGGAGTACGACCTCGAAATGATAAAAGAGGTAGGTTATTGCTCCGGCATAGAGAACTATTCGCGTTATTTCGACGGTCGTAGCGCAGGCAGCCGTCCGTTCTGCCTTCTCGACTATTTCCCGGACGACTATTTGATGATCATAGACGAAAGTCACGTAACGGTACCGCAGATAAGAGCAATGTACGGAGGCGACTACGCACGTAAAGTCAACCTGGTCGACTATGGATTCCGTCTTCCGTCCGCCATGGATAACAGACCTCTCAAATTCGACGAGTTCGAACGTCTGCAAGGACAAACAGTTTACGCCAGTGCCACACCGGCGGATTTCGAGCTGGCTAAAAGCGAAGGGGTAGTGGTGGAGCAGATAATACGTCCCACCGGACTGCTCGATCCGGTCATAGAGGTCAAATCCACGGAGAATCAGATAGACGACATACTCGTTCAGATAAGAGAGGCCGAATCGTACGGAGACAGTATCTTAATAACCACACTCACCAAGCGCATGGCCGAAGAGCTAACCAAGTATCTCACGCGCATGGATGTCAAATGCCGTTATATACACTCCGACGTCACAACCATAGACAGGCTCAAACTGCTCGACGAATTTCGCGACGGCGTATTCAACGTGCTAATAGGAGTCAATCTGCTACGTGAAGGGCTCGACCTGCCACAAGTAGCCCTCGTCATAATAATGGATGCCGACAAAGAGGGTTTCCTACGCTCCCACAGGTCTCTGACACAGACTGTAGGACGCGCAGCACGTAACCTGCACGGCAGGGTCATAATGTATGCCGACACCGTAACCGACTCCATGCGCGTAACCATAGACGAAACCCTACGCAGACGCAACATACAGAAACGATACAACGAAGAACACGGCATAACCCCTAAACAGATAAAAGGCGCCGTATCGAAAGCCCTGTTCCCCGACAGTAAAGCCAAAGAGAGTAACGACGGAATAGTGGAATACGACCTATCGTATAATTTGCCTCAAAAACATGCCCAAGCGGCGGAACATACTGCGTCTTACTCCGCAACAGCCCCTCTGACATCTCAACAACTACATGAAGAGATAGAGAAATACAAAAATCTTATGACCGAAGCCGCCAAAAAACTCGACTTCGCAAAAGCGGCAGAGTATAGGGATAAGATGTATGAGTTTCAAAATAAACTTTAAATACGATATTTCTACATTACATACAAAGAGTATTGTTGTTCCGGCATTTACAATACTTTCTTTTATTTAAGTGACCGGAAATCAGAAATGGTTCTTTTTCATTTTGTCAGGAACTGTATGTAGGTTTGGGAGATAACCTTTTTTACTTGACGGTATGTGCATCGGTATAACTTTTATGTCCGGATGATAAACGTAATTCATTTGTATCATATTCAAGGGTGATTCTGGCAATACCTTATCGGTGTCACAAGGGTCGGAGCCTGCGGGGGACCGCTTAAGCGTTACGTTATTTAGATTCGCGAAAGTGATTTAAGCGGAAATGTCTATGGTTGCTGGAACTTACGCGGGCCTCCGATGGGGGAAATTTCTGCCCACCGCGAGGTGCGGCCCGCTCATCCCTCGTGCCTCGGGATTTAACGGCGGAAGTTGTGTTTTATGCCTCTCGCTTTGCTCGGGCTTTGGTGTGGGGAATACGCTTTACGGCGTTTGGATTGGTCTTTGTTAGGTAGCGTTATGTGCTTTGTATTTTGCAGTTGTGTTTAGTGTAGTTGGAAATTTATTAGCGTTTCAGCTTTAGTCTCGTTTGTTTTTGTTGGGGACGTTTTTGTATTGCTCGTGCGGGTGCATCCCCTTCGGGGACG
>CAJURV010000072.1 GCA_910588925.1 uncultured Rikenellaceae bacterium
AACCGGCGCCGTTGCGGCCGTCGACAGCGAAGAGTTGTTGAAACGTCCCGTGGCCGACGTACGTCAGATGTTGCAGGGTGCCGTTCCGGGCCTCAATGTAGTTGTAGGTACAAGTGTTCCGGGTAATGAGAGTGTCTCTATCAACGTTCGCGGCGGCAACACTTTCTCGGGTGCGAGCACTTCTCCCCTCGTGCTTATCGACGGTGTGGAGGGTTATCTTAGCAACATAGACCCCAACTCCGTAGAGAGCGTATCCGTATTGAAAGACGCTGCGTCTGCAGCTATCTACGGTTCGCGTGCGGCCAACGGTGTGATCCTCATCACCACCAAAGACGGCACCGGCACTCGTGATAAGGTTTCGGTAACATACAACATGAACATAGGTTTCCATAGAGCAGCCAAATTGTACGACTTGGTAAGCGACCCGGTAGAATACATGGAACTCAAAAACCTGGCCTTGAGTAATTCGCCCGACCTGTCGTCTATCCCTCTTTACACTGATGAGGAGATCGACCTCTATCGTAACCGTACCGACGAGAACGACCCGCTAGGCAAGTACACAGGTTTCGACTGGCAGGATTACATGTTCAAAACAGGTTTGGTTCAGAACCATAACATCGGTCTTGCAGGTACTTCAGGAACCACCTCGTATAACATCAACCTCTCTTACATGAATCAGGAAGGTACTATGCGCGGCGGTTACAACTACAAACGTTACAATATCACATCATCGGTTCAGTCACAGATCAAACCGTGGTTGAAAGTGGGCACCAAAATTTCGTTGATGCACAATACCGGCGATACTCGTAACGGCCAGGACAACTATGTGGCTACCCTCGCACAAGCTCCTACCTACAAGCCTTGGTTGGTAGACAAGTTCGGTCCTAACGGTGAAGTTCTCTGGGTTGCCGGCGCATTCGATAACGAGTCTAAATACAACGGCTCAAACAAGAACGTCTTTGCTGCCAACTCACTGGTATTCAATAAGACCAAAAACTACGACGTAAATGCGCAGGCATTTTTCGATGCCAACATAGTGAAAGGTCTTACATGGCATACCATGGGGGCCATCCGTTACGGTCAGACCAATAACAAAAAATGGGGTTCCTCTACTGCTACCAATTGGAATTATGCGTATAACTATATAACCGGCGAGCCTTGGTACTACCTGCAACGCCCCGACGGATTCTCTTTAGGTCTCGACGCAAGTTCGTCAACATCTCTTTATACCACACTTCAGACAACTCTTAACTACAACTACAAGAGCAAGAACAACGCTCACAACCTCAACATACTTGCCGGTTACAGCCAGGAAGATTATACCACTAATAGCTTGGGCGCATACCGTCAGAATTACGATTTCCCGCTCTATGAAATCAATGCCGGTGCGGCAGACGACGCAAGAACAAATAGCGGTTCTTCTTCGGCTTGGGCTCTTATGTCGGCCTTCGGTCGTGTGAATTACAACTTCAAAGAACGTTACCTAGTTGAGGCCAATATCCGTTACGATGGTACTTCACGCCTTGCATCTGAGTCTCGTTGGGGTATATTTCCCTCATTCTCTGCAGGTTGGCGTTTGACCGAAGAGCAGTTCATGAAAGATCTGAACCTCTCTTGGCTCAACAATGTCAAATTCCGCGGTTCATGGGGTCTTCTCGGTAACCAGAATATAGGTAACTACCTCTATCAGTCTGTTATTGGATTGGGTTATCAATACTCTTTCAACAAAGAAAATATCTCTGTAGGTGCGGCACAGACTGCGGCTGTTAACCGTAACCTCAAGTGGGAATCTACCGCTATCGGCGACTTTGGTGTCGATTTGCAGCTCTTCCGCGGTTTGAACATCACTTTCGACTGGTACAAGAAGCGCACATACGATATCATCCGTTCTGCACAGGTAACCAACCTACTCGGTCTCTCTGCTCCCTACGTCAACGACGGCGAGATGACCAACACCGGTATAGAGTTCATGATCGGTTGGAACGACCGCGTCAAAGACGGTGTGATGAAAGACTTCGGTTATAATGTGAACTTCTTCATAACCAAAAACAAGAACAAACTCGTTAAATACGGCGCCACAACATATTATGGTGCAACCGAATACGGCAACAGATACGCGATCTCAGAAGAGGGTGGCCCCCGCTATCAGTATTGCATGCTCGAGGCCGTAGGCATATACGAAAGCGACGCACAGGTTGAAATGCGCGAACTCAACGGCATAAAAATAGCTCCATACGACAATACGGTGCAGGCCGGCGACATCATTTACCGCGACGTTAACGGCGACGGTGTGATCGATAACGACGACTGCGTTAAGATGGACGGTTACTACGATAAGTTCAGTTACACTATCAACCTCGGCTTCGATTGGAAAGGTTTCGACCTCTCTATGATGCTTCAGGGTCGTGCCGGTCGCAAGTCGTTCGTACGCGGTTCTATGGGCTTCGGTGTAACCCCGTTCGTTCAGGGTTCTGCTCCCCGTAAAGACTATATTGCCGGCATGTGGACCGAAGAGAATCCCGTAGGCGCCAAATATCCGCGTCTCTACTACTACGGTACTGACTCAAACAATAGCTACAACCGTAAGAACAATATGGCAAGCTCGTTCTATCTGAGAAATTCAGGGTTCATGCGTCTTAAGAACCTTACCGTAGGTTACACCATTCCCAAGAGCATTACCCAGAAGATCGGTGTTCAGAAGTTCCGCGTTTACTTCTCTGGCGACAACTTGGCTACCGCAACCAAATATGACGGTCTCGACCCCGAACTCTCAGGCGGTACATGGGGTTCCAACTATCCCATCAGCCGTATATGTTCGTTCGGTGTAAACCTTCAGTTCTAACAGAGACGTGTTGAAATTAATTTAAAACGAATCGATTATGAAAAAAATAATATTTCTGGCGTTAGGGTGCTCTCTGCTCTTTGCTCCTTCTTGCAAAGATTTTTTGGAGAAGAATCCGACAGCTTCTCCCTCGGAAGCGATATTCTGGCAGTCGAAAAACGACTTCGACCAGGCTTTGACAGCCATATACACAGGCATAAGGGGCGGTATTTCTTACAACCAAGCGCTTACTACAGGTTACATATCGTCTTATCTCTCTTTTTGGGACAATATGTCGGACAACTCTTTGGAGGCGAATACCAACGTATCCGGCGCCAGCGTTGTGTTGCAAGACCTCATAACCCCGTCCAACTACCCCTCTTTCGGTGATATATACGGTCATTGCTACTCCAATATCGCACGCATCAACATCTACCTCGACAGACTCGACCAGTTTATCGAAGACAAGACCAATGCGGATTACAAGCAACTAAGAGGCGAGGCCGTAGGCTTGAGAGGTCTTCTCTACTACTATCTGTATGTATGTTTCGGTGAGGTACCCGTTACCAAAGAGGCTACTACCGTAGAGACTATGTACAAAGACAAGTCTGACAGAGAGGCTGTTTACAAAGCCGTTATCGACGACTTCAACGAGGCTGCCGCCCTTTTGGGTACGAGCGATACCTATTCGAACAAACCCGGTCGCATGACCGGCGCGGCAGCAACGGCTTTCTGCGCAAGAACGATGCTGTATCACGCTTACGACGATAAGGGTGTTGCCAACAAGACGGAGATGGCAGAGATTTTGGCCAAGTTAAACACTATTACGGCTTCTTACTCTCTCGCAACGGACGTTCTCGACAACTTCCACACTTCGGCTCAGTCCAATTGCCCTGAGATCATGTTCTCTTTGAGATATCTCAAACCGACCATGCGTAACCAGATCGACTATCTCGTAGGTGACCAGAAAGCAATGTTGCCCACACGCGATCTCGTTTACGACTTCCCCATGGCGGACGGCAACACAGCTTTCGATCCCACGACTGTTCCCAACATCGACAAGATGTACGACAAGTCTATATCCGATGCGGATCGCCTGACGATATACAACGCCATCTTCGCCAACCGCGACAAACGTTTGGCCAAGTTCATCACTCACAACGACGTGTTCGACTTCTCTGCTTATCTGGCTGACGCGAACAAGGTTACCTCAGGCAACAAATCGGCCACCTATTTCGATGTATTCAAGCTCGTAACCCCTATCTCTAACGACGAAGGCGGTTGGAACCAAGGTTATGACTGGCAGGGCGATCAGGATGCGGTGCTCCTCCGTTGGGCTCACGTGCTCCTCATGAAAGCCGAAGCCGCATTCGAGTCCGGGGATCCCGACGCCGCAAAGAACTACATCAACCAGATGCGTGCAGGTTACGGTATCCCCGCACTCACCAACATCGATCGCGACATCTTGCGTCGTGAAATTCGTATAGAGACCTGCTTCGAGGGCTTGCGTTACTTCGATATGAAACGTTGGAGGATCCTCGGCAAAATGAACGGCAAGGTTCAGGATCCCTCGCAGCCCGATGCTCCCAAAGTCATTGTCAACCCCGCGCACTTCGATTGGCCCCTGCCTCAGGATCAGATCGAGATATACGAGGCTAACGGTTATAAACTCACTCAGAACCCCAACTATAATTAATGTTATAGCTCGGATGTTATTTTTGAAAGTCTGCGGCATTCGTTGTCGCAGACTTTTTGTTTTTCAGACATAACGTTCGGTGAGATTACGCCCAGCATCCTTTATTAAGGTGTGTAAAAACAAAAAGAGGTTCCACAACATAAGCCGTGGAACCTCTTTTGTTAGTATAATATATCTGGTTGTATTACTTTGCAGAAGGATTAGTGTAACCGGGGTTCTGAACAAGATTTACACCGTTGTTCTCAGCCTGTTCGATTTCAGACCAAGGTATAGGCCAATCGAAGTGGTTGGGATTAACAACTACAGTGATACTGCTGTGGGGGTCTTGTTTCTTACCGTTCATGTCCTTGAGAATTCTCCAACGTTTCATATCGAAGTAACGCTGACCTTCAAAGCAGGTTTCGATACGGATCTCGTTACGGAGTTGATCCTGAGTAAGACCGCTGATAGCCGGCATGTTGTAACGGTCGCGAAGTTCTTTTATGTAACCTTCCGCAGCGGTAGTGTTACCAGACTCGAACGCCGCTTCCGCTTTCATAAGGAGCACGTGAGCCCAACGCATCAGCACAACGTCCTGATCGCCCTGCCAAGTGTAACCGTTATCCCAGCTCTTGTCGCCATCTTGGCCGCTAAGCGGTGTAACGAGTTTTCTGACAGCGAACTGAGTATTGGAGCTGTTTCCGTCGGTGAAATCAACGGCATTGTTTACATAACCGGTGAAGTTATAAACGCCGTTAGGAGCGATGAATGTAGCAAGACGCGGATCACGGTTGGTGAAGAGAGTTGTCATATCCGCAGCGGTAAGATCCGTCTTGGTTGCGATATCGCCGGCAGGAACGTAAGCACTACCGTCTGCATTGGGGAATGCCAAAACGAGGCTACGGGTGGGGCAAATCATCTTCCAGTTACCGAAGAAAAGGTCTATCTGGTTGCGGAAGTCAGGTTTGAGGAACCTGAGCGAGAACATGATCTCGGGGCAAGCCGATTGTTTAGAGGTATGGAAGTTGTCGAGAACATCCGTAGCCAAAGAGTAAGCGGCAGTGATCTGGTTCAATTCGGTAAGAATTTCCGCCATTTCCGTCTTGTTCGCTACGCCGTTTTCGTCGTATGCATGATAGAGACGGGTTCTTGCGCGGAAAGCTATCACCGCGTCGCCGGTGATGTGACCGGGGTTCGCAAGATAGTTCTGACCTTTGGGAAGAAGTGCGATAGCATCGGTGTAATCACCTATGACTGTCTTGTAGACATCTTCCGCAGAAGATTTCTCCTTGTACATGTCCTCTACTACGAGTGCTTCCTTAACGATAGGCACCGCACCGTAGCAAGTGTAAAGA
The DNA here is from genome assembly GCA_910588925.1 of uncultured Rikenellaceae bacterium. Taxonomy (GTDB): domain Bacteria; phylum Bacteroidota; class Bacteroidia; order Bacteroidales; family Rikenellaceae; genus CASDZP01. Next base: position 5,852 of record CAJURV010000072.1, read on the forward strand.
TAGTGGTACATAAGACCGCGCAACGCGAGAGCCTCGCCCTTGAACTGCTTGTAATCGGCATTGGTCTTATCCGAGTACATCTCTTCGAGGTGACCGAGGAAGATATTGATACGCGCGATGCTCTTATAGCAATAGCTGTAAGCCGAACCAACCAAACCGGGCATGTTATCCGGAGTGATATTGTCTCTTAGGAACTCTTCCTGTCCGGCATAATTGTAGGTACCGCCGTCGGCATTGTCGGTGTAGTTATCGAAAGTGGCCAGGAAAGTGGTCAGGAAGTTCGAGGAAACACTGGGCGACTGCTTGTAGTTAGAACCACCTCTGAGCTGAGAGTAGATACCGGTCAGAGCCAGATCGAAGTCATTTTTCGACTGCCAGAAAATAGCCTCTGTAGGGCTATTGGGGTTCTCTTTCTGCAAGAAATCTTTACAAGAAGGAGCAAAGAGCAGAGAGCACCCTAACGCCAGAAATAATATTTTTTTCATAATAGATTCATTTTAAAATTGTCGTCTCTTTCTTAGAACTGGAGGTTTACACCGAACGAGCAGATACGGCTCAACGGGTAGTTCACACCGTAGTTACCTGCATTACGTTCGGGGTCGAGACCGTCGAATTTGGTTGCAGTAGCCAAGTTGTCGCCAGAGAAGTAAACACGGAATTTCTGAACGCCGATCTTCTGAGTGATGTTCTTGGGAATGGTGTAACCTACAGTGAGGTTCTTAAGACGCAAGAAGCTGGAGTTCTTTAGATAGAACGTACTGTTGATGGTATTCCGCGAAACGTTGTTTGCACCGTAATAGAGACGGGGATACTTGGCTCCTACGGGGTTCTCTTCCGTCCACATGCCGGCTACGAAGTCTTTTGTGGGAGGAGTACCCTGAATGAAAGGCAAGGTACCGAAGCCCATGTAACCGAGGTCGAGAGTCTTGCGACCTGCACGGCCCTGAAGCATTGCAGAGAAGTCGAAACCTTTCCACTGGAAGCCCAAGTTGATGGTGTAGCTGAACTTCTCGTAGTAACCGTCCTGTTTTACACAGTCGTCTTCAATGGTAATCTTGCCGTCACCGTTAACGTCGCGGTAGATAATATCGCCGGCCTGTACACTATTGTCGAAAGGAGCCACCTTGACACCGTTGATTTCACGCAATGCAACCTGCGCATCGCTCTCGTAAATGCCGACAGCCTCGAGCATGTAGTACTGACCGTAGGTACCGCCTTCTTCGAAGATGACTGCAGGGAAGGTGTACTGACCCTGATAACCGTAACCGGTAGAACCGTATTTGACGAGTTTGTTCTTATTCTTGGTGATGAAGAAGTTGACGTTGTAGCTGAAGTCTTTGAACGCACCGTCTTTGATGCGGTCGTTCCAACCTATCATGAACTCTATACCCTTGTTGGTCATCTCACCGTCGTTGATGGTCGGTGCGGAGAGACCGAGAAGTGCGTTCACCTGAGCGTCACGGAGAATATCGTAGGTGCGTTTGTTATACCAGTCGAAAGTAATGTTAAGGCCGCGGAAGAGCTGAATGTCGATACCGAAGTCACCGATAGAGGTGGTCTCCCATTTGAGGTTACGGTTAACGGCTGCAGTCTGTGCCGCACCTGCAGAGATATTAACTTTATCGAAAGAGTAGTTTGCACCTGTAGATATGAGAGCCTGATAGGGATAGGTACCGATATCCTGGTTACCGAGAAGACCCCAAGAACCGCGGAACTTGACGTTGTTAAGCCAAGAGAGATTCAGATCTTTCATGAACTGCTCTTCGGTAAGACGCCAACCGGCAGAGAACGAGGGGAACACACCCCAACGGTTTTCCGAAGCGATACGTGAAGTACCGTCGTAACGGATATTGGCTTCAACGAGGTAACGTTCTTTGAAATTATAGTTTACACGACCGAATGCCGACATAAGGGCCCATGAAGACGATGAACCGGTAGCTGTTTTGTCTGCATCGTCCAAACCTGCGCTAACTTCGTAAAGAGGGAAGTCGAAGTTGGTACGGCCCGCAGCCTGAGTACGATAATCGTACTGCTCCTGGCTGTAACCGGCCATTACAGAGAAATTGTGAGCTTCGTTCTTGCTTGAGTAGTTGTAATCCAAGTAGGTGTAGATGTTGGTATAAAGGCTTGTCGAAGCGTTGGCCAACAGACCCTGACGCGCTACCTCTACATATGAACCGATAGGTTCGCCGGTGATGTAGTTATAATAAGGAGTGCTAGGATCGCCCCACTGTCTGCTGTTGGTCTGACCATAGCGTGCAGCCGCTTTGGTGTACCATTTGAGGCCTTTTACTATGTTAGCTTCGAAGAATGCCTGAGCATTGACGCCGAAGTTCTGTGTTTTAAGGAAAGACGATTCGTTAACGGCAAGTATGTTTTTGTTACTACCGATATACTTTTGTTCGCCATAGAACGCCCAACCTGTCCAGAGGGTTTCGCCGTTAATGCCGGTCTTGTCTACCAACCACGGTTTGTAGGTGGGAGCCTGCGCCAAAGTAGCGAGGTAACCGTCTTCAGGACCGTTAGCGGGGTTGTTACGGGTGCTGTGGGTCAACGCGATGTTGGTACCTACTTTCAACCACGGCTTGATCTGCGACTGAACGTTGGAGTTGATATTGTAACGTTTGAAACCGTAACCGCGCATCGTACCCTCCTGGTTCATGTAAGAGAGGTTGATGTTGTACGAGGTGGTTCCTGAAGTACCTGCTATACCGATGTTATGGTTTTGAACGAGGGCAGTCTGGAACATGTATTTCTGCCAGTCGAAACCGGTGTATTTGCCGAGCGGGTCATTCTCGTCGGTGCGGTTACGATAGAGATCCATGTCGGCCTCGGTGTATTTATATGCGGGATAGGCGGTAGGACCGTAATAGTTCTCCCATGCAATGTTCTTGAGCTGCATATATTCTACAGGGTCTGAAACGAGATCGTAAAGTTTGGCAGCCGTGTGGAAACCGATGTTCATGTTGTAGCTGATAGACACTTTCTCACGAGTACCGGTACCCTTTTTGGTGGTGATCAAAAGCACACCGTTAGCCGCACGAGAACCGTAGATAGATGCGGAAGCCGCGTCTTTCAACACAGATACGCTCTCTACCGAGTTGGGGTCTACGTCAGAGATGTAACCTTCAACACCGTCGATCAACACGAGGGGCGATGCAGAGGTACCGAACGAGTTGGCACCACGGATGTTCATCGAGATAGACTCGGCACCCGGCTGAGAGGTGGTCATGTTGATGTTAAGACCGGGAACGGCACCCTGAAGCATCTGCTGCACGTTAGCCACGGGACGTTTCAAAAGCTCCTCGCTGTCGACAGCCGCAACTGCGCCGGTG
>CAJURV010000073.1 GCA_910588925.1 uncultured Rikenellaceae bacterium
AGATATTCTTTGAGTTATTATCATAATTTTGCACTTGCTTGTTGAGTCTGCATTTGCCATATAGGGCTGCATAGAATTGCATTTATCGAAAAAATCGACTATATTTGACGCGAGTTAAAAATGGCCTTATTCAATGAGAGCGATACATATAACACTTATACTCACCGTATTGACCGTCTTTGCCGGGTGCTCGGGTTACGATCAGTTGGTAAAGGGGCGCGACTATCAGAAGCAATACGAGGAGGCTTTGAGGTACTATTCTCTGAAAAAGGACAGCAAGGCCATAGACCTTTTCGATAACGTGGAGGCGATATTCGCCGGTACCAATAAGATAGACACCATAAAGTTCTATAAGGCCAAAGCCAATTACAGGTCTGGAGATTACTATGCGGCGGCGGACCTGATGGACGAATTCCGCAAAAACTATTCCCGCAGTCCGTTCACAGAGGAGGCCGAGTATCTTTACGCCATGTGTTACTATCAGTTGTCGCCCAATCACGAGCTTGACCAAAGCAACACGGCACTGGCCATCAACGCTTTCGCCGAATATCTGGAGCGTTATCCGGAATCGGCGAGAAGAGATGCCTGCCTCGAGATGATAAAGGAGCTTCAGTCGAGAATATACAGCAAGACGTTCGCAGTGGGACAGACCTATTATAACATAGGCTATTACAATTCGGCGATACACTCTTTCCGCAACACGCTCAAGAAGTATCCCGACAATCCCCAGCGCGAGCAGATACTCTACCTGCTGGTCAAGGCCAACTACCAGTACGCCAAGGCATCCGTGCCGGCCAAGCAACGTGAACGCTATTATAACACCATCGACGCCTATTACAACTTCGTAAGCGAGTACCCCGAAAGCAAATACCTCCCGGAGGTGGAACGCATGTTCAGAAACGCCCAGCGTCTCGCCCGCGGTGAAGATGCTGTCGACGAGGTTAGCCGCGATTACAACCTGACCGATCATCAGGCATCAAAAATGGAGAAAAAGGCGATACGTCTGACCGACCGTCTCGAAGACAGCCGCGTATCGTTGGAGGAGTTAGACAGCAAGGTAGACAAGAGCCTCCGTCGCATAGAGAAAACGCGCGGCACCATATTGGACGAGGATGTGGAAAAGGCGGCCAAGCTCGATAAACGCCGGCAGAAAGCTGAAAAACGCCGACAAGATACGAAGGAACAGATCGAAGGAAACATCCGCAAACTCGAAGCCAAGCTCATGAAGGTGAAAGAGAAGGTGGAGCACGAAAGTTCCCGGGGCGATCTCAAAGAGAAAAGAAAGATCGAGAGAGCCGCGGTCAAAGAGAGCCGAAAGGCAAATGCGGAAACTACGGCCGAATAGCTCTACTATACGGTAAAAACGAAAATCAGAAGACTCATAATAAGGTTTAAAAATGGATATCAAAAAAGCAACGATTCCGACGAACACCGTCACCCGCACGCTCAGCGATTTCGACAAGCAGACGGGGAATATCTACGAGACCGTCAACGTCATAGCTACACGTGCCAACCAGATAGGTAACGAGATCAAACAGGAGCTCTCGCGCAAACTCACCGAGTTCTCCAACGTCACCGACAATCTGGAGGAGACATTCGAAAACCGCGAACAGATCGAGATATCGCGTTTCTATGAGCGTCTGCCCAAGCCCGTACTCGTAGCCACTGAGGAGTATCTGGCCGGTGAGCTCGAATTCGAGGAACGCACCAAAGACAACGAAGAAAAAGAGGATTAATTAGCGGGTATCCGTCGGCTTTACAGGTGCGGACAGCCCCCGGCGGTCGTATCTTCCGGCTCGGGCTGTTCTTCAGTTTACAAACCGTAGGCGCGCTATGTGTCTCCGGTTTGTCTTTTTTAACGGCGATGTCGTCGTAGAAAGAACCGTTTTAACGTAAGGCTAATCGGCATAATGTCGGTAAAGATATAAGAGATGTTGAAAGGCAAAAAGATTTTAGTAGGAGTCACAGGGAGCATAGCCGCCTACAAGAGCGCCATGCTTATACGCAGGTTCATAGAGCGCGGGGCCGAAGTAAAGGTGATAGCCACCGCGCTTGCCAAACAGTTCATAACGCCGTTGACATTGGCCACCCTGTCCAAGAACCCGGTGCTCGTAGAGTTTTTCGACCCGGAGAACGGTCAGTGGAACTCGCACGTGAGCCTCGGAATGTGGGCCGATGCCTACGTGATAGCCCCGGCTACGGCCAATACCATTGCCAAGATGGCTTCCGGCGTGGCGGATAATCTGCTTCTGACGGCCTATCTGTCGGCGCGCTGCCCCGTGTTCGTAGCTCCGGCTATGGACCTCGACATGTATGCCCATCCCGCTACTGGCCGAAATATAAAAAGACTGCGTGAAGACGGCGTGCATATAATAGAGCCCGAGAGCGGAGAGCTGGCTTCCGGATTGAGCGGCAAGGGACGCATGGAGGAGCCCGACGTAATAGCCGAGCATGTGTCCGACTATTTCGCATCGCCTTACGTTGGCGACGATCTGTGGGGAAAAAAGGTGCTCGTCACGGCGGGAGGAACCGTAGAGCCCATCGACGCCGTACGATATATCACCAACCGGTCGAGCGGCAAGATGGGGTATGCGTTGGCCGGCGAGTTCAGACGTCGCGGAGCTACGGTCACCGTCATACGCGGTGCTGTCGACCCGCGTCTCACAGGCTCTCTGGAGGGCATAACCGAGATATCGGCTCTCAGCGCGGAGGAGATGGGACGTGCCGTTATGACTGCGGCGGTGGACCACGATATAATAGTTATGGCCGCAGCGGTGGCCGATTACACTCCGGCGGAGGTCAGCCCCGGCAAGCTCAAGAAAAAGGATGACGACATGAGCCTGCATCTTAAAAAGACACGCGACATAGCCGCCGACTTAGGCAAGATCAAGAAACCGACGCAGATATTGGTCGGCTTCGCTCTCGAGACCGATAACGAGGAGACCAACGCTTTGGGCAAAATGGAGCGTAAGAATCTCGATATGATAGTGCTCAACTCGTTACGCGACAAAGGCGCCGGATTCGCCTGCGACACCAATAAGATAACCATATACCGACGCGACGGAGAGGTGCGGCGTTTCGACCTCAAAAGCAAAAGTCTCGTGGCGGCGGACATAGTCGACGAGACTGTCTCGCTGTTGGTGGAGGCGGAAAGGAGAAGCCGGTGATACAGGCCATAGATCTGAGCAAAAGTTACGGTGAACAGTCGCTTTTCACGGGGCTTACCTTCACTGTGCCGCTACGTTCGCGTATAGCTCTGATAGCGCGCAACGGCACCGGCAAAAGCACACTGATGGACATACTTGCCGGGGTCGACACCCCCGACAGCGGCGAGGTGGTACGTCGTAACGACATCACCGTAGGTTATCTTCCGCAGACACCGGCCATAGATCCGTCGCTTAGCGTTATGGAGGCGGCATGCCGACACGATGCGACCAAGGCGCGTATAGTATGCCGTTACGAGGAGGCTTTGGCATCCGGTGACGAGGCATCCATCGCCGAGACGACCCACATGATGGACGACAGCGGATCGTGGGGGGTCGAGAGCCGTATAAAGGAGGTGCTTTCACGCCTGAAGCTCGACGACACCGCCAAAAGCGTCTCCGTACTGTCGGGAGGAGAGCTTAAAAGGCTGGCTTTGGCGATGCTTCTGGTACAGGAACCAGACGTAATGTTACTGGACGAGCCCACCAACCACCTCGATCTCGATATGGTCGAGTGGTTGGAGGAGTATCTGTGCAAATGCGGCAAAACCATATTCATGGTAACTCACGACCGTTACTTTCTCGACCGCGTCGCCACCGACATATACGAGATAGAGGCGGGTGTATTGCACACATACAAGGGCTCTTACGGCGATTTCGTGGAGATGCGGGCCGAACGGCACGCCCAGCAGGAAAGTCGTAGACGTTCGGCCATGAGCGTATATAGACGCGAGGCCGAGTGGATGAGACGTATGCCTCAGGCGCGTGGTCACAAATCGCGTCACCGGCAGGAGGAGTTCTACCGCACCCGCGACAAAGCCTTTGCCGTCGCTACGGAGAGGCAGGTGGAGATGATAGAGGTGGGTTCGCGTCTCGGTACCAAGATATTCGAAGCGCGCGATCTGTCGCTCCGTTACGGCGACAAGGTGTTGCTCGATGGCTACAGTTATACGTTCACCCGAGGCGAAAAGATGGGTATCATAGGGCGTAACGGCACCGGCAAGAGCACGTTTCTGAAGTTGTTGACTGGGGCGATAGCACCTGACAGAGGGAGTGTGGATCTGGGCGAGAGCCTGCGTATAGGATACTATCGCCAAGAGGGTATGACATTCGACGAAGGGGCCCGCGTTATAGACATAGTCTCCGACATAGCGGAGCATCTCACCCTCACCGACGGATCTACGTTAAGCGCGTCGCAGCTTCTGACCCGCTTTCTCTTTCCTCCCGAACGGCAATACGATATGGTGGCCAAACTCAGCGGCGGCGAGAGACGCAGGCTCTACTTGCTCACCATACTGATGGGAGGGCCCAACTTCCTGATACTCGACGAGCCTACCAACGACCTCGATATACTCACGCTCGGAATACTCGAGGAATATCTCGAATCGTTCGCCGGATGTGTCATAGTGGTATCGCACGACCGTTTCTTCATGGATAAGGCGGTAGACCATCTGCTCGTATTCGAAGGCGATGGCAGACTCAAGCTTTTCGAAGGCAGCTATACCGACTACCGCAACAAGCAACTCGAAGAGGAGGAGAGGCGGCAATACGACAACCGCAATAAGAAACCGGCGCCTAAGCCGCAGAACATCGAGAAACCGGCACGTCCCCGCAAACTTAGTTATGCCGAAAGGCGAGAGTTCGAAAGTCTGGACGGTGAGATAGCATCGCTTACCGGCCGTAAAACCGAAATAGAGACCAAACTGGCCAATCCATCTCCCGAAGACGACATGGCTGCATTGAGCATGGAGTATCAGACCGTGTCGCAGTCGCTCGACGAGAAAGAGATGCGATGGTTGGAGTTGTCGGAGATATAACGGTTCGTGTAGGTGTTTTTACCGAGCCCGGCAATCGGCGTTTGAGGGGTTACTCCCGGGACGGCTCCATGTGCAGGGTTATATAGGTATTATTGCCGTAGCGTTCGTAGAGACGTTGTTCGGTACGTGTGGCGATATCGTGGGCCTCGACGAACGAGATATTCCGGCTTAGCACTATGTGCAGGTCTATGGCATAGCTGTCGCCCACTTTACGCGTCCGTAATTTATGTACATTCATTACGGACGGGTCGGACATGATCACCTCCACTATTTCGTCCTCTATATGTTGAGGCAACGATGTTTCGAGCAGTTCGCGTATTACGGGCAGGGCTATGTCGACAGCTACCTTCACGATGAACAGGCTCACTATCACGCATACCACAGGGTCGAGCACACGCCACGAATCGCCCAGAAAGATAGCCCCTCCTATGCCTATGGCCGTCGCTACCGATGAAAAGGCGTCCGAGCGATGATGCCACGCATTGGCTATTACCACACTGCTCGATATGCGGCGCCCTATGGCTACTGTATATCTGTAAAGCACCTCTTTTACGGCTATCGAGATCAACGCGGCCCACAGGGCTATCATGCGCGGTGCCTCCAACTCCCCGCCCTTAAGAACATGCACTATTCTGTCGGTCCCGTCGATAAGCAGACCTATGCCCACAGCCGCCAAAGCCATAGCCACCAACAGAGAGGCGAACGTCTCGAACTTGCCGTGGCCGTATGGATGACGCTTGTCGTACTTGCGACCCGATACCGAGACGAAGGCGAGAACTATTATGTCGGTCACCGAATCGGACAACGAATGGACGGCGTCTGCTATCATGGCCGAGCTATTGCCCACCGCTCCGGCTACGAATTTACCCGAGGTGAGGAGTATGTTTACCGCCAAACCTATAAATGTAACTTTGCGGGCCTCTTTGACTTTCTCCATCTGACTTATCGTAATTTCGTACAAATATACGTTTTTATTGAAACAAGTTCGTGTGAAACATGTGTTTTCATGTTTCGACAGATTCGTTTCGCGATTCGGGACTGTATGATTATGCCTCAGTCCGTCATGACTGTTCGAACAACCCGTTACATCCGATAAAACTGCCTATTCGCATTTTTTTCGTATCTTGCGACATCAAAACACGGAAAAGATGATCGAATGCAAAGGCATACATAAAAATTACGGCACCGTGGAGGTGTTGCGCGGCGTTGATCTGAAAGTAGCTAAGGGCGAGGTGGTTACCATAGTAGGCCCGAGCGGCGCAGGTAAGAGCACCATGCTTCAGATCATGGGCACCCTGCTCGATCCGGACAGCGGCACCGTCAGGATAGCAGGCACCGACGTATCGACCCTGCGCGGCGATAAGCTGGCCCGTTTTCGCGGCGACAACATAGGCTTCGTGTTCCAGTTCCACCATCTGTTACCGGAGTTCACCGCACTTGAGAACGTATGTCTGCCCGCCTATATAGCGGGACGCAACCGCAGCGACAGCGAAAAACGCGCCCGCGAGCTTCTTGACATGTTGTCTCTTTCGCACCGCATTGATCATAAACCAGCACAGCTCTCCGGAGGAGAACAACAGAGGGTGGCGGTGGCCCGTGCTTTAATAAACGCCCCCGGATTGCTACTCGCCGACGAGCCCTCCGGCAATCTCGACAGCCGTAACCGTGAGGAGTTGCACGCGCTTTTCTTCTCGTTACGCGACAGGATGGGGTTGACGACGGTGATAGTGACCCACGACGACGGCCTCTCGTCGCTCTCGGACCGCAAGATAACGATGATAGACGGAAAAATATCGGAATAGAATGACAGAACAGCAGATAGCAGAGTTGAAACCATACCTCGACTCGTTGGTATTGAGATTCAACACCCCCGACTTTATCGCCGACGATCCGGTGAGCGTACCACACCTTTTCGAATCGCGCGAAGACCGTGAGATATCGGGATTTCTCGCCTCCACCATAGCTTGGGGCAATCGTAAGGCCATAGTCAAGAACTGTCACAGGCTTATGCGCATGCTCGATATGGAACCATACCGTTTCGTGATGGAGTCATCTCAAGGCGAGAAGCTGCACCTGTGCGACTTCGTACACCGCACGTTCAACGGTCAGGATTGTCTCTATTTCATAGATTCGCTTAAGAACATATACGAGAATCACGGAGGCATAGGCGTATTCTTCGAAAAGGAGTACGAAAAGAGCCGCGACATGCGCCATGTGCTCGCCGCTTTCTGGAAGCTCTTCTTCTCGCTTCCTCACGAAAGGAGGGTGGAAAAACACCTCTCGTCCATAGAGAAAAAGGCTGCGTGCAAGCGTCTCAACATGTATATCAAATGGATGGTACGCCGTGACGAAGGCGGCGTCGACCTCGGAATATGGGACAAGATACCCGCCTCGGCCATATATATGCCGCTCGACGTACACTCCGGCAATGTAGGGCGTGCCCTCGGGCTTCTCGAACGCCGACAGAACGACTGGAGAGCGGTTGAGGAGATAACGGATAATCTGCGTCTTATCGACCCGTCGGACCCCGTCAAATACGATTTCGCCCTATTCGGTGCAGGTATCAACAAGGTTATCTGACGGCGATGTCCAATAAATATTTCCGCTTCAAACAATTCACCGTGAGACAGGAGCGGTGCGCCATGAAAGTAGGCACCGACGGCGTGCTCCTCGGAGCGTGGGTTGCCATACCCGCCGCCGTCACGCACATACTCGACATAGGCACCGGCACGGGACTCATAGCCCTGATGGCCGCCCAACGCGCACCCGTAGCCACTGTAGATGCCGTAGAGATAGAGGAGGATGCCGCCTCACAAGCCTCGGATAATATAGCGGAATCGGCATGGAACGACAGAGTGCGGGTACATACGGTGGCTATACAGAAATTTGCGCCGGAATACCGTTACGGCGTCATTCTCTCCAATCCGCCGTATTTCAGCCGTTCGCTCAAGAACGAGTCGCTGAAAAAGAGTATAGCGCGCCATAACGATTCGCTCCCATTACGCGATTTGGCCGTTTCGGTATCCGAATTACTCGAGAAAGAGGGAATATTCGGAGCCATACTGCCCTACGAGGAGGCGGCCGTATTCATTGCCGAGGCGGCCGGACACGGGCTGTACCTACACCGTCGCTGTGATGTGCGCGGACGTCGTGGCAAACCTGTGAAACGCGTATTGATGGAGTTTCGCCGTCACCCTGCCGCACGGCTCGTATCGGAGCAGATGCACTTGGAGAACGAAGACGGCACCCGTAGCATAGCCTATAGCGATCTTACCGCTGAATTTTATCTTTAACGGGCTTCCGTACATATTATTCGATAGATTTTATTTCAAAAAGCCATGAAAGGAGTATATACCGTTTTACTATTGGTTCTGTCGAACATATTTATGACGTTCGCATGGTACGGACATCTCAAACTTCAACAGGCCAAAATCATCAGCAACTGGCCGCTGATAGGTGTGATAGTGTTGTCATGGGGTATAGCCCTGTTCGAATATTGCGCCCAAGTGCCTGCCAACAGAATAGGATTCGCAGGTAACGGCGGCCCGTTCAGCCTCATGCAACTCAAAATATTGCAAGAGGTAATAACACTTACCGTGTTCGTGCTATTCTCTTTGACCTTTTTCAAGAACGAGCCGTTGCAATGGAATCACGGCGTAGCTTGCCTGTGTATGGTTCTGGCGGTATATTTCGTGTTTATGAAATAGAGGGCCTGTAGGCATAAGACTTTTGTATATAACTTAGAACGGAGGAGATTGCGGAAAACCGCGCCTCGCTATATGTGGAAATGTGCATAACGAGTAGATGCCTGAAAACCGATCGCAAAACGGATTTCCCACGGTAAAGCTTCGGTTTGTTAGACGGCGCTCGCTTTCTTCAGCCCAGAGAAACAGAGAATATTTAATGTCTGCCGAGACAGAACGTCGGTACAAAAAGAAAGTATAACGAATATTTGGTTAGCGAGACGGAAAATAACGGTTTTCGCTTGAAGATATGCGCATTAGCTGAAACCTATAATGCGGCACGGGGTGCCGCTCCACGATAATTACACGGATTAACCCGACAGAGGTT
>CAJURV010000074.1 GCA_910588925.1 uncultured Rikenellaceae bacterium
TTTTTGAGGTCTAAAAAGTCTCGGCGCCCTGCGGTCTGCGGTTGTGTACGCGGGCTAGCATGCCTGCTACTTGCGGTTAATGCGCATATCGTTAAGCTCAAATGTCTTTTCTCGTCTCGCCAAGGGCTTTCCCAACCTCTGTCGGGTTAATTAGTGGCGGTTATCGCGGAGCGGCACCCCGTGCCGCATGGATGGTTTCGGCTAATGCGCATATCTTCAGTGCGTCTTGTAGTATCTTATCGTCTCGCGAGCGGAATTGTGTTCGATCACTTGCGCTTCGTTCGAAGCGCAAGTTTCTGACTAGTTCCTGATACTAAGCGCGACTATTTCGGTTAATGTGCATTTGTTCGAGACTTTTTATGATCTCTTTTCCAACTTGCCGGCCGAAAAGTATTATCTTGCAGTCTGAAATATCCGGTTAGTAATGAAGATAATCAAAGCTTCGGCCGGTTCGGGCAAGACTTATCGGCTGGCTTATGAATACATACACACTGTGGTGGAGACGCCGGCGCGTTATCGTTCCGTGCTGGCCGTCACTTTCACCAACAAGGCTACGGAGGAGATGAAAAGTCGCGTGGTGGGCGAGCTCGACGGTCTTTCGCGTCGTGACGATCATCCCTATATGGCCGATCTGTGTCGTTCTTTGGGGTTGTCGCCGTCGGAGGTTCGGCGGAGGGCTTCCGAGGCGCTTACCATGATATTGCACGATTACTCCCGTTTCGGTATAATGACCATAGACCGTTTCTTCCAGAAGATAGTGCGCGGTTTCGTCAGGGAGCTCGATCTGCAGAGCGATTACGGCATAGACCTCAATACCGATTATCTTCTCTCCCTCGCCGTCGATTCGTTCGTCGACTCGGCCGGATACGACGAGGGGCGCCGTAAATGGGTCGCCGACTACATAGACGCTAAGATAGCGGAGGGCAAAGGACGCGATGTCAAAAAGGAGCTCGCCGATTTCGCACAGATCATTCTGGGGCCGGAGTTCGACAGTTATCCCAAAGGCGATCGTTTGGAGGCTATGGGGCGTTATCTGTCGTTGGCGTTCCGGAAGAGCAGGGTTATTCCAGAACGTATGCGTGAGATGGCCTCCGAGGCTCTGTCGGCCATAAATGACGCCGGGTTGGGCGAGCGCGATTTCGCTCGTAAAAGTCAAGGCGTCTACGGCTATTTAGCCAAGATAGCCTTCGGAAGCGACAAGTTCGCACAGAACAGATACGTTACCGACGCTAAAGAGGGAGACGCCGGCATGTGGAAAGGCACCGAGAGCATGCGCGATGTTCTCGTCCCTGTACTTAAGAGTATGTCCGACCTCTCGGACGAACTTACGGCGTGCAGAATAATGTCGCGTTTCTCACGCGAGTATCTTATTCTCGGTGACATATCCGCGGAGCTAGACACGGTGTTGCGCAATAACAACACCATGATACTGAGTCTGACCGATTCGTTGTTGTCACGTCTTACACGCGGTAACGACGCGCCGTTCATCTACGAGAAGAGCGGCACTATGTTCGACACCTTTCTGATAGACGAGTTTCAGGATACCTCCACGGAGCAATGGGGCAACTTCGCGCCGCTCATAAACGACGCTATAGCCCGTACGGAGGAGGGACGCGAGAGCGTAGTGATAGTGGGTGACACCAAACAATCGATATACCGTTGGCGTGGCGGCGACTGGCGACTGATAGAGGGTAGTCTCACCGATGCCATAGACCGGCCCGAGGTTGTTACTACCGATCTTCTCGATACCAACTATCGTAGTCGTCGTAATATAATAAGGTTCAACAACTCTTTGATGCGTTCGGTGGTAGACTCCTGCAACGGCGCCCTCAACGGAAGGGTGGAGGCGGCTTTCGACGCGAGACGTATAACGGCCGTGCAACGCGATGGGCTTCTCGACCTTTTGAGCAAGGCTTATGCGGGCATGGAGCAAGGCTATAGTTCGAAAAACAGCGACGAGAGCGGGTCGGTGGTGCTGCGACGCATAAACAAGGAGAAGGGCGAGAGCGTCGCTTCTGTTCGGAAAAGGGCTCTCGATGCCATGGTGGCCGATATAGAGAGGTTGCAGGATGCCGGTTATAGTGCGTCGGAGATGGCGATACTCGTACGTACCACTAAGGAGGCTCGCACTGTGGCTTCGTATCTTCTCGACTATAAACGCGAGAATCCGCACAAAGATTATTGTTATGAAGTGGTGTCGTCCGAGGCATTGAGCGTGGGCGGCGCGCCGGTGGTGCGTTTCGTGCTCGCGGCGTTCGGTTTGGCCCTTAACGGCGACGACCGCATGAGTCTGGCCTCTTTCAATAACTACCTCGGTCGCGATATGTCGTGCGAGCTCGGCGACGACGCGGCTGTTATAGAGTCGCTCAGATCCGTCTCTCTGGAGGAGGCTTTCGAACTCTTGTGCCGTAGATATTCTTTGGGAGACGACAGTCGTGGCGTGGCTTACCTGCAGGCTTTTCACAGCATTCTGCTCTCGTTTTCGGGTCAGGCCGCCGATATTCCCTCCTTTATGGAGATGTGGAGCCATCACGGCGACAAGAAGTATATCGCTCTTCCGGAAGGTCAGGATTCCATAACTGTACAGACCATACATAAGGCTAAGGGGTTGCAGTATAAGGTGTTGCTTATGCCTTTCGCCTCTTGGGAGCTGGGTGTTAAATCGGGTACCAAAATACGCGTCACGGAGCCTGCCGAGGGGTACGAACAGGTCGGCGATCTGGTCATAAGCGCAGAAGCGTCGCTTGCCGACACACCGTTTGCCTACTCCTACTTGCGCGAGGATGTGATGAACGTGATAGAGAGCGTGAATACTCTCTACGTGGCGCTGACGCGGGCAGTGGACCACCTGGTGGTTAATGTGCTGCCCGATGCGAACGGTACGAATAACGTGGGGGCGTTGATAGATGCCGCCGTCACTGTGGAGGGCGAGAGGGCCTTTATCCGCAATTTTGCGTCTTCACGGTACGACAATGACATGGAGGGTACGGTGGCCGAAGACGGAAGCATACGCTTCGGCAGCGACACTTCGCCTCGGACGGAACGGGTGTCCGGTCGTGTTCGGCAGCTCTTTTTCGACGATTATACGTCGGTAGACTATACGGGACGTCTCAATATACGCCTCGGCACGAGCCGCTATCTGGACGAGGGAGGCGCCATGACACCGAGAAGCTACGGTGTGCGTATGCACCGTCTGTTCGAGCGGGCCCGTACGGCGGAGGATATTTACGCCTCGCTCGACGGGTTGCTGGCCTCCGGAGAGATGGACAAGGCGGGGTATGACGACATAAAGGTCAAGATAGATACCGCCTTTGAGAGCGATGTGTTGCGCGAGATGTTTTCGGGAGAGGCGGCGGTATATTGCGAACGTAATATACTGTTGCCGCAGGAGGTGGGCATGGGCGGTCTTTCTGGCAGTAACGATGACAAAACGGCAGCCGGTATGGGTGATGGAGGCTCGGACGGCGACGTCGAGGCAGCCGCTCCGCATCTTTTCGCCCGTCCCGACCGTGTGGTGGCTCTTCCCGACAAGACATATCTTCTCGACTACAAGTTCGGTGCCCGAAGACCGGGACACGACAGTCAGATGCGTCGTTATATCAGGCTGTTGGAGCGGATGGGTTATCCTGATGTGCGCGGATGGCTGTGGTATGTCGTATCGGGCGAGATGGTGGAGGCGGGTCACGACGTAAAAGGCGAGTGATGCACGTCTTGGGTGCGGTTATGTCGCGGCCCGAGCGAAGCGAGGGCCGCATAGGCACAGTACAAGGAGACACGCCGTGAGGCGTTTTTTGCAGAGTAGAGACGATGTACGCCGTAAGGCGTTTACACGATAGCTGAAAGCCCGGGAACGGATAGAGATATGGTTCGGCAAAAAGGAGACAGTTCGCCGCGACTTGTCAGGCGGGGCGTCGTTAGAGCGGACATAGCCCGGCATGCCGCTATGGAAAATAGTTGAAATGTAAAGTCTATGCAAAAGTGCCATACTCCCGGAAAAGCAGAAAAATATTATATTTGTCAAAAAAAGATTATGAGACATATCATAAAATCAATCCCTAATCTGTTGACGTTATCCAATCTGTTTTGCGGTTGCGTCGCCGTTACTTACGCTTTCTCGGGCGATTTTATAACGGCTTTTTGGCTGGTGGTGCTCGCAGCTGTCTTCGATTTTCTTGACGGTATGGCGGCGCGGTTGCTCAATGCCCATTCGCCTATAGGTGCCGATCTCGATTCGCTCGCCGATATGGTCAGTTTCGGTGTGGCTCCTTCGGCGGTGCTCTTCACTATGGGGGTGGGATGGTTCGGTTTCGCGGTTGCTCTCTTTTCGGCGTTGCGTCTTGCCAAGTTCAATGTGGACGACAGGCAGACCACCGAGTTTATAGGGCTTCCGGTTCCGGCCGACGCATTGTTTTTCGTGTCTGTAGGCTATATCGTTTCCGCCGGCGCAGGCACCTATTTGGCGAGCGT
Source organism: uncultured Rikenellaceae bacterium (assembly GCA_910588925.1). GTDB lineage: Bacteria > Bacteroidota > Bacteroidia > Bacteroidales > Rikenellaceae > CASDZP01. Next base: position 4,468 of record CAJURV010000074.1, read on the forward strand.
CTTCTCTACCGTATGGTTCCTCTCTGCGCTTGCCGCTCTCTTCTCGTTGCTTATGGTGTCGGAGATAAGGATGTTTTCGCTTAAATTCAAGAATTTCGGGTTTAAAGACAATGCACTAAGGTATTGCTTTCTGGCGTCTTCGGCGGTGCTCGTAGCTCTGTTAGGGGTGAGGGCCGTGCCATTTGTAATAGTGGGTTATATCGTCATCTCTATGGTGCGTAATTTCGTGACGGTCACGAAGTTGTCTTAGTTTGCCGGTTCGCGGAAAAATGCTTACCTTTGTGGCGGTTTTCGTCTGAAAAATAGAGGAATGACAAACTATTGTCCGCACAAGTCTATCGCGCCGTCAAGGTGGCTCATGACATTCGCACTGGTTGTGTGGAGCTCTTTGTCATACGCTCAGATGAGGACGGAGGATATATACGATCGCGGGGAGAGGCGCCGCGATATTCCGGCCACAGGTATCATCGACCCCGACGCCCCTGTCGATTCTATCGGCGGCAAGAAGGAGAGGCGCCAGAAGAGACCTATAGAGAGCTATCTTTTCGTCGATTCGGTGCGTAACCTCAACGCCTTTTCATGGCGTCACAACCCCTATAACAACAACGTGGTGCGTGTCGATATCGACACCATGCTTTCGGGTTTCAACCGCGACTATATCTTCTTTCAGAACGAAAGTATAGGTAATGTGTATCTCGGTAACTTGGGCGGCGCCGTCATGCCGCTCAACTTTTTCGACAGGCGTCAGGCGTCTCCTTTCACCTTTTTAGATGCCTATAGCACCTATCTTTATACCCCCGACAACGTTCAGTATTATAACGCCCGCAGGCCTTTCTCACAGCTATCGTTCTTCATGTCGGGACAGAGCAAACGCGCCGAGGAGCAATTGCGTGTGTTGCATTCGCAGAACATATCGCCCTCCTCGTCGATAAACCTCACATACCGTAACAACGGCACCCGCGGTATGTACAACAATCAGAAATCGAAAGACAAGAACCTGTCAATAGCTTTCGCCCACACCGGTCCCCGTTACACCATACACGGCGGTTACATCTACAACATGGGCGACATACAGGAGAACGGCGGTCTGGTCGACGACCGCGAGGTGACCGACACCGTCGTAGATCTTCCGCAGAACCTCAAGATGAATCTTAAAGATGCACGCAACGTCTTTAAGGGCAATACGTTATATTATACTCAAACCTACGGCATTCCGCTCGTGAGTCCAGATTCCTCGTTGGGCGAGACTATAGCGGACGTGCCCGCCGTATTCATAGGCAACGCTTTCAACTTCACGAAGTTCCGTAAGACATATACCGACACTCGCAGCTCGGTGGAGGAGGGCTTTTACCAGAATTGGTACGTAAATCCCTCGCAGAGTGCCGACTCTATAGCGGAGCATGAGATAGACGTGCGGTTATTCGCTCAGATTCAGCCGTATAACCGTAACGGTGTTTTTGGCACGATTGATGGAGGTGTAGGTTTCAGAAACGAGAGTTTCTATAATTTCAATCTCTCGGACTATCTGAGTCCGTCTAAAGGCGGCGATAAGCGTAACAGTCTTTACGTCTACGCCAACGCCGGGGGACGGGTAAGCAGATACCTGAGTTGGTCGGGGCGTTTCAGGTACACCCCGGTGGGTTATAGAAACCAGGACATGATGATCGGCGGGAACATAGAGCTATCCGCCTACATCAAAAACAAACCGTTGTCACTCACAGCTGATGTTCAGTACGGTATGGAGACGCCATCCTACTGGGACGAACATTACTTCTCTAACCACTATGCGTGGAACAACTCTTTTGCGAAAGAGAATGAGACCCGTTTCAGCGTGCGTTTGACGGTACCCTCTATCGGAGTGGAGGCGGGCATGTGGCAAAGCCTGCTCGGCAACAGAGTCTACTACGATGCTTCGGGTATGCCGGCACAACATGGCGGCACGTTGAGCGTGACGGGTGTTTCCCTCCGCAAGGATTTCCGCTGGCGCGGACTTCACTTGAATAACAGGGTGTTGCTCCAATGGAGCACGGCCGAAGAAGTTGTATCGGTGCCGATGTTATCGGCAAACGCCACATACTTTTACGAGTTTTCGGTAGTAAAGAACGTGTTGAGGTTGCAGTTGGGCGTAGACGCCTATTACAACACCTCTTATTACGGTCCGGGTTATAACCCCGCCACCATGCAGTTCTACAATCAACGCGAGGTCAAGACGGGTAACTATCTGTGGATGGATGCCTTTCTCTCCGGCAAATGGAAGAGGGTGCGTCTGCTCGTCAAGCTACAACACTTCAACTACGAGCTCTTCGGCGGACGCCGCTATTTCCAGACGGCGCACTATCCGCTCAACCGAAGGATGCTCAAGTTCGGCGTCTCATGGAACTTCTACGATTAACAGCATCTTCTGAAAAGGCCGTGACATCGGAGTGTGAAAATCCGATCAAGACTTATTCTTATGAGAAAGAAGTTATCGACGATTACATTAATCGTAATACTTATAGCAATATCGGTCGTATCGATCGTCAAGTTGACTGGTCGCGGCGACAGGGCCACCGACATGGCCGCTTTGAAGGAGCGCGGAGAGCTTCGCGTTGCCATCAATGTAAATCTTCCGGGCTATTTCACCTTTAACGGAGAGGCGTTCGGCTTCCAGCACGACGTTCTCGAAGAGTATGCCGACGCTCTCGGTGTAGACCTTAAAATATTGCCCGAAAAGAGTACAGAGGGGGCTATGGCCCTGCTCGATGCCGGCGAGGTGGATATGGTTGCCACAATGCCTGGTTATGTCGACTTGCAGGGTCGCATCAACCTTTCGTCTCCGGCCTATAACACCGGTTATGTTCTCCTTTCGTCGTCACGCATAGATCCTGCGGCGGCATTGCCCTCTCTCGACAGTCTGCGAGGCATAGTGGAGGGACATAGCGTGGTTCTGACGAGGGCATTCACATCGACACGCATATACGAGCGTTGGCTCGATCGCGTAAGTTCCAATTCGGCCATATCTTACGACAATACCATAGATCTGTTCCGCTCTCTCGATAACGGCGATATAGACTTCCTCGTGTGCGACCGTATGGAGGCTCAGTTAGGGCGTTATCTATACCCGTCGGCACGTCAGGTCTACACGTTCGACGAGTCGTTGTCGGCGGCCGTGGTAGTACGTGGCGGCGACATCGTCCTTCAGGAGAGTTTCAACGGCTGGGTGTCCGACTTCATGGCAACGGATCGTTTCGCCGCTCTGCATGACATATATTACGGCGACAATGTCATAGGTCACTACATGGACGAGGTGTCCGAGCCTATATCCGACGGCGTGGTCATATCCAAGTACGACGATATCATCAAGCGGGCCTCTATGAAGGCCGGTCGCGACTGGCGGCTCGTGTCGGCAATAGCTTATAACGAGTCGCGTTTCAAGCCCGACGTCGTGTCGCCCAAGGGAGCTACCGGCATAATGCAGGTAATGCCCTCCATAGCGCGCGCTTTCGGTCGCTCCGCCGACCAGATGACCGATGCCGAGATCAATGTAGAGACCGCCCTCAAGCTCATCAATAAGATAGAAAGCTCTCTCAAGTTCGCACCCGGCACCAGTGAGTATGACCGCCTATGTATAGTGCTGGCATGTTATAACGGTGGTATAGGTCATGTTCTCGATGCCCGACGTCTCGCTGTCAAATACGGCGAAAATCCGGACCTCTGGAGTAGCGTATCGAAATATCTAGTCAAAAAATCCGAAGCCGAATACTATAATGACGAAGCCGTCACGTCCGGCCGCTTCTTAGGAAGCAACGAGACATGCTCATTCGTCTCCAAGGTGATGCAACGGTTTGCACACTATCGGTCTAAGGTCAAATAAAAACAGGGGGATTCGCTAAGTAATCCCCCTGTTTTTATTTGACCTTAGACCGATAGTGTGCAAACCGTTTTGGGGATGTGGCGTTTTTTGTGCCTCCCGGCAGGGCCATTTCATGGAGACTTACTTTTGTCACTCGACAAAAGTAAGCAAAAACGAGGGGGCACAGCCCCTTTTGAGGTGCGTGATATGGGGTAATACCGATTGCGTGGGTTTGAAGCACTTCATGTTCATTATGCGGCGTGGTTAAAAGATGGTGATGCGGAGAGTGTATTTGAAATGTTTCACGTGTATTGCGTTGGGGATAAAGATCAGAGAATGTAAAACGTTCTAAGCTGGCGAGACTGTAAGATACTATAAGACGAACTGATGGTATGCGCATTAGCTGAAGCCACTCATGCGGCACGGGGTGCCGCTCCGCGATAATTACACGGATTAACCAAACAGAGGTTGGGAAAGCTGATGGCGAGCAAATACCATTACTCCGCCACTAAAGATATGCGCATTAACTGCAAGTCGCAGGCATGCTAGCTCGCGTACACAACCAAAGACAGCAGGGCGCCGAGACTTTTTAGACCTCAAAAATCGTCGATCGCGGTCGTGCGCCACCGGAGCGTACTCCGTGTACGTGAGGATGGCTCACGAACGGGATCGGCGATTTTTGTGGCTAAAAAGCGACGGAAGCAGCCCCAC
>CAJURV010000075.1 GCA_910588925.1 uncultured Rikenellaceae bacterium
GATCGACGATTTTTGAGGTCTAAAAAGTCTCGGCGCCCTGCGGTCTGCGCTTGTGCGCGCGGGCTAGCATGCCTGCGACTTGCAGTTAATGCGCATGTCTTTGGGTGTGGAGTGGAGGTCATTTGCTCGCCAGCGGCTTTCCCAACCTCTGTCGGGTTAATTCGTGACAGTTATCGCGGAGCGGCACCCCGTGCCGCATGTGTGGCTTTAGCTAATGCGCATACCTTTAGTGCGTCTTATAGCATCTTATCGTCTCGCCAACAAAAACAATCTTATTAACCGCACACAATCCCATGAACTTCACGAATCTACCCAAGCCGCATAACTCACACGAAGTGCTCACCCTAAGCCCTATAATGCCACTGAATATCACGCTATCAAAAGGGGCTGTGCCCCCTCGTTTTGGTTACTTTGTCGAGTGACAAAGTAACTCCCCCGGAAGGGCCCGCCGGGAGGCTCCAGCTGCAAACCCTCCTTACAAAGCCTTTCTCCAACAATCGGGAAAGATATACCTATAAAGAGAGAGGCGATACACCGAAAAGTGTATCGCCTCTCTCTTTATAGGTATATCTTTCCCGATTACTCGGCAGCTGCTTCAGTAGCGGGAGCTTCCGCTGCAGGAGCTTCAGCCGCGGGGGCTGCTTTCTTCTTGGTAGAACGGCGTGTCTTGGGCTTTTCTGCCGCTTTGACAGCGCCTTTGTTCTGTGAGTAGAGATCGTTGAAGTCTACGAGCTCTATGAAGCACATGTCGGCGCCGTCGCTCTGACGGAAACCGGTCTTGAGTATGCGGGTGTAACCGCCGGGACGGCCTGCCACCTTGGGTGCTATCACACGGAAAAGCTCGGTGGTAGCGTTCTTGTCTTTGAGATAAGAGAAGACGTTACGACGCGAGGGGGTGGTGTCCGACTTCGACTTGGTTATGATCGGCTCTATGAATACCCTGAGAGCCTTTGCTTTAGCCACGGTAGTGGTGATGCGCTTGTGCATTATGAGCGACACGGCCATGTTAGAGAGCAGGGCCTTGCGGTGCGATGCCGTTCTACCGAGGTGGTTGATTGTCTTATTGTGTCTCATTGTTAATAGTTGAATTTTTTGACGTTTTCCCGTCCCGGCAACCCGAGCGAACTCTTGTTATCAGGCCTGTCGAAAACGTTCTTACGGTTAAGATTCTGACTTTGCAGCTACCGGGGAATAACCCCTATTCGCGAACTTAGTCTTTATCCAATTTGTATTTGGCTACATCCATTCCGAAGTGCAGGTTCAACGTGGTAAGCAACTCGTCGAGCTCGGAGAGCGACTTCTTGCCGAAGTTACGGAACTTGAGCAGATCGGCGCGCTGGAAACGTACCAGATCGCCAATGGTCTCTACCTCCGCAGCTTTCAGACAGTTAAGCGCACGTACCGACAAATCCTGTTCGGTGAGCTTGGTCTTGAGCAACTGACGCATGTGAAGCACATCTTCGTCGAACTCTTCGGTGGTGGCTTTCTCTTCCACGTCGAGCGTGATACGTTCGTCAGAGAAGAGCATCAGATGTTGTATCAATATCTTAGCCGCCTCTTTAAGAGCCGTTTTAGGATGTATGGAACCGTCCGTAGTTATCTCCAAAGTGAGCTTTTCGTAGTCGGTCTTCTGCTCCACACGATAGTTCTCGATAGAGTATTTCACATTCTTTATCGGGGTGTGGATAGAGTCTATCGGCAACAAAGCCACATCGGTGTTATCGACGGGACGATTCTCTTCGGCGGGAACATAACCACGGCCCTTGCCTATGGTGAGTTCCATCTGGAAGCGGGCATCCGGGTCCAGACGGCATATCACGAGCTCGGGATTCAAAACCTTGAAACCGGTCAAGAAGTTAGATATGTAACCGGCTGTCAGCTCGGTGAGTCCTGCCACGTTCACGGTAACCTTCTCGCTGTCGATATCCTCCGACACCTTAGCGAAACGCACCTGCTTGAAGTTAAGGATAATGTCTATCATCTCCTCCATCACGCCCTTGATGGTGTCGAACTCATGAGCGACACCTGGCACCTTGACGGTGGTTATGGCATAACCCTCCAAAGAAGAGAGAAGCACACGACGAAGAGCATTACCGACAGTCATGCCGTACCCGGGCTCGAGCGGACGGAATTCAAAACGTCCGAACTCGGCGGTCGAGTCCAACATAATAACCTTGTCAGGTTTTTGAAAAGCGAGTATTGCCATGATTACTGTTTGGTTTTTAATGACTACTACTTAGAGTACAATTCGACGATGAGCTGTTCGTTGATATTCTCGGGAATATCGGCACGCTCGGGCGCCTGAACGAACTTGCCCGTCATCGTCGGAGCGTCCCACTCCAACCACGAGAAACGGAGCGAATTACCAGTGAGGCTGTTCTGAATCACCTCCATAGATTTGCTCTTCTCGCGCACACCCACAGTCTGACCCGGCTTGAGCGAATAAGAGGGGATGTTGACAACCTCGCCGTTAACCACTATGTGGCGGTGAGATACGAGCTGACGCGCAGCCGAACGGGTGGGTGCTATACCGAGACGGTAAACCACGTTGTCGAGACGGCTCTCGAGCAACTTGATAAGGTTTTCACCCGTCACACCGCTCATTATGTGAGCCATGTGGAACATGCGACGGAACTGTTTTTCCTGCATGCCGTAGGTTGCTTTCACCTTCTGTTTTTCCTTGAGCTGAACGCCGTATTCCGAGAGTTTCTTACGCTTACGGTTAAGACCGTGCTGTCCCGGAGGGAAGTTTTTCTTTTCGAAATATTTGTCGCTACCGAAGATCGGCTCGCCGAACTTTCTGGCGATCTTTGTTTTAGGTCCTATATATCGTCCCATTTGTCAACTTTTTGATTTTACTTTGGTTAAATAAAAAATGTAAAGAAACCGCGCTATTGATCAGACGCGTCTTCTTGCAGGGGGACGACAACCGTTGTGAGGAAGCGGAGTGACGTCGATGATCTCTATCACCTCTATGCCGGCGCCGTTGATAGTACGGATAGCCGATTCGCGACCCGCACCCGGACCTTTGACATATACTTTCACTTTGCGGAGCCCCAAGTCGTAAGCAACCTTGGCGCAATCCTGCGCGGCGGTCTGAGCCGCATAAGGAGTGTTCTTCTTAGAGCCGCGGAAACCCATCTTACCGGCCGAGCTCCAGCTAATCACCTGACCTTGCGCATTAGCGAGGGTCACGATCACATTATTGAAGGTAGAGTGGATATGGGCCTGGCCTATCGCTTCGACCTTGACGACTTTCTTCTTAACTGTCGTAGTTTTCTTTGCCATTGCTAATTACGATTACTTGGTTGCTTTTTTCTTGTTAGCTACTGTTTTCTTCTTACCCTTGCGAGTACGAGCGTTGTTCTTGGTGCTCTGACCGCGCAGGGGAAGACCCAAACGATGACGGATGCCGCGATAGCAACCGATATCCATCAGACGTTTGATATTAAGCTGAATAGACGAACGCAACTCACCTTCAACTTTGTAACCTTCCGAAGCGATGACGTTACGGATAGAGGTAACCTGTTCGTCGCTCCAATCCTTCACCTTGACGTTCTGGTCGATGCCCGCTTTGGAAAGAATCTCCTGTGCGGTGCTCAGACCTATGCCGTAGATGTAGGTGAGGCCTATTACGCCTCTCTTATTTTTGGGTAAATCAACACCAACTATACGTGCCATAAATTTTTCAACTTTGTGTTTTAACGATTAAGGGATTAACCCTGGCGCATTTTCAGCTTGGGATTCTTTTTGCAGATAACGTAGAGACGGCCTTTGCGTCTTACGATCTTGCAATCTTCGCTGCGCTTTTTGATTGATGCTTTAACTTTCATCGAAGATAAATTTTAATCTGTTTGAACCGGATCAACTCTCCTGCCTCGCCCTTGGACTATTTGTATCTGAAAGATATGCGCCCCTTGCTGAGGTCGTACGGAGACATTTCAACCTTCACCTTATCGCCCGGAAGAATCTTGATGTAGTGCATCCTCATCTTCCCCGATATGTGAGCGGTAATTACATGGCCATTGTCGAGCTCTACACGGAACATCGCGTTTGATAGCGCTTCGATAATAGTACCGTCTTTTTCAATTGCTGCCTGTTTAGCCATTAATTAGAGGTTTGATTTAGTACTGCTTCGATGTAATCAAAGGTCGTCAGTATGTCGGGCTTCCATACTCCCACAGCCACCGCATATTCGAAATGCGCCGCGGGCTTGCCGTCGCGTGTGCTGACCGTCCAGCCGTCGCGTCCCCAGACAACGTGTCTCGCACCCATATTTATCATGGGCTCTATGCAGATGACCATACCCTTCTTGAGCAAGGGCCCCCTGCCGCGTGCCCCGTAATTGGGGACCTCGGGGCTCATGTGCATCTGACGTCCGAGACCGTGTCCGACCAGTTCGCGAACGACCGAGTATCCGTTCTTCTCGGCATGGCTCTGAACAGCGTAACCTATATCGCCTACCCTGTTTCCGGCCACAGCCTGCTCGGCACCCTTAACAAGAGCTTCTTTGGTGACAGCCATAAGGCGGCTCACCTCTTCTGCCACATCACCCACACCGAAGGTATAGGCAGAGTCACCGCAAAACCCCTTCATAAACGTACCGCAATCGACAGACACTATGTCGCCGTCACGCAACCTGTAGTCGCCGGGAATACCATGCACCACCTGCTCGTTGACCGAGATGCAAAGCGTTGCAGGATAACCCTCGTACCCGAGGAAGGCAGGAACCGCTCCGTGAGAACGTATGTAATCTTCGGCGATCCTGTCGAGCTCCTTGGTGGCTACGCCGGGCGCTATGTGCCTGGCTACCTCCGCGAGCGTCTTGGAAACGAGGATATTGTTCTCTCTGAGGATCTCTATCTCCTCCTGAGTCTTTAATTCAATCATCGAATCTTGTGAATATATATTGTGCGGTTTATTTGCACGCTACATTCCCGAACGACCCTTGATCCTGCCGCTCTTCATCAAGCCGTCGTAGTGACGCAGAAGAAGATAGCTTTCGATCTGTTGCAGGGTATCGAGAATTACGCCCACGAGAATCAGCAACGAGGTGCCGCCGAAGAAGTGAGCGAATTGGTTATTGATACCCAGCTTCATGGCGAAAGCAGGGAGAATCGCGATAATCGCGAGGAAGATCGATCCCGGAAGGGTGATACGCGACATTATCGTGTCGAGATAGTCGGCCGTTTTCTTACCGGGCTTGACACCGGGAATGAAACCGCCGTTGCGCTTCATGTCTTCGCTCATCATCATCGGATTGACGGTGATGGCAGTGTAGAAGTAGGTGAAAGCGACTACCAAAAGACCGAAAATGAAGTTGTACCAGAAGCCGGTATAATCCGCAAACACCGTCGCTATGCCTCGTGTAGCCTCGAAACGCTCGAAGAAGAGCGGAATGAACATGAGGGCCTGAGCGAAGATGATGGGCATGACACCAGCCGCATTGATCTTCATGGGGATGTATTGACGTGCACCGCCGTATTGCTTGTTACCGACGATACGTTTGGCATACTGCACGGGCACCTTGCGTACCGCCTGCACCAAAGCTATGGTGAGGGCGAATATCACGAAGAGCACGAACATTTCGACAACGAACGCCACGGCACCACCGGTAGACTCGGTGAAACGTGCGAGCAACTCGCCGGCCAAAGCATAGGGCAAACGCGCGATGATACCCACCATGATGATGAGCGACACACCGTTACCTATACCCTTGTCGGTGATCTTCTCGCCGAGCCACATGGTGAACAATGTTCCGGCGATAAGCACTATAGTGCCTACCACGTTGAACATGAAACCGTCTCCCATCACGAATGCCGACGCGGGCAACTCGTTATGCAAGTTGGCAAGGTAAGCGGGAGCCTGCACCAGCAACACCACTATGGTGAGATAGCGGGTCCACTGGTTCATCTTACGACGTCCGCTCTCGCCTTCGCGCTGCATCTTCTGGAAATAGGGAACCAAGATACCCAACAACTGTATCACGATAGATGCAGATATGTAGGGCATGATACCCAAAGCGAAGATAGAGGCGTTAGAGAAAGCGCCACCGCTGAAGATGTTCATCAAATCGAGCAGACCGTTGCCCTCCACCTGATTCTGCAGGTTGGTAAGGGCGTTGGGGTCTATGCCCGGCATGGTCACGAAGCTTCCCAGACGATATACCAAGATGATGCCCAGAGTGTAGACAATACGCTTTCTGAGCTCCTCTATCTTGAATATATTCTTCAGGGTTTCGATTAATTTCTTCATCGAACTAGAGTTTTATTGCTTGACCTTCTTTGGCTTCGATAGCGGCTACGGCACCCTTTGAGAAAGCGTGAGCCGATACCGTGAGTTTGGTTTTGAGCTCGCCGGAACCGAGTATCTTTACCCTGTCGTTCTTAGAGACGAAACCTGCTTCGATAAGAGTGTCTACATTGATCTCGCTGATACCCCTCTTAGAAGCGATCTCCTCGAGAGTGCAAACGTTGACAGCCTTATACTCTACACGGTTGATATTCTTGAAACCGAATTTGGGCAGACGACGCTGAAGCGGCATCTGACCACCCTCGAAACCGCGCTTGCTCGAATAGCCCGAACGCGATTTGGCACCTTTATGACCGCGGGTAGAAGTTCCGCCGTAACCAGAGCCCTGACCACGACCGATACGCTTCTCTGACTTTACAGAACCTTTCGCGGGTTTCAAATTACTTAAATTCATCGTTATATACGGTATAAAAGGATTATTTACTTGACTTCTTCGACCTTCACCAGATGAGAAACCTTGTTCACCATGCCGAGAATGATGGCGGTAGCCTCATGCTCTACAGTGTGGTTCATCTTATGGAGACCCAACGAATCGAGGTTGCGCTTCTGTATCTTAGAGGCACCGATTCGGCTTTTTGTCTGTGTTATCTTGATCTTTGACATTTTTGCTGTAAGATTAACCGTTAAACACTTTGTCGAGCGACACGCCACGGGTTTCGGCAATGCTGTAGGCATCACGGAGCTCACCCAAAGCGGCTACCGTAGCCTTAACGAGGTTGTGGGGGTTAGACGAACCCTTGCTCTTGGCAAGCACGTTGCTGATACCCACGCTCTCGAGAACGGCACGCATGGCACCGCCCGCCTTGACACCGGTACCGGGAGCCGCCGGACGGAGCAGAACCAATGAACCGCTGTAGCGGTACTCCTGCTCGTGGGGGATGGTACCCTTGAGAACCGGAACCTTGATGAGGTTCTTCTTAGCATCTTCCACACCTTTGGCTATGGCGGCGGTGACCTCATTGGCCTTGCCGAGGCCGTAGCCTACGATGCCGTTTTCGTTACCTACCACCACAATGGCCGAGAAGGTGAAGGTACGACCGCCCTTGGTCACCTTGGTAACGCGCTGTATGCTCACGAGCCTGTCTTTAAGCTCGATATCGCTCGTTCTTACTTTCTTTATGTTGCTATTTGACATATCCCATTAGAATTTAAGGCCGCCTTCTCTGGCAGCGTCAGCTAACATTTTAACCCGACCGTGGTAGAGATAACCGTTACGGTCGAACGATACGGTGGTAATGCCCTTCTCTGAAGAACGTTTAGCGGCCAGCTTGCCTACGATGGCAGCCACCTCGCTCTTGTTCTTGCCGGCAACCTCGCCCGCTATCTCCTTGTCTTTCGAAGAGGCGGCTACGAGAGTAGCACCCGACAGGTCATCGATAATCTGAACGTATATCTGCTTGTTACTTCTGAAAACAGACATACGAGGCCTTTCGGCAGTGCCGCTAACCACCTTGCGGATACGCATCTTGATGCGTGCTCTTCTTTGTATTTTATTAAGCGCCATAATCTATAACTATTTAGCATTAGCAGACTTACCCGCCTTACGTCTGATAACTTCACCGACGAAGCGAATACCTTTACCTTTATAGGGCTCCGGTTTGCGGAGAGAACGGATCTTAGCCGCAACCTGACCCAAAAGCTGTTTGTCGGCAGACTTGAGGGTGAGGATGGGATTACCTTTTTTCTCTGCGAATACCTCCGCTTTTACCTCTGCGGGGAGCTGCAAATGGATATCGTGAGAGAAACCGAGGCTCATCTCGAGTATCTGACCCTTAGCTTCGACCTTGTAGCCGACGCCGATGAACTCCTGTTTCTTTTCGTAACCTTCCGATACGCCTACGACCATGTTGTGCACCAAAGCACGATAGAGACCGTGCATAGAACGGTGACGGGGCTGGTTTGTCGGGCGTGTGAAGACCAAGGTATCACCCTCCTGCTTAACGGTGATGTCGGCATCTACCTTCTGCGAGAGTGTTCCAAGAGGCCCTTTAACGCTTACCGTGTTGTCCGGAGCTATTGTCACGGAAACACCTTTAGGCAAGTTTACAGGAGCTTTACCAATTCTTGACATTTTTCTAAAACTTTAGTAAATATAACACAATACTTCACCGCCGACATTCTCGGCACGTGCGGTCTTGTCCGTCATAATGCCTTTAGAGGTCGACAAAATAGCGATACCAAGACCGTTCAATACACGGGGCATCTCGGCGCACGACGAATAGCGGCGCAGACCGGGACGGCTCACACGTTTGAGGTATTTGATCGCCGGAGTCTTAGTTACCGGGTGGTACTTCAGAGCGATCTTGATCTGCTCGTGACCGCGTTCGTCGGTAACGAATTTGTAGGCGAGGATGTAACCCTGCTCGTGAAGAATGCGGGTTATCTCCTTTTTCATCTTCGATGCAGGAGCTTCAACCACCTTGTGGTTGGCTTTCACTGCGTTTCTGACTCTCGTCAGAAAATCCGCGATAGGATCTGTCATTATTAAAAACAATTAGCGAAGCAGTATATCAACAACCTGACAACCACACTATTAGCATGGTATCGGGCCGCCGATACTTACTCCAGTTAATAACTAAAAGTAGGCAAAGGTAAACATTTTTTCCGATTGCACAAAAAAATGTTCTCATTATGTGGTTTTTGCAGACTCAACAAGCAAGTGCAAAATTATGATAATAACTCAAAGAATATCT
>CAJURV010000076.1:0-1780 GCA_910588925.1 uncultured Rikenellaceae bacterium
AATAACTTAAATCACATCGGGTGTTTAGCAGTACCCGGACCGGTCGGCACTTCTTTATAAAATCTATGCAATAATTATCAGTAAGTCCGCCTTATCCATAGCGATGAGGCGGATTTAGTTTGATGAAAAGTATGATGTACGTATATTAATCCGTATTGCATACCGGTGTTTATTATATGACGTGTCGCTTAAATTTAGCTCTTAAAAACTTTCGTTATTCAAATACAAAGATTAACTTTGCGGCGACTGTCTCCCCACAAGCAAAACTCGTGTCGTGCGACATCGGGCTCTCGCAAATAAGGGCTGTCGGAGAGAGGAACCAACCAAACTACAACTAAAATGCAGCACACTATCAAGTTTTTCTCGGGACGTGTTTCACGCTATCTCGCGGAAAATATCGCCAAGGCCTACGGCGCAGAGATCGGTAAATCGACCGTTTTGGATTTCAGCGACGGTGAATTTCAGCCCGCTTTCGACGAGAGTATTCGCGGATGTACCGTCTTTCTCATACAATCGACATTCCCTCCCGTAGACAACCTTTTCGAGCTTCTTCTGATGATAGACGCGGCCAAACGTGCATCGGCCCATCGTGTGGTAGCTGTGATGCCATACTTCGGCTGGGCCCGTCAGGACCGCAAAGACCGTCCGCGTGTGTCGATAGGCGCAAAAATGGTGGCTAACATGCTCAAGGCGGCGGGTGTGGAGCGCATCATGACTATGGACCTGCACGCCGACCAGATACAGGGCTTCTTCGACATACCGGTGGATCATCTTTATGCCAGCGGCATATTCGTACCCTACATCAAGAGCCTCAATATAGAGAACCTCGCCATAGCGGCTCCCGACATGGGCGGCGCCAAGAGGGCCAACGCTTACAGCAAATATCTGGACGCTCCCATGGTGGTGTGTCACAAACAACGCGAGAAAGCTAATGTGGTGGGTTCCATGACGGTGATAGGCGACGTTAAGGACAAAAACGTCATTATACTCGATGACATGATAGACACGGCCGGCACCATAACCAAAGCCGCCGACATGATGATGGAGAAGGGGGCCAAGAGCGTTCGCGCGGCAGTGACCCATCCAATCCTCTCCGGCCCTGCATACGACCGTATCAATCAGTCGGCACTTAAAGAGGTGATAATAACCGACACGATACCCCTCAAGGACGGCGAAGACATATCTAAATTCAAAGTACTATCCGTGGCCGACATATTCGCCGACGTTATAGAACGGGTATATAACTACAAGGAGATAAGCTCACGATTCATATTCTGACGCTTTCGACGTGCAGACAAGGCCGACGCGATTCTATTTAGGATTGCGTCGGCTTTTTATGTTTTCAGGATTACGGAGAAGTTGATTTTTGAGGAATATGGAAGGGATGCAGGGGAGCCCCCTCGCTATGTTATTATTCATAGTATCCGGGCTAAAAGTGCCGTTTATTTTGCGGTATTATATTCTATAAGGAATTGAATCAAGTTCAACTGTAAAAAAGACGAAAAGTTCAGCTAATACACATATATTCAAGTTAAAAAGTGTACTAACGTTTCTCCAACAGATTAACGATAAGCCGGTCCGAGCGAAGCGAGGGCGATCAAACACAACTTCCGCCGTTCCATCCCGAGGTACGAGGGATGAGCGGGCCGCACCTCGCGGTGGGCAGAAATCTCCCCCACCGGAGGCCCACGTAAGTATTAGCAATCATATAACCTTTCCGCTTAAATCACCATCACGAATTAAAGAGTCCTACGCTTAAGCGGTCCCCCGCAGGCTACGT
>CAJURV010000076.1:1880-8844 GCA_910588925.1 uncultured Rikenellaceae bacterium
CCCTGTGATGCCGGGCAAGGAATCGTAAAAGTGCAGTTTATTCTACGGCATTACACTCTCTAAGGAATTGAATTAAGCTAATCTGTAAAAAGACGGAAATTTTCAGCTAATGCGCATATATTCAAAACAAATGCGTATTAACGTCTCGCAAAAAGCCAATAATATAAAACGTGACCGGCCCTAGCGAAGCGAGGGACGTCAAACACTCTCCTATTGGCGGACCCGAAGCGAAGCACAGGGGACGAGCGGGCCGGAGCCTCCCCGCACGGAGGCCCGCTTACACGGTTGGTTATTTACAGCGTTTATCGCTTATCTTGTATAAAATCATATTCTTAAATATTCCGCTCGGCGCGGTCCCCCGCAGGCTACGTCCCTGTGATGCCGGGCAAGGAATCGTAAAAGTGCAGTTTATTCTACGGCATTACATTCTCTAAGGAATTGAATTGAACTAATCTGTAAAAAAGCGAATAGTTTCTGTTAATGCGTATATATTCATGAAGAGATTTCGCAGACAGCTAATGATATGAAACGCAACCTGTCGAGGTTCGAGGGATGTGGGAAGCATCAAACACTCTCCGCCGTTCCGGCCCGAGCGAAGCGAGGGACATCGAACACTTTCCTCTTGGCGGACCCGAAGCGCAGCGCAGTGGCCGAGCGGGCCGCACTCCGCAGGCTCCGCCTCACATAATGCAAACCCCCATAGCCATAATGTTCATTCCATACCAGAACAAAAGCATAACCGACGCAAACGCAAAACAAACCGACCTGTCTTACCACACGTAATTGGCTAAACTCACGTTAAATTACTATCTTTACACCGATGAAAGACATAAGAAACATAGAGACCGATTCGCAGTTCGAGGAGCGCATAAGGCCCCAAGAGCTCAAAGCATTCAGCGGTCAGGCCAAGATAGTGGATAACATCAACGTCTTCATACAAGCGGCCAAGATGCGCGGCGAGGCGCTCGACCACGTGTTGTTGCACGGTCCTCCCGGTTTGGGCAAGACCACTCTGGCTAATATCATAGCCAATGAGATGGGCAGCACCCTAAAGGTAACCTCCGGTCCTGTGCTCGATAAGCCCGGCGATCTGGCGGGGCTGCTTACCGGTCTGCAGGAGGGCGACGTGCTCTTCATCGACGAGATCCACCGTCTCTCTCCGGTAGTGGAGGAGTATTTGTATTCCGCCATGGAGGACTATACCATAGACATAGTACTCGACAAAGGTCCGGGAGCCCGTAGCATACAGATCACGCTCGCCCCGTTCACGCTCATAGGCGCCACCACCCGCAGCGGACTGCTCACCTCGCCTTTGCGTGCGCGTTTCGGCATAAAATGCCACCTCGAGTATTACGACACGCCCACGTTGAAGCGTATCATAACACGTTCCGCCTCCATAATAGACGTCCCTATCGACGACGACGGAGCCACGGAGATAGCCATGCGTAGCCGCGGTACCCCCCGTATAGCCAACGCTTTGCTTAGGCGCGTACGCGATTTCGCACAGGTCAAAGGCACCGGCCGCATAGACCGCGCCATAACGCAAGTGGCACTATCGGCACTCAATATCGATTCTCTGGGGCTCGACCAGATGGATAATAAGATACTCTCGGTGATAATACACAAGTTCGGTGGCGGCCCCGTCGGACTCAAAACCATAGCCACCGCCGTAGGTGAGGACGAGGGCACTATAGAGGAGGTCTACGAACCGTTCCTCATAATGCAGGGACTACTCAAACGTACGCCCCGCGGCAGGGAGGTTACATCGGCGGCATGGACCCATCTCGGGCTGGAGGCGGTACCGACGGAGGCCACATTGTTCAACGTAGATTAAGATTCATGCCCGCACAGGATAACGGACGCAAAGAGCCGCTTTTCGACCTTATCGGAAGTCTCACCAAAGCGGAGAAGCGTAACTTCAAGCTATACGCCACGAGGCAGGGCGATGCCAACGCCAAGTTCATAGTGTTGTTCGACGCTATGGAGGCTATGGATGTCTACGACGAACAGAAACTGATGAAACGGTGCGGCATTACCAAAAGCCAGATAGCCAATATAAAAGCCCATCTGTACAGGCAGATATTGGTGAGTGTGAGGCTTATAGGTGTTAGTCACAGTCTCCGTATGCAGCTTAGCGAGCAGATCGATTTCGCACGTATTCTTTACGACAAAGGGCTGCACGGCCAATGTTTGCGTGTTCTCGACAAGGCCAAAAAGATAGCGGTAGAGTCCGGACAGTCCACCATAGCATTGGAGATAGTGGAGTTTGAGAAGACGGTAGAGACGCACCATCTGGCCCGCACCTCCACCCGTGCCGACCAGTTGAGCGCCCAGACCACAGAGCTGTGCGAACGCATAGAGGTGAGCAACAAACTCTCGAACATAGCGGTACAGTTATACAACCTGCATCTCAAACTCGGTTACGTACGCTCTCAACGCGACCTTTGCATGGTGACCGACTTCTTCAAGCCGCAGATCGACAGCTTTTCCGAGATGGAGCTGTCGTTCATAGAGCAAGTTCAGCTGGCGCAGGCCCGCATGTGGTATGCCCACATACTCCACGATTTCCCGGCATGTTTCCGTTACAGTCGCAGGATCATTGAGCTGTTCGACAACAACGGGCACCTCAAGCCGCTCTATTACGACTACTATCTGAAGGCCTATTCCCGATACCTCGAATCGTTGTTCCTCACCCGCAACTGGCGGCGTCTGTCGTCGGCTATCGACCGTTACGAAAAGGCTATAGAGGATATAGTCACCATAAACACCAACGCCTCCATACTATCGTATCTGGCCCTCTATCTGCACAGGGTCAACCTCTATCTTATGGAGGGTAGCTTCACATCGGGCATATCCATAGTGGCCGACGTGGAGCGATACATATCATCGGCGGGCTCGTACCTCGACACGCACTACAAGATGTTGTTGTACTACAAGATAGCGTGTCTGTACTTCGGAGCTGCCGACTACCGCAAGTGCATATCCTATCTCGAGCGTATCATATCCGTGCGCGACCAGTCCATAAGGCGCGACCTGCAATGTTTCGCCCGCATGCTCAACCTTATAGCATCCTACGAAGCCGGCCTCGACTACAATCTCGACTATCAGATCCGCAACGTCTACACCTTTATCATCAAGATGAACGACATGCACGGTGTACAAAAGGTGCTCATATCGTTCCTCAAACGGCTTAACCACATATATGCGGGCGACTTCAAACAGGAGCTGCGAAACCTCTACGACCGCATCAAACCGTACGAAAGCCACCCTTACGAACGTCGCACGTTCTTCTATCTCGACATAGTATCGTGGCTCGAAAGCAAGCTGGAGGACCGAAGCGTGGAGGAGATCGTATCTGCGAAGTTCCGGAAAGGACTAAGAGACTTATAATTTTTTTGCAATTATTTTTTTAACGACCGGAATAATCATATCGGTAAAACATGCCGTCATGCAATGTCGGTTGTGAAACGCATTGAAGTGTTTAATGCCACTTGACGCATTACGGCGTGTTTCGTATAGCGGAACTAAAGGCGGAATCGTATTGGATGTGCCTATGGTTCCTCGGAGCGTAAAACGTAGCGAATATCTCGATTTGTTCGGGATATGTTCAGATTACGTTCACGTAAATTCGTGTTCCGACCGTACTGAAAAATATGGCAAATACGGATTTCCCGATAAGAAACCGCCCCGTCTGAATCAGACAAGGTGGCTCCGGGTAATTTAGAGATAGATAATCTTCGATGAATTATTATATGAAATTTATAAGAAGTGCCGACCGGTCCGGGTACTGCTAAGAAACCTAATGAACGTAATTCAGTTATTCAACGGATGTTTCTGGATCGGAATTCAAAAACCTTCAGAATAACCGTATTAAAATATGGACCTGCCGGCACTATGCGGTTTGCTCTGTTCTCATTGCCTTACCCGGAGTGCCCGGCCGCTTGTTGTCGGAGCATTGTCTCCGATGCGCACTGCCGCTTCGCCGGCACTCGGGTAAGAATCAAAGAAACCAAAGAATCAAAGAATTAATTATTGGCGGACACAGCGCACGCTACGACCGCTCGTCTTGTTGCCGTTGCTCGTACTCACGCTACTGCTACCGAAGTCCAGACGGTACGCGTAGTCAGAACCATTCTGCGTAGACGACCAATAGAAGCCGTACGTACCGGCACCGTACAGCGAACCGTCCGTTTCGTTGCGGTACCCGACAGCGGGAAACTCCAATGTATTGCTACCGTTTTTCAGTTCTAAGTAACCGTAATCACTTGAACTCCATCCGCCTTTATAACTCTTAGTACATGCGGAAATGAGAGCATCCCATTGTGCCTTAGTCGGAACCACGAACCCACTGGGACAAGGATTGGTGCTTGATCCCCAAGAAGTACCGCTCGGAACCGAGGTGTCCCAACCGGATACGCTACTACCTGTAGTAGACCATGCCACCTTGCGGTTCCACTGGTAGCACTTACCGTGTGACTCGGCACGGGTACCCAAGAGTGCCGACGGAACATTCGTTGCCAGAGTACCGGGAGTGTTGACGTTGAACGACGACCACACTACGCCGCCTATGGTGACGGTTGCGGGGACGCCAGCCTCCTGTGTAACGGTTACAGGCTGTGACAAACACTCCTTTATCTTTAGTCTTATTACCGCCGTTCTCGCCTTTGTTCCTGTGTTTTCATCGACTTGTATGTGAATGCCGCTTGTAGTCTTTACAATAGCCTGACACCATGTCTCCGACGATTCTGCTGCTATGTAAGAAGTGCTAGGGATAGTACCTGCATTAGTCGTAAAAAATAGCACATCACTGTCTACTGTAGCTGAGAACGAAAGACTTTCTGTCGGTCCGCTGTAGTTTGAGAATTCGTAAGTCAATTTATTCTGCGCGATCGAGCAGGTAGCCAGATTGCCTGTGACGCCTACGAGCGTTATAGTGGCTCTCCTGTTTGTGAACGTCTGGTCCATGCTCGCAGCCATGCCCACGGTGAATGTTCCGTTGTTGCTCGAGGGCAGGGTTATGCCCATGTTGGAGTTGCTCGACGTAACGTACGCCGACGATTTCACATCCCACGTAGAGGCCGTGAACGACCCGCTCACCGCGCTCGAACCGCCTATCACGGTGGCCGTGCTCACCGATATGCTCGGCTTCTTGGCCTGCTTCACGGTGAATGTCTGCAACACATTGCCGTCTACGGTTATCTTGAATGTTGACGTAGGCTCGGTGGTAGCCGTAGAGGCGGGAACACTCACGCGTACGGTGTGCGATGTCTTGCTGCCGGTGGTGGTCAGTGTCGGCACTGCAAGGGGGCCTGACGTACGTGTTATCTTGATTTTGGAGGCATCCACCGCACGACTTAGCGCAAGAGTGAAGTCGTAGGTCTTGGCCGCACTGTAGGCACTAAGCGTGTTGTTTGCATAGACGCAACCCGACGGAGCGGTAAATGATTTCAACGTCACGGCCGCCGCCTGGGTAATGGTTACAGGCTGAGACAAACAGTTGTATACCTTTAGTCTTATTACCGCCGTTCTCGCCTTTTCTGCGGTGTTACGATCGACAATTATTTGAATATTGCTTTTAGTCTCTACAATAGCACGACACCATGTCTCTGACGATTCTACCCCTATATAAGAAGTGCCGGGTAGATCACCTAATTCAGTAGTTGTAACAAATAGCGCATCACTGCCTCCTGTAGCTGGGAACGAAAGACTCTCTGTCGGTCCGCTGGAGTTTGAAAATTCGTAAGTAAATTTATTCTGGGCAATCGAGCAGGTAGCCAGATTGCCTGTGACGCCTACGAGCGTTATAGTGGCACTCCTGTTTATGAACGTATGATCTATGCTCGCGGCCATGCCCACGGTGAATGTTCCGTTTTTGTTTGGGGACAGGATGGGCATATTGGTGGAGTTGCTCGAGGTGACGTAACCGCTGCTCTTGAGGTCCCATGTAGAGGCCGTGAACGAACCGCTCACCGCACTCGAACCACCCCAAACAGTGGCCCCCGTGCTCACCGATATGCTCGGCTTCTTGGCCTGCTTGACCGTGAAGCTACCTATGCGGTTACCGTCCGCCTTGATATCGAACACGCTCTCCGGCTCGGTGGTGAGAGTCGATGCCGGTACGCTCACACGCACGGTGTGCGATGTCTTGCTGCCGGTAGTGGTCAGTGTCGGCACTGCCAGAGAACCCGACGTGCGGGCTATCGAAATCTTGGAAGCGTCCACCGCAATGTTAAGCCCGAGGGTGAAGTCGTATGTCTTGGCCGTACTGTAGGCGCTAAGTGTGTTGTTCGAGTAGACACATCCTGCCGGAGGTGTGAGCGATTTCAGTGTAACGGCAGCCTCCTGGGTGACGGTAAAGGTCTGTGACCGGCTGTTCCTATAGGTGACATAGACGGTGGCGGTACGTGAGGTGTTACCTGTGTTTTTGGTAACCTTAGCCGTTACTTTATTCCCGCTTACCGAGACGGTACACCACGTCTGCGATGATGTGGCCGTCATGCCGGAAGAGATGGTGCCGGCATTGGAAGAGGTCACCGTCACATCCACAGAACCGCCCGCGGCCGCTATGTCCGTAGGATTCGCCGGCGAAAAGGCATATACCACCTTATTCTGAGCAATCGAGCAAGTCGCCAGATTTCCGGTGACACCTACGAGCGTTATAGTGGCGCTCCTGTTTGTGAACGTCTGGTCCATGCTCGCAGCCATGCCCACGGTGAATGTTCCGTTGTTGCTCGAGGGCAGGGTTATGCCCATGTTGGAGTTGCTCGACGTAACGTACGCCGACGATTTCACATCCCACGTAGAGGCCGTGAACGACCCGCTCACCGCGCTCGAACCGCCTATCACGGTGGCCGTGCTCACCGATATGCTCGGCTTCTTGGCCTGTTTCACGGTGAATGTCTTAACTAAGTCGCCGTCTACGGTTATGGTGAATGTCGACGTAGGCTCGGTGGTGGTCGTAGAG
>CAJURV010000077.1 GCA_910588925.1 uncultured Rikenellaceae bacterium
AAGTGTTAGTTACTGTGGGGCTGCTTCCGTCGCTTTTTAGCCACAAAAATCGCCGATCCCGTTCGTGAGCCATCCTCACGTACGGGGAGTACGCTCCGGAGGCGCACGACCGCGATCGACGATTTTTGAGGTCTAAAAACCTTCGCTTCGCGCACTTTTTCTCGCCTCGGCAATCGAAACTTCGTTTCATTGCGCTCGGCTTACCGAAAAAGTTCGGCGCCCTGCAGTCTGCGATTGTGTGCGAGGGCAAGCATGCTTGCGACTTGCGGTTAATGCGCATTTCTTTGGGTGTGGAGTGATGGCATCTGCTCGCCAGCGGTTTTCCCAACCTCTGTCGGGTTAATTTGTGGCGGTTATCGCGGAGCGGCACCCCGTGCCGCATTATAGGCTTTGGCTAATGCGCATATCTTCGAGACGTTTTATAGCATCTTATCGTCTCGCCAACAAAAAAATCAACCTTTATCCTTTGGGTTGAAGTATAGTCATTTGCATTAAAATTATAATAACCGTATCAAGCCTCTAGTCAGGTCTCAATATCGCTTGTTTCCTTGGGATAACCGAATGTCGGAATGTTATGCGCATATCAAAAAATGGGGATACGTTAATGGGGATGTATTTCCCCTCTCCGTTTCTGGTTGTCGATACATAGGTGGAACTATGTATGAAACGGTTTGTAGTGAGCGTGGGTTCTTCAATAAAATGGTCTGTCAGAACGGCTACTCGGTGATATCGAGAATTATTTTTGTGACCTTTCCCGTAGCTTCGTGATGGGCTTGGTGTCCTGTGTCGGGGATGATGTGGTGGGTCATGTAGGGCGTTTCGGAGATTATCTTTTCTCGGGCCGCTTCGGGAATGAACAGGTCGTCCGTGCCGAATACTGCGGATTGGGGGATGTGTAGTTCGGCCAGTCTCTTCGACAGATCTTCGCGCTCCATCATACCTCGCAGGGCGGCGAGTATGCCGTTGTTGTCGGTCATCATGGCCTGTTCCGATAGGGCGTCGATGGTCTCTTCCATGCGGTCGACGTTGCAGGGGGCGAAACTGCGTGACGGGTTTACGGATGTCAACAGCTCTTTTCTCCCTTGCTCTATGACTGCTATCTCGCGCAGTCTGTCGACCGCGCGTTCCGGTGTGTCGGCCAGCGGCGAACTATGCAGCAATACGAGAGCCGAGCAGCGCTCCGGATATTTGGCCGCAAAGGCACAGGCGACATATCCACCCATGGAGTGTCCCACTACGGCGGCTTTGTCGATAGATAGTTTGTCGAGCAACGCGCATGCCGTGTCGGCGAAATAATTCATGGTGCAAATGTCCGACGGTACCTCGGAGATGCCGTGCCCAGGCAGATCCAACGCCACCACTGCTACATGCGGTTCGAGCCTCCTTATAAGCCCGTCCCACGACTCTATCGACTCCATATACCCGTGTATCAGCATCACTACAGGTTTGTCGTCGCTTATGGCGTCGCTCACATAGTATCGTGTTGCCGTTCCGGCGAGTATCGCAAATCGTTCCATGGTAAAATATAGGGAAATCCGTCTTCGAGGCCTGTAGTTAGCTCCGGTGTCGTAGCATAGGGTGTTAGTCTTCTTCTTCGTCGAAGTAGTCGAGAATAGACTCTTTCTCAGGTCGGTAGATCTCTTCGTCGTCGTCTTCGTCGAAAACTATGCGGTCTTTTCCGCTTTTCCTGTTGGGTTCGAGCCTTGTCGGCTTTTTCAGCAAATCATCCGAGGAGCCTTTATCCCGGAAATGTTTGTCGCTTTTCATTACGGTGTTACTGAATGGCTGTGTCTTTCTGTTAAGGGTTCTCCGTACGCATGTCGGTTCGGTGGCCCGGGTTTCGACGGCAATAATAGCGATTTTTTTTAACTGCGCAAAACATCTCGTGGTTTTGGTTATTTTTGCATTGTGCTATGCGATATGAGTGTCGTATGTAGTCGAGTCGCCGGGAGCTTTTGCCGGTGCGATTACAGATGAATGCCATTGCTGACCGATACACTGTAAAACTATAATTATGAAGACGATATTCGATCACCGCTCCGTGCGCCGCTATACCGACCGCCACATAGACGATCAGGTCATGGAGCGTATATTGACAGCCGCTACACGTGCCTCTACCGTAGGCAATATGCAGCTCTATTCACTGGTGGTCACCACCGCCCGCGATCTTCTCGATAAGCTGTCGCCGCTCCATTTCGGTCAGATCGCGTCTATGGGGGCGCCCGTGGCCGTCACAGTGTGTTGCGATGTCAACCGTTTCTCCCGATGGTGCCGTGCGTCGCAGACCGAACCGTCGTACGACAATATGCTGTGGTTCGTAAATGGTGCCATAGATGCCTTGCTTGCCGCCCAGAATATGATATTGGAGGCGGAACACCACGGGCTCGGAGCCTGCGTTCTCGGAACCACGCTCTATAATGCCACGGAGATATGCGATCTCTTGTCGTTGCCTCAAGGTGTCGTTCCTGTCACTACCGTAGTTCTCGGATACCCTGCCGATACTCCTCCGCTTACCGAGAGACTTCCGCTCGAAGCGGTCGTCCATCGCGATACTTACCGCGATTACGAAGACGATGATGTGAAAAGGCTGTGGGCGGAAAAGGAGGCTCTCGACTATGTAAAGGAGCTGGTGCGTGAGAACGGCACGCGTAATCTGGCCGAGATATTCACGACAAAAAGATACCCCGCGAAAGACAGCGTATTCTTTACGGAGAAATACATGGAGACACTTAAAAGGCAGGGTTTCCTGAAATAAACGGTCCGTCTTGCGGCGATTCGGTTGTGATACGTAGTCATGTCGGTAGTGTTGGCTTACACGTGCATCACGCCTGCAAAAGGTATATAAAAAGAGCGGCCCGATAGTGGCCCGCTCGAAAACCGCATGTACGGTAGAGCTTAAACCGCATTGAACGCGGCGGCGATCTTATCGGCCATTTCGTCGAGCCCTTTCTGTAGCTTGCCTCCGATCATCATTTTCATCATCATGTTTAGCTCGGCACGTAACGTGAGCAACATGCGCGTGTCGTCGGGGGCCACGCTTTTAAGCTGAATCCAGAAGAAAAATTCGAACGGGATGTCGTCGCCGGTTATTTTGATGAGCTTGTGCGGTTCCCGTTCCACCATACGTAGCTTTACGGTGAACCCTTTGGCCTTGAAGCTGCATGTCTCCTCGGTGGCGTTCCACTCCTCCACCTTGTCGGCCACTATAGGGGTGAAGTTGCCGAAGTCGGAGAGTACGGCGTATATGGCTTCGTCCGGCTTGTTTATGCGTACCTGTTTGCTTTTATACTCCGCCATATTATCTCCTCCATGTATCGGGCGAGGTGCGCCACTCTTTGAGGGTGTCCATCTCGTTGTCCGATACGTAACCGCGTTCTGCCGCCACATCTATGAGTGCGGCGTAGTCGCTGAGCGTGTCTAATTTGCATCCGGCCGCCTCGAAACGTGATGCCGCTTCGGGGAATCCGTAGGTGAATATGGCGACCATGCCGAGTACGGAGCACCCGGCCTCGCGGAGGGCCTCTACGGCCTTGAGGCTGCTGCCTCCGGTGGATACTAAGTCTTCTATCACCACAACCTTGTCGCCGGGCTTGTAAGCGCCCTCTATCTGGTTGGCCAGTCCGTGGTCTTTGGCCGCCGAACGAACGTATATGAACGGCTTGCCCATCTGCTCGGCAGCCAGCACCCCGTGGGCTATGGCTCCCGTAGCCACCCCGGCTATGATGTCGGCCTCGGGGTAAAGTTCGGCTATGATTTTCGCAAAACTTTTGTAAATTTGCTTTCGTACTTCAGGGTACGAGAGTGTCTTGCGGTTGTCGCAATAGATGGGCGAATGCCATCCCGACGCCCACGTGAAAGGCTTGTCGGGGCTTAGCTTCACCGCCTCTATCTCGAGCAACGACGTTGCAATTTCTCTCTTGTAACTTGTGCTCATATCAAAAATATTAACAGGATGTACACCGTTTATTACTCCGAAAAGAGGATAGTTTTCGATGTTTCGGAAGACAAATATAATAATTGTAATCCGATTTTTCATCTTTCGCGCACCGATATATTTTCTTCGCGCACCGCTCTGTTCGATCTGCTGGCCGAGCACGACACGCTCGTGTACGTCTGCGACGACATAGAGAGGGCCTTTGCGTCGTTCTGCGATCTTTTCAACAGGGTGACTGCCGCCGGCGGAGTGGTTACGGATGCAGGTGGTCGCACGCTGATGATATTCCGCAACGGCCGGTGGGATATTCCCAAAGGTAAACGCGAGCCGGGCGAGTCCATAGAGGAGTGTGCCGTAAGAGAGGTTGGCGAGGAGTGCGGTATAGACGGTCACCGTTGCGGCGACCTGATAACCGTGACATGGCACCTTTACTTGCTCGGAGGCGAGATGATACTCAAAGACACATACTGGTTCGAGATGAGCTACGACGGTCCTGCCGCGCTCACACCGCAACGCGAGGAGGGCATCAGTGACATCAAATGGTGTACTCCGGCCGAGACGGTCGCTAATGTGGAGGCCTCGTACTACACCATAAAGGATCTTTTTGCGGCGAAAAGCCTCGCTACAGGCGGGAATATAAGAAAATAAAACCTATAATATGAAAAAACTATTTGTAATCATGGCGACGGCGATAACCGTACTGGCAGGATGTAACGATACCGACGATTCATACGTACCACGTCTTACGGAGGCCGAAAAGGAGGCCGGCGTCTTCACTCCCGAGATAATGCTCAAGATGAAGCGTCTGGGCGATACCCGTCTCTCTCCCGACGGCACTCAGGCCCTTTACGGCATCACCGTCTATAACGTGGACGACAACAAGGGCTACACCAACCTGTGGGTCAAGCCCATGGGCGAGGGCGAGGCCGTCAAGATAACCAAAGGCGATTTCAAAGACTACAACGCACGTTGGGCCGAGCAGGGTCGCAAGATATATTTCCTCTCCAACCGTAGCGGTAAGACCGCGATATGGAGCGTATCGCCCGACGGCGAAGATCTTAAGCTGGCCGTGGAGCCCGACGAAGAGATCAATGCCTTCGAGCTCTCTCCCCGCGGTGACATGATACTCTACACCGCTCAGGTCAAGGTCGACACCACGGCGCAAGATCTCTACCCCGCCTACGATAAGGCCAAGGTGAAGATATACGACGATCTGATGGCCCGCCACTGGAACTACTGGCTCGACGGCACCTTCAGCCATATAAAGGTGGCCCGCTTCGACGGTAACGGCCTCACCGACGTGAAGGACATAATGGCCGGCGAACCGTGGGACGCTCCTCTGGCACCCTATTTCGACATGTCGGAGGTGGCATGGAACAACGAGGGTACGCAGATCGCATACACGGCCAAGAAACTCCACGGCTACGACTATGCCGTCAGCACCGATTCCGACATATATCTCTACGACATAGCCACCGGGGCCACCCGTAATCTTACCGAGGGGATGCCCGGTTACGACCGTTACCCGGTATTCTCGCCCTCCGACAGCCGTCTTGCGTGGTGCAGTATGGAGCGTGCCGGTAATGAGGCCGACAAGGAGCGTCTGTTCGTGATAGATTTGGCTACCGGCGAGAAGAGCTATGTAACCAAGGACTTCGACTATAACGCAGGCTCGGTGCATTGGGCCGACAACAACACCCTCTATTTCATAGCCCCCATAGAGGCTACCCACCAGATATGCAAGGCTACCGTTGAGCCGGCCGGCGATGTGGAGGTGATAACCGAGGGGCTTCACGACTATGTGGCCATGTCGATGCAGAGCGGTCGCATAGCCGCCGAGAAGACTACGTTGCTCTCGGCAAGCGAGCTTTACGAGATAGACCCGCGCGACGGCGAGGAGGTGCAGCTCAGCTTCGTCAACAAGCACATATACGACAGCGTGCGTATGGCTTCGTTCGAGAAACGATGGGTTAAGACCACCGACGGCAAGCGCATGCTCACATGGGTGGTGTTCCCTCCCGATTTCGATTCTACCAAGACATATCCCACGCTTCTATATTGCCAAGGCGGTCCTCAAAGCGTGGTTAGCCAGCGTTGGAGCTATCGTTGGAATCTCGCCCTGATAGCTTCTCAGGGCTATATAGTGGTGGCCCCCAACCGTCGCGGTCTCCCATCGTTCGGTCAGGAGTGGCTGGATCAGATCTCCGGCGATTATAGCGGTCAGAACATCCGCGACTATTTGTCGGCAATAGACGACGTGAGCCGCGAGCCGTGGGTTGACAAGAGCCGCAGGGGATGCGTAGGCGCCAGCTACGGCGGTTATTCCACCTACTATCTGGCAGGCCATCACGAGAAGCGTTTCAAGGCTTTCATCGCCCACTGCGGCATGTTCAACTTCGAGAGCTTCTACGGAAGCACCGAGGAGTTGTGGTTCCCGCGTAACGATTTGGGCGGTCCCTACTGGAGCAATAACGCTACGGCCAGACGTTCGTATGCCAACTCTCCCCACAAGTCGGTGGCCGCATGGGATACTCCCATCATGATAATAGTCGGTCAGCTCGACTATCGCATACCCTACACCGAAAGCCTGCAGGCCTTTACGGCGGCACGTTCGCGCGGTCTCGACTCGCGGTTGGTATTCTTCGAAGACGAAGGACATCAGGTGTTCAAACCCCAAAACTCTCTAGTATGGCATGACGAGTTCTTCGGTTGGCTGGATAAGTACGTCAAGAATCCGGGCAAGGTGGAGCGTCAGGCTCGTCCCGAAGACAAGGAGACAGACAAGGAGACAGACAAGGGACGCGATAAAGACGACGACCGTAACCGTGACGAGGAGCGTCGTCGGGAGGAGTAACCTTACTGCGCCGGAATGGCGTTAGTCGTCGTTCCGGTGCGGTTAAATAACCATAATCATATGACGACACGAGAAGCTCTCGACCGCCTGTTGTCGATACCGATGTTTCAGCAGGTGGGGGGAGCGGCTTATAACCCGGGGACGGAACGCATGGAGGCGTTCTGTCGTTTTTTAGGTCGGCCGCAGGAGCGGTTCCGGTCCATACACGTGGCGGGCACCAACGGCAAGGGTTCGGTGTCGCACATGACGGCGGCTTTGCTTGCCGAATGCGGTCTTAAGACGGGGCTTTATACCTCTCCGCACATGCGTCATGTGGGAGAGCGTGTACGTGTGGACGGCGTAGCCATGAGCGAGGAGCGTATAGCCGACTTCATGGAGCGGGCCATGCCTTTCATCGACGAGCATAAACCGTCGTTCTTCGAGGTCACCACGGCTATGGCGTTCGATCTTTTCGCCGGCGAAGGTGTCGATGTGGCCGTGATAGAGACGGGCTTGGGTGGCAGACTCGACGCCACCAACGTTATAAATCCGTCGCTCAGCGTAATAACCAACGTCAGTCTCGACCATACCGCCATACTCGGCGATACGGTTATGGCGATAGCTATTGAGAAAGCCGGCATAATAAAGCCCGATACCCCGGTGGTGGTGGGTCAGAGCGATCCGGAAAGCGCAGTGGTTTTCATCGACAAGGCTCACGAGTGTCGGTCGCCGGTCACTTTCGCCGACAAGATGTATCGTGTGACAGGTTATGAATGTCGCACGGACGGTTCTGCTCTGTTCGAGACAGAGAGCCTTTTGGACGGTTATCGCTTCACTTTCGAATCGGATTTGGGGGGGGCGTGTCAACGCTATAACATACCCACTTTCTTAGCAGTGGCCGAACGTCTCGCCGACAAAGGCTTGGAGGTCGGGCGTCCGCAGATAGAGCGGGCTCTCGCTCATGCGGCGGGTAGTACAGGTCTTGCGGGCAGATGGCAGGTGATGGCCCGTAATCCGCTAACGGTGTGCGATACCGGTCATAATGAGGCCGGCATACGTGAGGTGGTCTCGCAGATAGAGAAGTTGAGGTCGCAACGGGCATTCGATCGATTGTTCATAGTATTCGGGGTGGTGGCCGACAAGGATTTGACGCGGATATTGCCGCTTTTGCCTCGTAAGGCCGAGTATATATTTACACGTCCCTCCGTGTCGCGCGGTCTCGATGCCGGTGAGCTGGCGCGTGCGGCTGCCGGGGTTGGGTTGAAGGGTGTCGTTATGCCGGATGTGTGTGCGGCTTTGGAGGAGGCGTCGCGCAGGAGCTCTTCCGAAGACATGATATTTATCGGCGGGAGCAGTTATTTGGTCGGTGATCTTTTGCAGATGTGGGACGGTAATCGTTTTGGGGGATTGAGTCTGTAGTCGTTTTTTGTTGACAGAGATGCGATAGGAAGGGGCTAGGTCGCTTTTTGTGATGTCGGTAGGGGGAGTCTGTCTACTGCGAGGTGTGGCCTGCATGTCCATCATTCTGTGGGGGCGGGAAAGGCGAATTGTGATTGACTGTTTTCGCTATGCTCGGTTTTTGCTGTCTGGGGAGTATGTCCTGCGGTGTCTGTGGTTTGCGGGACGATGATTTTCCTTTTGGTTTGATGGTATGCGCATTAGCCGAACTTTTCGCCCGGATGGCGGCACGAGCGGAGCAAGTGCCATAGACAAGGATTCCTTATGAAAAGCTCTTTTTTTGCGTGGGGTGAATTGTTTGCGTGGAGTTGGAGCGATTCACAGGGCCGGAGCCTGCGGGGGACCGCGCCGGGCGGGGCATTCGATAAAGTGGTTTT
>CAJURV010000078.1 GCA_910588925.1 uncultured Rikenellaceae bacterium
ACTTAGGACAATCGGAAGCAACACCATAAATCGACGTTGCGGGTGCAAAGATAGACATCTTTTCCCTTTTGACAAATTTTTGCGACGTTTTTTTGTGAAGCAAATTATCAATACAGCAATAACTAACTACAGACAAGACGGTTAGGTGGGGAAAGTTTTTTTTTAAGAAATTCTACTGAAATCAATAGTTTTATCCTTATTATCGGATGCACGCACCGCCTCCAGCAGCCTACTGTTTTTATCCGAGGCGAGAAGTTCATCCTCTTCGAGGATAGCTTCGGCGACGCCTCTGACCATCTGCAACAGCTCGCTATCGCGCCCCAAAGAGGCGATCTTCAGATCGAGCATATTACCGCTCTGTTGCGTCCCTTCCAAATCGCCGTATCCGCGGAGTTTGAGATCGAGCTCCGACAATTCGAAACCGTCGGTAGTACGCACCATAGCCTCCATACGTTTACGACCGTCTGCAGATAGTTTGTTACCGGTCATGAGGATGCAATACGACTGTTCGGCTCCGCGTCCTACCCTACCCCTGAGCTGGTGAAGCTGCGACAGGCCGAACCTTTCGGCGCTCTCTATCACCATCACCGTGGCATTGGGCACATTGACACCCACCTCTATAACCGAAGTGGCGACCATTATGTGTGCATGTCCTCTTTTGAATACGTTCATGCCGTAATCCTTATCCTGCGGCTTCATCTGGCCGTGAACTATGACCGTAGCATACTTAGGTGGAGGAAATGCCCTGACGATACTCTCGTAGCCATCCTCGACATTTTTATAATCCATCTTCTCGGACTCCTTGACCAGCGGATAGACCACATATACCTGACGTCCTTTATCTATCTGATCTCGCATGAACCCGAAGACCTGCAACCGTCTGTTGTCGAAAAAGTGCAATGTCTTGACAGGTTTGCGCCCCGGGGGCAACTCGTCTATGACCGAGACATCGAGATCGCCGTAAACCGTCATAGCCAGCGTGCGAGGGATGGGGGTGGCCGTCATTACCAGCACATGGGGTTCAACCTCGTTCTTAGTCCACAACTTCGACCTCTGGATCACCCCGAAACGGTGTTGTTCGTCGATTATGACGAAACCCAGATTGGCGAACTTCACCGAATCTTCGATAAGGGCATGGGTTCCTATCAGTATATCTATCTCGCCGGAACGCAAACCCTCGTCTATCTCGCGCCGTTCGCCCCTCTTGGTGGAGCCGGTGAGCAACGCCACCTTCACCCCTATCTTCTCGCATTGCGGAGCTACGGAAGCGTAGTGCTGGGAAGCCAATATCTCGGTTGGCGCCATCATAGCCGCCTGATACCCGTTGTCGACGGCGAGCAACATGCACATCAGCCCCACCACTGTCTTGCCGCTTCCCACATCGCCCTGTAACAGACGGTTCATCTGCCGGCCTGACCGGGTATCGGCCCTTACCTCGCGTACGACACGCTTCTGCGCCCCCGTGAGGTCGAACTCGAGGCACTCGTTATAATAGCGGTTGAACTTTTCGCCCACACTGGCAAATACAAGGCCGCTGCCTCGCACAACCCGCACATTACGCTGACGCAGAATAGACAGCTGCAATATCAGAAGCTCTTCGAACTTGAGCCTGTATTGCGCCTTCGACAACAGCTCCGCAGACTGCGGGAAATGTATGTTGACAAGCGACTCGCGACGTCCCAACAGGCCGAAACGTTCGATGATATAACCGGGAAGCGTCTCCTCTATATGCGACGAGGTCATCTCCAACAGCTTACCCATCCACCGGGTGATATTACGCGATGTGACGCCGGCACGATTGAGCCGCTCGGTAGATGAGTAGAGCCCGTACATGGACATGGTACGCTTGGAAGCACCCGTCATAGGTATATCGAGCTCGGGATGAGCCATAGAGAGCATACCGTTATATATGGACGGACGCCCGAACGCGATATACTCCCGCCCCACCTCTATTTTGTCGGTGACCCACTTGGCCGCATTGAACCATATCAGATCGACATAACCGGTAGCATCTCGCGCCACTACCACAAAACGGCGTCTGGCCCCCTCGCCTACTGCACCCATGCGCTCCACCCTCACCTTTATCTGCACCAATACGAGCGACTCGTCGGTCATGGCTTCACGCACGGTATAGATGCGTGTGCGGTCGATATAGCGGTAAGGATAAAATTGAAGAAGATCGCCGTAGGTATGGATGTCGAGGTCGCGTTTTATTATGGCGGCCTTACCCTGACCCACGCCTGGGAGGTATTTTATGTCGGACGAAAATATGGAATCCATGACCTATAATATTGACACTCCGCTATTATTGCGACAGGAAAAGATAGGTGATGGTGCCGTTCTGACGTGCAGGATAGGTGGTACCGGCATTGAAGCTCGACCCTTTGGCCGCCGACACTGCATTCTCACATAGGCACGGATCGTCGGAAGAACGCCCCTTGTCTACGGATGCGGATATTACGTCCCCGCTACGATTGACGGTTATATTGACGACCACCCTACCGCCGTTATGGCATTTATATGCCGGCACAGGCAGGTAGACCGCATCGCGCCCCTCCAGGTCGTACTCTACAGTGACATTGCCGCTCACACGCGACTGTTTGCGCTCCGTATCCTGATTGCCTTTACGCTGGTCGTTGGAACGGGGACGCTCGGCAAGCGCCGCCAGCTCCGACTCCATCCGCTCGTATGCCGCTTTCGACGCGGCCAATTTGGCGTCCAACTGCTGGGCATCCTTATATATATCGTTGGCTTTGGTGCCCTTATCGTCTTTCAAACCGCCGTCTAACTGGGCCGTGGCATTAGAGGCCGCGTTATGCACGTCTCTGACCTCGGCGGGCGCGGGCTTATCCTCCATAGGCGCCTCCTTCTCCGGCTCCGGTTCAGGCTCCATATCGGGAGCCACCTCCACCAACACCCCTTGCATTACCTTATCGGCAGAGATATCTATACGCACCGACGCGAATACGAAAAGCCCGACCAGATAGGCCACAACCGTAACCGACACGGCCACTTTGTTGCGTTCGACCCACGTACCGAAATCCATTTTCCGGCGTATGAACGGCAACTTTTTATATAGCAGAAACTTATCTTTGCGCCATGCTCCGTAATCCACCTCCGGACGACTCTCGGACACCTCTGCATTCACTGTCTTGCGATCAGAGACATGGGCATCGTTAAGAGAGGGGCCTATCTCCTCTCCGAGACTGTCATAGACCCTCTTTGCCGACTTACCTTCGGCCACCTCGCACAATGTGACGGGCAACCTGCGATCCTCCGGCTTCTTCCGCGGCTCGCTACGCTCCGGAATGAGCACTACACCGCCTATACCGCCCGGAACGAAAGCGTCGTCTTCCCCCGCACCGGGGTTTATGTCACTGTAGAAACTGCCGGACGACGCCGCAGTGTTGTCTTTCTTGTCGTCCATACGAAAGAGACTGTTTTATTACTATACGTGCCGTAAGCCCCGCAACCGCAACGACGGACTATACTCTATGCACGAACCGGGATACCTGCGACCCGAGCACGATGAAATACGGTTTCGGCCAGCCGGGGCCAGACATCCAATACGAAGTCAAAGATATGAAAAAATCGGACGAATCTCAAATCCGTCCGATTTTCATACATATCGCAAGGAGACATGCTCCCTATGGTAAGCTAAGGAAACCCTTACTTCTGTTTCACGTCCTTGTACTCTATCTCGAGGCTCTTGTTATAGACGTTCATGGCCCTGCGGCTCATACCCATGCTGGCGAAACCGCCGTCGTGGAACAGATTCTGCATGGTCACCTTACGGGTAAGGTCGGAGAAAAGGGTTACCACATAGTCGGCGCAATCGTCTGCGGTGGCGTTACCCAGCGGAGACATGCGGTCGGCGAAGTCGAGAAGACCGTCGAAACCGAATACGCCCGAACCGGCCGTGGTAGGGGTAGGCGACTGAGACACGGTGTTGATGCGTATCTTCTTCTCGCGACCGTAGATGTAACCGAAGCTACGTGCTATCGACTCGAGGAGAGCTTTGGCATCGGCCATATCGTTGTAGCCGTAAAGCGTACGCTGGGCGGCTATGTAAGAGAGAGCCACTATTGAACCCCATTCGTTGATGGCATCTTTCTTACGGGCAACCTGTATCATTTTGTGGAACGATATGGCAGATATGTCGAGTGTTTTCTGCAGGAATCCGTAATCGAGATCGTCGTAGGTGCGACCCTTGCGAACGTTGGGTGACGAACCTATAGAGTGGAGCACGAAGTCGATCTTACCGCCGAAATGAGCCATAGTCTCGTCGAACAGGTTTTCGAGATCCTCCACAGACGTGGCGTCGGCGGCTATGACCTTGGCACCGCACTTCTCCGCCAGCTTGTCGATGGTACCCATACGGATAGAGACCGCCATATTGGTGAGCACTATTTCAGCACCCTCTTCTACGGCACGTTCGGCCACTTTCCATGCTATAGACTTATCGTTAAGAGCACCGAAGACGATCCCCTTCTTTCCTTTCAAAAGATTGTAAGACATAAATTCAGATTAAAAGTTATCGTCTGTTGCCGAGGAAACGCAACAGATATAAAAACAGATTGACAAAATCGAGATATAGCGACAATGCGCCGAGCAAAGCCACCTTTTTGGTCTGTTCGCTCGTCTGAGCGCCGTGAAGCATACGTTTGATCTTCTGCGTGTCGTAAGCGGTAAGGCCGGTGAACACTATCACGCCCACTATGGAGATTATCCACCCCATGGTGTCGCTCTTGAGGAAGATATTTACGAGAGAAGCTATGATAAGCCCCACCAAAAGCATCATGAAGATATTGCCCCACGAGCTAAGATCTTTCTTGGTGGTGTAACCGATAAGGCTCATCGCCCCGAACATGCCGGCCGTTATGAAGAATGTGCCCGCTACGGAGCTGGCGGTATAGGCGAGAAATATGACGGACAGAGTGAGCCCGTTGATTACCGAATAGGCAATGAACCACCCCATAGCGGCGGAAAAACTCATTTTGTTTATTCGCGAGACGAGAAACACTACGATGCCGAGCTCCAGCAAAAGCATCACGAAGAATACCGCCTGATAGCTGAATATAAGATTGAGCATGAACGGAGTGCTAGCCGTAAAGACGGCGGTAAGACCCGTTATGGCGAGGGCCATGCACATCCACGCATAGACCTTTCTGATCAGAGCGGTCGAGTCGGCCACTGCATAACTGTCTACATTCGTCTGATAATCAAATGACATAGTTACTGACTTTTTGGTTATTCGCCGGCAAAGGTAATAAAAATATACTTGTCGGTTGAATTAATTTGACAATATTCACAAAAGATCCGTATCGCAGTAGATTAGCCGGCAGAGACCAAACCGTCTCCCCATCCGCAAACGAATAAAACCGGCACCACATACTACGACGATACGATAGCGTTAAACGGACGCATACGCTTTATATACAGCTACGGAGCAAAATAAATTTGCTAAGCCGTATCTAAAGAGGTATATTTGCACTCTACTTAAGAAACGGCGCAAGATTCGCTCTCTGCGACACCTCAAAACGAACTATGTTATGAAAAAAGAGGAAATAGATCTCACACTGCCCGACAGTGAAAAAATATACGTAACGGCTCCCGACAGCGACGTGAGGGTGGGTATGCGAAAACTATCGCTCCAGAACGGCGAGAGCATGATACTCTACGACACTACAGGAGCTTACACCGACCCCGACATCGACACCTCTGACGGTCTGCCCGAGATCAAAAAAGGGTGGATAGAGGAGCGGGAAAAGTCGGCCGACGGTTTCCGCACCCAGCTATGGTACGCCAAGCACGGCATAATAACCACCGAGATGCGTTATGCGGCCACTCGCGAGAATCAGGGTGCCACCGGCGATAACGCAATAACGGCAGAACAGGTGCGCGCCGATATAGCGGCAGGCCACGCAGTGCTACCCTCCAACCGCCGACATCCCGAATGCGAGCCCATGATAATAGGATCGCGTTACCTCGTCAAAATCAACGCCAACATAGGCAACTCCGCTCTCGGCTCCGACACCGACGAGGAGGTACAGAAAGCGTTATGGGCCGTCAAATGGGGCGCCGACACTGTGATGGACCTATCCACCGGCAAGAACATACACGCCACTCGCGAGGCCATATTACGCGCCACCCCTGTACCCATAGGCACCGTTCCCCTATATCAGGCGCTCGAAAAGGCGGGAGGTAAAATAGAGAACCTCACATGGGAGCTGTTCTACGATACGTTGGTGGAACAATGCGAGCAAGGCGTAGACTACTTCACCATACACGCCGGGCTGCTACGCGAACATGTCGATTTGGCCCGCCGACGCACTACCGGCATAGTATCGCGCGGAGGCTCCATCATGGCCAAATGGATGAGCCTGAACGACAGCGAGAACTTCGCATACACCCACTTCGAAGAGATATGCTCTCTTATGAAACGCTACGACGTGGCCTTCTCGCTCGGAGACGGATTGCGTCCGGGCTCGCTCGCCGACGCCAACGACGCGGCCCAGTTCGGAGAGCTCGACACATTGGGACGCCTTCAACACATAGCTTTGGACAACGACGTTCAGACCATAATAGAGGGTCCCGGCCACGTACCCATGCACATGATAAAGGAGAACATGACCCGGCAGATAGAACAGTGCCACGGAGCCCCGTTCTACACCCTCGGGCCGTTAGTAAGCGACATAGGTGCGGGCTACGATCATATCACCTCGGCCATAGGAGGCGCCATGATAGCTTGGATGGGCACGGCCATGCTCTGTTATGTAACCACTAAAGAACATCTTTCGCTGCCCGACCGCGACGACGTTCGCGAGGGGGTAGTCACATTCAAGTTAGCGGCCCACGCAGCCGACATAGCCAAAGGACATCCGGCGGCAATATTGCGCGACAACGCCATGAGCCGGGCCCGTTACGACTTCAGATGGCGCGACCAGTTCAACCTGTCGCTCGACCCCGAAAAAGCCCGCCGCTATCACAGCGAGATGATCAAGAGCGCCGGCCACGACAACGAGTTCTGCGCCATGTGCGGCCCCGACTTCTGCGCCATGCGCATAACCAAATCGATAGATAAATAAAAAACATACTGACGATGAAGAAAAATTTCGTAGAAGAGCTCCGTTGGCGCGGCATGATACACGACATGATGCCCGGCACCGAAGAGCAACTCGCCAAAGAGATGACAACGGCATACGTCGGCATCGACCCGACGGCCGACTCTCTGCACATAGGTCACCTTGTAGGCGTCATGATAATGAAGCACTTC
Organism: uncultured Rikenellaceae bacterium; assembly: GCA_910588925.1. Taxonomy (GTDB): domain Bacteria; phylum Bacteroidota; class Bacteroidia; order Bacteroidales; family Rikenellaceae; genus CASDZP01. Next base: position 7,277 of record CAJURV010000078.1, read on the forward strand.
CAAGCCTCGGGCCACAAGCCAATCATACTCGTAGGCGGCGCCACCGGCATGATAGGCGACCCCTCCGGCAAATCGCTCGAACGCAACCTACTAGACGAGAAGACCTTACGCCACAATCAGGAGGCCATACGACGCCAGCTCTCGCACCTCATCGACTTCGAAAGCGACGCTCCCAACGCCGCCGAGATGGTCAACAACTACGACTGGATGAAAGAACAATCGTTTCTGTCGTTCATACGCGACGTCGGCAAATTGATAACCGTCAACTACATGATGGCCAAAGACTCGGTTAAGAAGCGTTTCAACGGCGAGGGCGACGGCATGTCGTTCACCGAGTTCACCTACCAACTTGTACAGGGATTCGACTATCTGACCCTATATCAGACAAAAAACTGCAAATTGCAGATGGGCGGCTCCGATCAATGGGGTAATATCACCACCGGCACGGAACTTATACGTCGCAAATGCGGCGGCGAGGCATTCGCAATTACATGTCCGCTCATAAAGAAATCGGACGGCACGAAATTCGGCAAGACGGAATCGGGCAACATTTGGCTCGACCCCGCCTACACATCGCCCTACAAATTCTACCAGTTCTGGTTAAACGTATCGGACGAGGACGCCGAACGTTACATCAAGATATTCACCATGCTCGACCGGGACACAATAGACGGGTTGATTGCCTCTCACCGTGAAGCTCCGCACACCCGCATACTACAGAAACGTCTGGCCGAGGAGATCACCTGCATGATACACTCACGCCAAGACTACGAAAAGGCGGTAGAAGCATCGGCCATATTATTCGGCGGGGCCACCACGGAGACACTGCGCTCGCTCGACGAACAGACGCTATTACAGGTATTCGAGGGAGTACCAATGTTCACGGTAAGCAAAAAGGAGATCGAGTCAGGCATACCGTTCTCTACGCTCACTGTCGAGAAAGCAACGATATTCGCCTCCAAAGGAGAACTGCGCCGATTGGTACAGGGCGGCGGAATAAGCCTCAACAAAGAAAAAGTCCCCGACAGCGAAACAACCATAACCGGCAACCACCTGATAGCCGACAAATACCTCCTAATACAAAAAGGTAAAAAGAACTACTACCTGATAAAGTCGGAATAGATGAAGAATCGGCCAAACATAAAGATTATTTGGCCGATTCTTCATCTATTCCGACCCTATAATACAGGGTATTCTCATGAATGCCCCGGAGGTTCTTCCGCTCGCGAGACAACCATCTCACTACCGAACTCATGAAAAAGAGCGCATTTA
>CAJURV010000079.1 GCA_910588925.1 uncultured Rikenellaceae bacterium
ATGCGTTCAGAGACCGCGTACTTCCCAAACTCCACGAAAACTTCCTCCCCGTACGCCCCGAACCTATAAAATCCCTGACGCGTCCCCGAAGGGGATGCACCCGCACGAGCAATACAAAAATGCACCCAACAAAAACAAACGAGACTAAAGCGGGAATACAACAAACATCCAACTACACTAAACACAACTACAAAAGACAAGGCACAGAACGTCGCCTAACAACTACCAATAAAGAACGCCGCAAGGCGTATCACCAACAGCCAAAGCCCGAGCGAAGCGAGGGCAATCAAACACAATTCCGCCGTTAAATCCCGAGGAACGAGGGATGAGCGGGCCGGAGCCTCCCCCAACGGAGGCCCGCGTAAGTTCCTGCAATCATAGAACCTTTCCGCTTAAATCACTGACACGAATCGAAAGAGCACCCCGCTTAAGCGGTCCCCCGCAGGCTCCGGCCCTGTGACGCCGAGCAAAATACCGCTAAAAGGTCCATCTCTATGCAACATAATTTAGGAATTGTATTTATCCCATCCGGGCGAAAAGTCCGACTAATTCGCATACCGCCAAACTAAATAAACGTCTCACCAACCACAAACGCCGTAAAACGTCCACACGCAAACAGAACACACTCTAATTATGCAGCATATAAAAAAGGGGAAGTATAGCCCTCCCCCAAAATATCCAATATATATAAGGACCAACGCCCCATCAAAAGCAACCTTCTCGATAAACCGAGTACAATGATACAGAGCCTCTATCACCGAGGCGGTAAAATATCGAATAATATTCGACTATTCCCCCTCGAAAACCATCACCGACAACGAATCGACGAACGGCTGCAACACTTTGGTCGCACACTTTATCCCTGGTTGATACTGGTTACGGTTATATGTGGAATCTATCTCGTCGGCCATACACCTTAAAGCCTCCACATGTTTTTCGGCAAGCTCCACATCCTGCCGCCACATCGTAGTATCGGCATCGGACCCTGCATTCTTCACAACGCACGAGGCCATGGCAAGATCTGTAACCACGCGTCCCTCCTGTCCCAATATCTTAAACCGCATGAGCCACGGACGCAACTCCTCCACCAGCGCCTCGTTATCGTGGCTCTGCAACAATATGTCGGCGGCGGCGACTATATCTCGAAACACACCCGACATACGACCCAACAACGAAACAGTATTGTGACCGGTCTGTCCTTTACTATAGGCCTCGAGAGCTTCGGCAGCCGTCTTCTCCACGCTAACCGACTCCTCACGACGATATTTGTGCCCCGTCTTACCCATATCGGAGTTGTGCTCGGCGAATATGCGCAAAGCCTTGTAATCGTGCGGCATAAGCAGGCACAAAGCCTCCTCCCACGACTGAATACTATCGAACGCAGAGGGGTTCCAGCAATACCTACCCACGCTGTATATGGCCGCTTTCGACGCCTCGGCATGTTCCATGGGGTTGGTCACGAAACCCGACATCATATCGGTCCCCTCCGCAGTTAGACCGTAAACGCGCCCCATGAGCATGTGATCGCGCACGTAGTCGGACACGGGGAAATTCCACCATATATATGCTGGACGCCCGATCTGTCCCTCTATCCATCGCAAACCGTCCTCGGTTATGTCGGAAACCACCCTGTCGCCCGTCCACATTATGCGCACCGAAAGGTCGAGCTTCCTGCCGAGAGTGGAGAGGTAACCCTTCTTCGGATCGCTCCAGCTCTTGTTGTATTCGGTAGGACACATTATCAGAGGCGCAACGTCGCCTTTGACCTTTACGAAGCGTCTGTCCAAAGCGTTCAGCAACTCGGCCTGCCTCTTGGGATCGGTACCGTCGCCCGATATGTCGTCGAAGAATACGGCGAACGAGCGCACGCCGAGGTCATACATCTGCGAGAATTTGCATAACAGCGAATCGAGATCGTTACCGTCCCAACGTATATCCTTACCGGGATGTACGGCCCAGACGAAATCGACCCCGTTACGGCGCGCCCTGTCGGCCAACTCGGCTATCTGCGCCGCCTCGCGTTCGGGATATGGCTCCCGCCAGTGGGGACTGCTGTGATAGGGATCGTCCTTGGGACCGTATATATATGTGTTCATACGGCACATACGGTAAAAATCGAGCTGGCCGAGACGCGCTTTATGGCTCCACGGCGTGCCGTAGAACCCCTCCACCACGCCACGAGATGCGATGCGAGGAGCGTCGGCCGTCTCGAACACCTCCGCCGCACCTGCGGGATGAGCCGCTACTACACGCGCCAACTCGTCGACGCCGTATAACGTTCCGCGTCCGTTACTTCCGGCCACAACTACGCGACCGTCGCCAACCGCAACATAAAAGCCGTCCGCGGCAGAGGGTATCTTGCCGAGCCACGCAGACACGGAGCCATCGCCGCGCTCGCCTATATACACCTCACGGATACCATCGGTATCTATGGTGTCGAGCAGAGCCTCCAAAGCCTCGAGTGCATAAGGGTCCGCCTCACCGGCACCCGTTACGGAGACCTTGCCGGAGTTCTGCGCCGTAACGGCCGTAACGCCGAGAGACATAAAAAGTGTCAGAAATATACGTTTCATGATATTGTTTTTTAGTCGATATACAAATATAACCGTTTGCTATGCCATATCAAAACACCGCAGAAACGGCGAACCCGAAAACTCATGAGAAGCACACGACTTCCCGACCTACGGAACGCTACCGCCGCTTCTCGAAATGCTGGTAGTCCTTGAGGCTCGTCCAGTCGCCGCCCCACACGAAGCCCCGTTTTACGAACTCTCGATAGCAGACATCGTCGCGCTCTATCTTATATACGAAACTCCGGCTTCTGTCGGAATAGGGCCTCCCCGCCTCGGGATCGACAGTGGTAACGCCGCCGCGCACCCTTACGTACGGGTTATATAAAGGATTGATGTCTACGGCCATACCGTCGCTGTGGTTGGAGAGCCTGTTTGTGCCGGATATGTATCTGAAATTGAACGACGATGAGTTATTCGCCGCCATGGAACGCTCGTCGTCGGCATCGTATTCGTCTATGAGCACCATGCGTTCGATCGGATAACGGGCCTCGAACAACGCTCTGAGTATCGCCACGACATCGTCGCTCACAGCCTTGTTGCAGACCATCTCACCGACCAATATACGCCCGGCGGCATCGTAATGCAACGCACGGATGTACCGCAGGTCGGAGAGCGGCACAGTACATTCGCGTTTATACGATTTGCCGTATATCCGTGCAAAAACATCATCATCTATCTCTCTGACGAAGAAGCATCTATCCGCGCCGAACCGCTCCACCTGACTCGCAGACACCGTATCGGCAGGCCGCCAGCTCCCGGGCCCGTCCGCAATCTGGCACGATGCGTACGACGAGATAACCATACATGCCAGCGTCGCAATAATATTTCTCATAACGCACAATTATCGCTGTAAAGATAACCTATATGGAGCGCACCGCCAAAAACCGACGCTAACCCGACCATAACATCGTCGTCCGCTTGCCCCGAATATCGCGGCAGAAGCACTCCGCCACGGAATTAATCAAGCTCCCTCCATCTTCGACGACATAACCACGCGCAGATATAAAAACGATAAACAACCCTGAACCGACTCCCCGACACCCACTCTTTTTTGCCATTTTACATAAAAAGAGTAATTTTGTCATCCATAAAAAACAGACGTATCATGGACACAGTAGTCAGCGGCATCCGTTCAACGGGTAACCTACACTTGGGCAACTATTTCGGAGCCCTTCGCAATTTCATATCCATGCAACACGAGAACCGTTGCTTTTTCTTCATAGCGGACTACCACTCGCTGACGACCCATCCCGACCCGGCATCGCTCCACGGCAATGTCCGCAACGTGCTGACCGAGTATCTCGGCGCAGGGCTCGACCCCGAGGTATCGTCCATATACATACAGAGCGATGTGCCCGAGGTAACGGAACTGTATCTGCTCCTCAACATGCACGCATACATCGGCGAGTTGCAACGTACCGCCTCGTTCAAGGACAAAATACGCAAACACAACGACAACGTGAACGCCGGCCTTCTGACCTATCCGGTACTCATGGCCGCAGACATACTCATGCACAGGGCCGATTGCGTACCTGTAGGCAAAGACCAGGAACAGCACCTCGAAATGACGCGCAAATACGCACGCCGTTTCAACACAATATACGGCGTAGACTTCTTCCCCGAATGCCAGGCCTACAGATTCAACGGCGAACCTATAAAGGTGCCGGGGCTCGACGGCAACGGCAAGATGGGCAAGAGCGAGGGTAACGGCATATATTTGGTAGACAGCGACGCCGACATCCGCAAAAAGGTGATGAAAGCGCTAACCGACGGCGGCCCCACCGAGCCGAACATGCCCATGTGCGAGGGTGTCAAGAACCTGTTCACCATGCTCTCAATAGTCTCCGACAAGGAGGTCTACGACCACTTCCTCGCCAGCTACAACGACTGCACCATACGCTACGGCGACCTAAAGAAACAACTGGCCGAAGACATAATAAAGGTGGTTGCCCCCATAAGGGAACGCATAGCCGACATACAATCCGACGACGACTATCTGCGCAGGGTAGTCAGACTCGGAGCCGAAAAAGCCCGTGAAAGTGCGGCCGCAACCGTGAAGGAGGTGCGACGCATAATGGGCTTCAAACCGTTCTGACAAGCTCCCGTAAGGCCGGGCCGGGAAGATTGAAGAGGCATAAATTTGAATTATTGAGAAAAAATATATTACTTTGTGCGAATATTGTCCGGTAAAATCTAATGCGGAATTATGTCGAAAACGAGTAAATATGCGATATTCCATCAGGGTCTCTCCATAGGGGAGCACACCTATGAGTTTACGCTGGACGACCGTTTTTTCGAAGATTACGGCGGCGAGATAACTCACGGGCGGTGTAATGCCGTGGTGACGCTTGTCAAAAGCGCCAATCTGTTGAATCTGCATACTGAAATCACCGGCGAGGTGGAGGTTGCGTGCGACCGTTGCCTCGAGAACTTTTACACGCCGGTCGACTTCGACGGCTCGTTAGTAGTCAGGTTCTCGTCGGAACGCGAAGGCTACGACGTAGACCGCCATACAGGCTTCGACGACGAGATACTTTGGCTTTCGCCGGATACCGATGCCATTGATCTGAGCGAATACCTGTACGAAAGTATCTATCTGAGCCTGCCCATGCAGAGAGTGCATCCGGACGGAGAGTGCGACCCCGACATGCTGGCGAGGTTCGTTCAGGCACCCGACGACGACGATGCCGACGTTTACGAAGAAGAGGAATAAAGACCGGTCTCAAGGGGTTTCGATTCCAAGGCGATAGAAGGTCGGAAAAAGATAAAACAGTTTAATTAAGATACAGAAATGGCACATCCTAAACACAAGATCTCTAAACAGAGAAGAGATAAAAGAAGAACGCACTACAAAGCGGTGGCTCCCACGGTGTCTACCTGCTCTAACTGCGGTGCGGCGGTACTTTACCACAGAGTATGCCCCGAATGCGGCTACTATCGCGGCAAACAGACCACTGCCGAAAAAGAATAATAATGCGAGGTTATGCCTGCTTACAATGAGCGGACATAGCCTTTCGTTTATTATAACGGCAACGAAACCATTCGTACGACATTCCCTGAGTTTACGGTACGGCATCTTACTGTCGCCGGGGGAAACGGACGATAAACATAAAACGTCATCCTTAGCGAGGAGAGTGAACCATGTTCCCTTTTCCGGGCGGATGGATCGTTTGAATCGAAACGAACGTTTTCGATAAGCCGAGAGCAGAAGCAAATGGAATTTGATTATGCCGAGGCGAGAAAATGTCGAATGAAATTCAACGTTTTCGACAAGCCCGATACAATATGACTGGTTCTTATTGTCGAGGCGAGAAGACGTATGGAGTCGAACGTTTCGGATAAGTCGAGAGCAATGATTTATCGAGACCGGGAAACGTTCTGCATAAAGTGAACTAATATTACTGTCCATGAGAATAGGCATTGACGCTATGGGCGGCGATTACGCTCCCGAGGCCGTCGTTTTGGGCACTATAGAGGCCGCCAAGAGTGTCTCTCCGTCGACCGTCATAGTACTCTACGGAGACAAAGAGGCCGTCGAGAAGATATTCGATGCCAACGGCGGCAAACCCGGTTGCGTGGAGATCGTCCACACTTCCGAGGCCATAGCCATGAACGAACACCCCACTCAAGCGTTCTCGCAAAAGAGCGATTCGAGCATAACCGTAGGCTTCAAAGACCTTAAAAAAGGTGCGATCGACGGTTTTGCCTCTGCCGGAAGCACCGGCGCAATGATGGTGGGATGTATGCTCGTATCAAAAACTATTCCCGGCGTCATACGTCCATCCATAGGTAGCGGCCTTATGAGCGTCAAAGGCACCAAAGTGATGCTTTTGGACGTAGGGCTCAACGTCGACTGCAAACCCGACGTGCTGTATCAATACGGCATCATGGGCTCCATATATGCCAAGGTCATATGCGGCATAGACACTCCTCGCGTGGCTTTGCTCAACATAGGCGAAGAACCCGAGAAAGGCAACATGACCACCCGCGAGACACATCAACTGATGGCTGGCTCGCGCGATTTCAACTTCGTGGGCAACGTAGAGAGCAAACACATATTCTCCGGCGAGATCGCCGACGTTATAGTATGCGACGGTTTCGTCGGCAACGCCTTGCTCAAACAAGCGGAAGGGATGTACTCGCTATTTGCGGATAAATTGCCCGGAAACGATCCTGTCATGTGCGGTCTCAACTACGAGAACGAGGGCGGCACCCCGGTGCTCGGCATCAACCACTGCGTAGTGATAGGCCACGGTTGTTCCACCCCTCTGGCTATCACCAACATGATTTTAGCGACGGAGAAAAACATTGCTCTCGGTCTGGTAAGTAAATTCAAAGAAGCATTCGTTTAATGAAAAATATAACTGCAGCTATTACCGGTGTGGGTGGTTACCTGCCCGACTACATTCTCGACAACGATGAACTTAGCCGTATGGTAGACACCACCGACGAGTGGATAATGACCCGTATCGGCATCAAGACACGTCATATTCTCAAAGGCGAAGGCAAAGGAACCTCGGTCATGGCGGCGGAAGCGGTCAAAGATCTCCTCGAGAAGACCGATACCGATCCCTTGAGCATAGATCTCATCATCTGCGCCACCGTTACCCCCGACATGCACTTCCCTTCTACGGCCAACCTCGTAGCCCATCAGGCCGGTCTGGCCAACGCTTTCGCGTTCGACATGAGCGCGGCGTGCAGCGGATTCCTGTTCGGTATGCAGACGGCGGCATGTTACATAGAGAGCGGACGTTATAAAAAAGTAATACTCGTAGGCGCCGACAAGATGTCGTCTATAGTAGACTACGAAGACCGCAAGACATGTCCCATATTCGGTGACGGCGCCGGTGCCGTGCTGTTCGAGCCCAACACCGAGGGTAACGGTCTTATCGACTCGCTACTCCACTCCGACGGCTCCGGGGCCCAGCATCTGTACATGAAAGCCGGCGGATCGGCATATCCTCCCACCATAGAGACGGTGCAGAACAAGTGGCACCACATCCATCAGGAGGGACAGGCCGTCTTCAAAGCGGCCGTATCCAACATGGCGGACACGGCGGTAGAACTTATGGAGCGCAACGATCTCGGAAGTGACGACATACGGTTCCTCGTTCCCCATCAGGCCAACATGCGTATCATAGACGCCACCGCAGCACGCATGGGTCTCAGTCGCGAAAAATGTATGATTAACATCGACCGTTACGGCAACACCACCGCGGCGACATTGCCTCTGTGTCTTTGGGACTATGAAAGCAGGCTCAAAAAAGGCGACAACCTCGTGTTCGCAGCTTTCGGCGGCGGATTCACATGGGGCGCCATATACTTCAAATGGGCATACGACGGCGACACCATGAAGAAATAAAATAGGTCAGACAGAACAGTCTAACCATACGGCTCTATAGTTCAAGGGATAGAACAAGGGTTTCCTAAACCCTAGATTCGCGTTCGAGTCGCGGTGGAGCTACGATACAGGGGCTAACAAACAAATTGTTAGCCCCTGTATCGTAGCTCCACCGCGACTCGAAGATTTTATAACATGAAGCCTCGGTCTCCGGCAACAATTTCGGAGACGAGACTCGTTCACTCGTGGGCATAACTCTTTTCTGATGCATGTGATAAGGCACACTATAACACTTTCCGAATATATGCGCATTAGCCGCGCAGCTAGTCTCGCTCCGTGCCAGGAGCGAGGCACAAACTTGCGCTTCTTTCTAAAGAAGTGCAAATAATCGAACACTATTCCGTTCGCGAGACGATAAGATGCCTATAAAGATTACTAAAAGTATGCGCATTAGCCAAAGCCACCCATGCGGCACGAGGTGCCGCTCCGCGATAATTACACAGATTAACCCAGCAGAGGTTGGGAAAGCCGCTGGCGAGCAAATCACACCACTCCACACCCGAAGAAATGCGCATTAACCGCAAGTCGCAGGCATGCTTGCCCTAGTACACAACCGCAGACC
>CAJURV010000080.1 GCA_910588925.1 uncultured Rikenellaceae bacterium
GGATGAGCGGGCCGGAGCCTCCCCCATCGGAGGCCCGCTTACACGGTTGGTTGTTTATAGAAAGTATCGCTTTTAAAGGCATTCTGTGCCTCTCGCAAAACTCACGCTTAAGCGGGCCCCCGCAGGCTCCGGCCCTTGTGACGTAGGGCAAGGTCCCGCTAAAACCGCTCTAACCATTCTACATAAAGAATGCTTCCATCTTATCCGGCTAAAAAGTGCAATTAATGCACATACCACCAAACCAAAAGAAAATTACCGTCTCGCCAACAACCTAACAAACAGCGTAAGAAAGAGCCCCGAAAACAGCGTAAGGCATCGAACACTATTTAACTTCAACGGATCGAGCATAGCGAAAACTATAAGATCCCATCCCTCTTACGATGTTAGCAACATGTAAAATATCCCTCACTCCATTTCATCGACAGCATAAACTACATAGAACACATCCCGACAAACCCCTCCTTATTGAAACGATAAAACATCTCTATCCGCTCCGGAGTGTCGGCATCCAACAATAGCAAAAGTTCCCGTGCAAACTCCAACGCTCCGGTACCGTTGGCCGTAACCACACCTCCGTCGCTCACCGCCTGAGCATCGACATACCCCGATTCACCGGTATATCCATCGCCACCCCATAGCCTCAACTGGTCGATACCGTTGCCGGTGTGTCTCACGCCATTGAGAAAACCGTTACGTGCCAAAAAGGAGGCCGCATTGCATATCGCACCCACCACGATACCCTTTTTCAAAGCATCGGCGACTATGCCGACCACCGGCGAACACTTGTCGGCATCGAGCCACCCGTACCCGCCTATCAACACGAGAGCCGCATAGCTCTCGGGCATAGTGGCGAACGAATAGTCCGGCATGATGCGAAACCCGCTGCACGAACGAACCGCATCGAGAGTGGGGGCGACTACCCTATTGACATACTTAGGGGCAAATTTCATACCTTTCTCGTCGCAACTCACGGCTGTAGACAGAAATACAGGCTCATGATCCGCATAATCGTCGAGTAACAGATACAATATTTCATTATTCTTACCCATACTTAATCTATTATTTAATTTCGCACAATTTATACATTGAATTTCACTCGACATTTTCTCGCCCCGGTAACCGAAACTTACTCTCATCACCCTCGGCTTATCGAAAACGTTCGCTTTGATGCAGACATTTTATAAACCCGACAATCAAAAACGCTCGGTTTATCGAAAACGTCCTGTTTTCGCTCCGGCATATACGATATAAATACGAGGCCATTTATAAGGAAAACCCGCCAAGCCAACCTCTATATCCCGCCTACGGTCACCGTAGTTATATCCTCCTTGCGCAAATATAGTGAGGCCGCTTTCATTACATCTTCCGGCGTGGTTCTGTTTATCTCCTCGACGATCTTTTTTATCCGTCCGTTGTCGGCTCCGTTCTGAACGTTCTCTATAACCACGTCGCAAATACCGAACGGACCGTCGAGAATGCGCATCATCTCGCCTATCATAACGCTCTTTACCATATCGAGCTCCTCCGACGGAACCGGTTCGGTACGCAACCGCTCCATCTCACGGAATATCTCACGTACCGCATCCCGGGCGTGTTCGGCCGCCACTTGCGTAGCGACGGCAATATAACCCGAATCTTCCATACACCCCACCTGCGACCAAGCCCCATAGGTATAACCTTTGTCCTCCCGCAGATTCTGAACCAACCGGGAACTGAAATATCCGCCGAGAACCGTAGATACCACCTGCATGGTAACATAATCGGGATGATCGCTTTTGAAAAGCACCCGCCCCATACGTATCGCCGCCTGTAAGGCGTCCGGCTTATCCGCCGAAGCCACCCGAACAGAATGCGGAGCCGGTAAACAGTTGAAAGACCTCGTGCCGTGCGGAAGTCGGTCCACAACCTCCGATATGCGCTCTATGAAGCCGGGCTCTATCTTACCGCTCACTACCGTAAAACTGTTCTCGAGGTTGTAATGATCGCGAAAGAAACGCCTCAACATATCACCCGTCAATGTATCGTAACCATCCTCGGAAGACGAACGTCCGTACGGATGATCTTCGCCGTAAACAGATCTCCAGAAAAGCTCGGAAGCCATAACGTCCACCTTGGTACGGTCGACAATAAGACTCTGTTTGCGTTTAGAGGAGTATATCGCCAGCTCGTCATCCGGGAAAAGAGGCTCGGTGAGTATCTCGGAGAGAAGCGATAACGCCTTGTCTAAAAATCTGTTGAGACAACATACGGTAACTATGGAATAGTCGCGGTCTATGGAAACGTTATAATACATCCCGTAATAGTCAAGCATTTCGGCCAGCTCGGCGGAGGTGCTGGAGGCGGTACCTTCGGCCAGCATATTGACCGTAGCCGATGCCGTAAACGGATGGGTCTGATAACGGACTCCCGCACGGAAAACCACGCTTATACGCAACAGATCGAGATCGGATACGTCCACATGATACAACTTTCCGCCCTCCGGAGTACGCACCTCCGTGAAAGGGGGCACCTCCACCGACGAGGGTATTACTATATCGGGTGCGACGGTTTGGTCTTTATATTTCATCGTATCTATTTTTTCAGATAATAGAGGAATGTGACATTGTTATCGGCAAACAGCTCGCGTGCCGTCTCCGTTATCGCCCCGGGTGTCACGGAGCGGTACAACGACACCTCTCTGTTAACTAACGACACATCGCCCAACATCTCGTAGAAACACAGATTCATGGCCTTATCCATGACATTGACCTCACCGAAAAGCGTGTTGGCTTCGAACTTGTTCTGCACCTTGGTAAGCTCGTACTCGCCCACCCTCTCCTCGCACATAGCTCTCAACTGTCTCATAAGAACGTCGCACGCCCTTTTCGGATCGACCCCATCAGAGACATGTCCCCCGGCCACGAACAGGCCCGGGTCGAGATCGCCGGTCACATAAGCGTTTACGGAGGTGAAAAGAGCCTCGCCCTTGACGAGCGACCTGTAGAGACGCGACGATGTTCCGCCGGAGAGCAAGTCGGATAAGGTATCGCACACCACGAACCTGTCATCCGCCCTCGGACACATATGAAACACCGCGTACACCAACGATGCGGGCACATCGCCCTCTATAACGAGCTCGCGGGATTCCGTCTGCGCCGGCTCCACCGGTAACACCTTTTTTTCGGACCCTCTGTCGGTTATGTGGCCGAAACGGGACTCCACCATGTCGAACATCTCGTCGTAGTCGTAATCGCCGGCTACAGCTATGATAGCGTTGGACGGGTGATAGTATCTGTCATAAAAATCCCTTACCATGCCGAGAGTCGCATTACGTATATGATCGGGCGACTTGCCTATGGTCGGCCAACCGTAAGGATGTACGGAGTACAAAAACGGACGCAGTTTAAGCCACAGATCGCCGTAAGGTTTGTTGAGGTAACGTTCGTTGAACTCCTCTATGACCACCTTTTTCTGTACATCGAGCGACGAAGCGTTTATGTCGAGATCGGTCATACGATCCGATTCCAACCATAACGCAGTATCTATATTGTCTTTAGGTACGGTAATGTAAAAGTCGGTATAGTCGTTGTTGGTGAAAGCGTTGTTTTCGCCCGAAGCCATCTGTACAGGCATGTCGAACGACGGCGCATTACGCGACCCCGAAAACATCAGGTGCTCGAAAAGATGGGCGAAGCCGGTATGATCGGGATCTTCGTCGCGGGCACCCACTTTATATATTATATTGGTAGCGGCCATACTCGTGGCCCTGTCGCGATGGGCAAGAACCACAAGACCGTTACTCAACACTTTACGTCTGTACTCTATCATTAGATTATTTCTAAATATTCATATCCGGGAAGATCTCATGACGTTCAGAGCTTCTTCAACTCCTCGTCCAGTATCTTGAGACCCTTTTCGTTGGCTACGCCTCTGATATGGTAGTTTATGAACTGGCGGTGGGTCATATTGAGATCCAGACCCTCTTTATCGCCCCCTACCCAACCGGTAAACATGTCGTTCATGGTACCCATTATATAGGTTATTATATCGTCCGGATCGAAATCGTCGCGATAGATACCCTCACGCATACCCTGTATTATATTATCCTTTATGAACGAGGCCATAGTATCTTTCAACTGTACTATATGGCGTTCGAATATATCCGGATAACATTTCTTGAAGGTGCGGTAGAACAACACCGAATCAGGCATGGGATGGTTGCTCTGGAATTCCAACACCTTTATCAACATCTGCACGGCATTGAGGTTGTCGCCGCCTATACGCGACATGAACGAGAAATAGTGACGCCCCCGGAAAGACAGTATCTCCTCCAATAAGGCCTCCTTATCCTTGAAGTTATTATACAGGGTCATTTTGGTGACACCTATCTTTTCGGCTATCTCCTCCATTTTGAGAGATTCCACTCCTCTCTTCTCGAAAAGTGAGTGTATTGCCTCTATGTATATCTCTTTTTTGGATTTTTTCATACTATCGCAAATGTATGGAAAATTATGTCGATGTACAAAGTTACGGAAATACACCGTATGTGAAGTTCTTGACAGAAATTTTTACACGGGTATATGATTTTATACCCGGAATTACCAATCCCCAAAAACATGTCGCCTGGCGATGGGATTACGGATATGATTCCTTATGATATACTTGCCGCCGTCACAGGACCGGAACGCCTCGCGGCGGGAAGATATGGTAAACGAATGTGCAATAAGTGGTAAATACTATAAATAACCAATGTGTAAGCGGGCCTCCGTTGGGGAAAATTTCTGCCCGCCGCGAGGTGCGGCCCGCCATCCCTCGTGCCTCGGGATTTAACGGCGGAATTGTGTTTGACCACCCTCGCTTCAGTCTGAATTTTGCAGTTTGTAATACGCCTTACGGCGTTCTTTATTGTTGAATTTCATTCGACATTTTACCCCATCGCTTTGCGATAGTCAATCCCGCCTACCCGATAAACCCATCCTTAGGTAAAATTTTCACTTCCGTTTTGAACATGCTCTCCGATTTTTATCGCTATATTTGCATAATAAACCTTGCTCTACGAGCGTCGTGAGCGAGGTTGGTCACTAAAAAAATAACGTTATGAGACTATTGCTTATAAGCAACTCCACCAATGCCGGCGAGGCTTATCTCGACTACCCCAAACACAATATCGATAAATTCTTGGGTAAAGTACGCAAGGTGATGTTCGTTCCCTATGCCGCTGTCACTTTCGGTTTCGACGACTATCAGGCCAAGGTGGCGGCAGTGCTCGGTCCGCTCGGTATAGAGGTCGATTCGGTCCATCGTTATGCCGATCATGCGGCGGCAATACGTTCCGCCGAAGCTGTTATGGTCGGCGGCGGCAATACGTTCCGTCTGGTTAAGATGATGCACGATAACGGCCTTATGGCAGCCATACGCGATAAGGTCGCAGAGGGTGCGCCATATATAGGATGGAGCGCCGGTTCCAACGTTACATGCCCCACGCTTTGCACTACCAACGACATGCCCATAGTGGAGCCCATCTCGTTCAAGACATTGGGTCTTATACCGTTTCAGATAAATCCCCACTATATCGATACGCATCCCGAGGGCCATGCCGGCGAGACACGTCAGCAACGAATACTCGAGTATCTGGCAGCCAATCGTGGCATGTGTGTGGCGGGTCTGCGCGAGGGATGCATGCTTTCGGTAGAGGATGGCAAGATCAGCCTCATAGGCAACCGTCCCTTGACCCTGTTCCGTTACGGAGTGCCCGATAAGGACTATACCTCGGCTGACGATCTGTCGTTCTTGCTCGGGTGATCTGGGGCCGGATGAA
Source organism: uncultured Rikenellaceae bacterium (assembly GCA_910588925.1). Lineage (GTDB taxonomy): Bacteria > Bacteroidota > Bacteroidia > Bacteroidales > Rikenellaceae > CASDZP01. The sequence continues at coordinate 5,798 of CAJURV010000080.1, forward strand.
CAATAAGGAGCTGGGGCTGCGAGGCGAAGAGATAGCCGCAGAGTGGTTGCTCGGTCACGGGTTCTCCCTTTTGGAACGTAACTGGCGGTATAGAGGCGCCGAGATCGATATTATCGCGGTTCGGGACGATACCTTGAGGATAATAGAGGTCAAGAGCCGGTCGGAGAGATCCAGGGATAGTATAACCAATTCGCTGAACGATGTTAAGCTGCGGCAGTTGGTTAAGGGGGCCGACGGTTATGTCTCCTCTCGGGGATGCGATTTTACTGGAGGTGTCCGTTTCGATCTGGTTACCGTTATATTCTCCGGCGGCACCGGCTACGAGGTCGAGTACACGCCCTCTTTCTTCTATCCGGAGTGGACGGCGGTAAGATAAATAGTAAGTAAAGGTTTTATTATACAACACTACTGATATATGAAAGAGTTCAAACGTTATCTGGTAACCTCCGCGCTTCCGTACGCGAATGGCCCGGTACATATAGGACACCTTGCCGGCGTTTACATACCGTCGGACATATACGTGCGTTACTTGCGCGGCCGCGGTGCCGACGTCAAGTGGGTGTGCGGCTCCGACGAGCATGGGGTTCCCATAACCATAAAGGCGCGCAAAGAGGGCGTGTCGCCGCAGGATGTGGTCGATAAGTATAACAAGATAATTAAGGATTCGTTCGAGGAGCTGGGCATATCGTTCGACATATATTCGCGTACCAGTTCGGCGACGCATGCCGAGACAGCTTCCGATTTTTTCCGTCTGCTCTACGATAAGGGCGAATTTATAGAACAGGAGACCGAACAGTTTTACGACGAGGAGGCGGGGCAGTTCCTGGCAGACCGTTACATAACCGGCACATGCCCCCATTGCGGCAACGAACGCGCTTACGGCGACCAATGCGAGTCGTGCGGCACGACACTCAACGCCACCGATCTTATAGCTCCCAAGTCGGCTATTTCGGGTTCTGTGCCTGTGTTGCGCAAGACGAAACACTGGTTTCTGCCGCTCGACAAGCACGAGTCGTTCTTGCGCGAGTGGATTCTCGACGGCCACAAGGAGTGGAAGCCCAACGTTTACGGTCAATGCAAGAGTTGGCTCGATCTCGGGTTGCAACCCCGTGCGGTAAGCCGTGACCTCAACTGGGGTATCCCGGTGCCTGTGGAGGGTGCCGAGGGCAAAGTGCTATACGTATGGTTCGATGCCCCTATAGGTTATATATCGGCCACTAAGGATCTGACCCCCGACTGGGAGAAATATTGGAAGGATTCCGATACCAAGATGGTCCATTTCATCGGCAAGGACAATATAGTATTTCATTGTATCGTTTTTCCGGCCATGTTGCGTGCCCACGGCGGCTACATATTGCCCGAGAATGTTCCGGCCAACGAGTTTCTCAATCTCGAGGGCGACAAGATATCTACTTCGCGGAACTGGGCCGTATGGCTTCACGAGTATCTGGCCGATATGCCCGGCAAGCAGGATGTGTTGCGCTACGTGTTGTGCGCCAATGCCCCCGAAACAAAAGACAACGACTTTACATGGCGCGATTTTCAGGCTCGCAACAACAACGAGTTGGTGGCCATACTCGGCAATTTCGTCAACCGCGCCCTCGTGTTGACAGGTAAATATTTCGACGGTAAGGTGCCCGCCCGCGGTCCTGTGACCGATTTCGACAACGAGATACTTTCTCAGGTGGCGGCATCCAAAAAGGCATTGGAGGATTACATCGAGGGTTACCGTTTCCGCGACGCACTCAAAGAGATGATGAACATTGCCCGTTTGGGTAATAAATATCTGGCCGATACCGAGCCGTGGAAAGTATATAAGGAAGATCCCGCCCGCGTGGCTACCGTTCTCAATATAGCGCTTCAGATAACGGCTTCGCTCTCCATAGCTATGGAGCCGTTCATACCGTTCTCTGCCGCCAAGCTGGCCGTTATGCTCGGCACGGAACCATTGTCGTGGGAGCTTCTCGGCTCGTCCGACATACTGCCCGAAGGTCATGTGCTCGGCAAGCCGGAGTTGCTGTTCGAGAAGATAGAGGACAGCGTTATAGAGGCACAGTTAGCCAAACTCGAAGCCGCCAAAGAGGCCAACGCTGCAGCCGGATTCGAGCCGCAGCCGCAGAAAGAGCCCGTCAGCTACGACGACTTCCAGAAGATGGATATACGCATAGCACGTGTGGTGGAGGCCGAAAAGGTCCCCAAGACCAAGAAGCTGCTGAAGCTCACTATCGACACCGGTATCGACAAGCGGGTAATTGTCTCGGGCATAGCCGAGCATTACACCCCCGAACAGATGATAGGCAAACAGATACTGGTTCTTGTCAACCTGATACCCCGGGAACTCAAAGGCATAACATCCCAAGGCATGATCCTGATGGTAGAAGACCACAACGGCGCATTAGTCGCCGTTACCCCGGAACGAGATGTCCGTCAGGGGACGACGGTAGGATAGCAAAAGGGCTGGAATTAATTTTCCAGCCCTTCTTACTTCCTACCGTCGTCCCCTGACGGAGGTGGTCGGAGGCCATTTCATGGAGAGTTACTTTTGTCGAATGACAAATGGCCGCCGATAAACATCACGAAATCCGATAAAACCGCATACCCGACCTCGTACAGAATCCCGGTTACACTAACTAACGGTATATGAAAAAAGAGCCTCG
>CAJURV010000081.1 GCA_910588925.1 uncultured Rikenellaceae bacterium
CTCCGGCGATTTTTGTGGCTAAAAAGCGACGGAAGCAGCCCCACGTTAACCGAACCCCGCGCACACAACCTAACAATTCATGCGTTCAGAGCCCGAGTGCATAACCGAATATAACGAAAACTTCCTCCCCGTACGACACTGACCTATAAAATCCCTAACGCGTCCCCGAAGGGGATGCACCCACACGAGCAACACAAAAACGTCCCCAACAAAAACAAGCAACTTCTAATACCGAAAAAACACAAACTTCCAACTACACTAAACACAACTGCAAAAGACAAGGCACAGAACGCTGCCCAACAAAAATTAATAAAGAACGCCGCAAGGCGTACACGCCCGAGCGAAGCGAGGGCAATCAAACCCAATTCCGCCGTTAAATCCCGAGGCACGAGGGATGAGCGGGCCGGAGCCTCCCCCCATCGGAGGCCCGCATAAGTTCCAGCAATTATAGACCTTTCCGCTTAAATCACTGCCGGAAATCGAAAAAGTTTCACGCTTAGGCGGTCCCCGCAGGCTCCGACCCTTGTGAATACCGGCAAAGTATCGCCAAAACCCCTATAGCTACTAGGCATAAGAATCGTGTTCATCCAACCCGAGAGAAAAGTTTGGCTAACGCGCATGCTACCAAACAAAAAAGAACCCCATCGTCCCGCCAACCACCTAACCCATACATATTCTTCCTTAGCGAAAGGAAACAGAAAAACGCACTCCGCTTTCCCAAACAAATGGAAAACCTACCCCATAGACCCCCCCGCAAGTAATAACAGACAAACTATAACCTATATCCGTAAAATTCCAAGAAAGTCATTTATAAAACGCATACTATCGCCCCTAAACAAAACATGAAACAACCACTCAAAAAAGAGGCCGATACATCACTACCTCGTCGGCACCGACGAAAGCGCAGCCACGCTTATCCGACAATCGGGCACGGCTTCGAGTATGGCCATGGCACAAGACGTGACCGTCGATCCGGTGGTGACCACATCGTCAACTATCACTATATGCCTCCCTGCCAATAACTCCGGGTCAGTAACCGCAAAAACTCCGGTCACGTTTTTACAACGGTCCGTACGCGATCGTTGTAACGATTGGGGATCGCTGTAACGCACCCTTGCCACGGCCTTTACCTCCACCGGCACCCCCGTTTCGACACTTATTCCGCGGGCTATCAGCTCCGACTGGTTGAACCCTCTCTCCTTGAGACGCACGCGACTTAAGGGCAGAGGCACTATAATGTCGGCCGAACATATCGGCGATCCCTCCTCACGCAAACGTCTGCCGAACCACCGCCCCATCTCTACGGCCGCACGCCTGCACCCGCGAAACTTGATATCTAGCACTATACGGGAATGAGCCGAACCGTGTATATAGTCGAAAAACGACACCGCACATACCGTGTCGAAATGGTTGTCGAAACGTTCGCGCAAGGAGCGACCGGCTCCCGAACCGGATGTAATAGGCATGGTAACGCGACACCCGGTGCAAATCACCCTTTCTCCGTCGGCGAGTTTTCTTCTGCATACAAGACATAATTCGGGAAAAAAGAGTACCTTTATCCCACGAACGAGTTCTGCAATATGTCTATACAACCTGTTCATAAGCGTTGGGGCGACGGAACCGTACTAACAATAAAAATTCGTATAAAAGGTTAATTAAGTAATAAAACGTCTCTATTTTCCGGACCGGGACCGGAAAGTTCAAAACGGTTTTTCGAACTATCCGCCTCCCCATGAGTGCTATAGCGAATGGCTCATATACAGGGAGGAGGTGTTTTCGAAGAATCCGGAGACGTAATCGAAACGACTTCTAAGCATAAAGTTAAAACAAAACCGACACATGAACAATTTTTTCAAGAAATCGGCGAGCTATTTCGTATATCTCATCATCCTTTTCGCGGTGATATACGTAATATTGGCGGCCATGAACCAAACGCGCGTGCAACCGTCGCAACTGGGGTTGTTTCTGACCTCCCCGAGCGGATATATGTTGATCTGCCTTGCGGTAGTCATATCCATAGCCTATCCGTTTTTCGGATTCGTCAAAAAGAGCGTGCGTTTGCGTACGAGCGGCGATCTAAGCTCCGTAGACAAGGTGATGGCCGCTTCCGGCTATGTGCTGGCAAAAGAGGATGGAGTCATACGCAAGTACCGTCCCGTCAAGGCCTTTACCCGTCTCAGAATGCTATATAACGATACGGTTACGGTAGACGCCAGCTTCAACCCCATAGTGCTCGACGGTAACCGCACGGCCGTTACGGTGCTGGCTATGAGGATAGAAAACGAACAGTTGTCATGAGATCGGTAAGATACATACTTCCGTTGACGTTGCTCGCCCTATCTACGGTAGTGTTCGGGCAAAACACCCGTCGCGGCGACTTCGAAGCGGGCAAAAACCTCGAGATATTCTTCAATGTCTACCGGGGTGTCAATACCCAATACGTAGACACCGTAGACAATCGCAAGCTGATAGAGACGGCCGCCGAAAAGATGCTCTCCTCGCTCGACCCGTACACCGAATACTTCAACGAAGAGGAGATGAAGGAGTTTCGCGTACACACTACGGGGCAATACGGCGGTGTGGGCTCGTTGGTGCGCAAAGACGGGAAAACCGATTACATACGCATATCGGAACCGTACCGCGATTCGCCGGCCGACCGTGCCGGTTTGCGTCCCGGCGACCTTATCGTAGCCATCGACGGCGTATCCATGCAAGGCGTGAGTGTCGACACGGTGAGCGCCCGTATGAAAGGGGTGCCCGGCTCATCGTTCGTGATGACGGTACGTGACGGCGCCACAGGCAAGGAGCGCGATGTGGAGATAAAACGCGAACGGATAAAGATACCGGCCGTGTCGTATGCCGGATTCATAAACGACTCCGTAGGTTACGTGTCGTTGGACAGCTTCTCCGACGGCTGTGCCGCCGACGTAAGGCGCTATATAGCCGATATGAAAAAGAGCGGCCGTCTCAAGGGTCTCATCCTCGACCTCAGAGGCAACGGCGGCGGATTGCTCGACGAGGCGGTGGCCCTTACCGGGCTATTCGTTCCCAAAGGCACCGAAGTCGTGTCGATAAGGGGGCGCGTGGAGAGCGAAAACGACGTATATAAAACGACCAACGAGCCTATAGATGTAGATCTGCCTCTTGTGGTGATGGTCAACAGCGTGTCGGCATCCTCGAGCGAGATAGTAGCCGGAGCGTTGCAAGACCTCGACCGCGCCGTGATATACGGTACCCGCACATTCGGCAAAGGACTGGTGCAGAGCACTATGAGTGTCGGTTACGGCTCTTATATGAAGATCACCACTGCCAAATATTATATCCCCAGCGGCCGTTGCATACAGGCCTTGGACTATAGCCACCGCAACGAAGACGGCAGTGTGGGCAATATTCCCGATTCGCTCATGAAAGAGTTCAGGACGGCGGCAGGACGCACGGTGCGCGACGGCGGAGGCATCACTCCCGACATTACCATAAAGCCCGAGTATGCCGGTAAATTCGCGCTCGCTTTGGTGGCTTACGGTTACATAGACGATTATGCCGTAGAGTACTACAACAAGCATCGCGGCATAGACTTCGACCCGCTCACGTTCAAAATGAGCGACGACGAATACGCCGACTTCTGTCGTTTTATAGAGGACAAGGAGCTGGAATATACCTCCGCGACACAACTCGAGCTGAATAAGCTGAAATCCGTGGCCGAAAAAGAGGATTATTCGGACAAGCTCGCCCCCATGATAGCACAGATAGAGGCCGTGGTGAAAGCCGATAAACAAAGAGATCTCGCCCTCTACAAGAGAGAGATACTCGAATATCTCGAAAGCGCCATAACAGCTAACTACGCCTACGCATGGGGACGCTCGCACCGTGCTGTTGCGGCTGACACCCACGTAGCCGAGGCGGCTGCGATTGTCAGCGACAAAGACAGGATCGCCTCTTTATTGGGAGGGGAATAGCCCCTTTTCCGGCGGACTTTATATACAATACTATTGTTCGCCGCAAAAAGCGCAGTTCGTTTCTATCCCTTCGACCGTTTTACCGCGGCAATCGGAATGTAGCCTATTGTTCTCGGCTGGATGAAATAGCTGTATTACAGCGACATTCGAAAACAGACACATAAAGTCGTCGTCATTTCAATATCCCGTCTACGATTATAGCATGATCGTCGACGGGATTATTGTATTTTTCCGTTTAAATTTTGATTTAACAGACCGAATCCATATCTTTACGGAAGATTAGTTCGGACCTATCGGACTCGTCAGGTTTAATTAAAAATTGGATACGATGTCTCTTAACGCAAGACTGAGGGAGCTACGCAAGACGTTAGGCTACACACAGGAGAAGATGGGCGAGATATGCGGAATAAAGAAAAGCGCCTATTCGATGATAGAGAACGGCCATTCCCATCTGTCCGACCGGAACAAACAAGTGTTGATAGAGGCTCTGTTCATAAATGAAAGCTGGCTCGAGGAGGGCACCGGAGAAATGTTTCGTTCCAAAAGGGCCATGTTCGAGAACTCAGACCGTATAAGGGCCGCCCGTAAAGAGGTGCGAATGGTGCCGGTATTCGGCATGGATACCGTAGGGCGTCAGCTAAGTCCCAAAGAATCCATAGGGTACATACAGAAATACATCCCTTTCATGTGCGCCGACACCAACGACCTGGCCGCTATCGTCGCAGGCAACAATATGGCCCCCTCGTTCCCTGCCGGAGCCATAGTATTGTTGAGCAAGGTGGAAGACTGGCATACATTCATAGAGTTCGGACAGGTATATGTGATAGTACTCAAAGACGGACGACGACTGTTACGCGAGATACGCAGCCACAAAGACAACAAGAAGGTAGAACTCCATTCGCGTAACAAAGCCTACGAACCGGGGGTATTGCCCCTTAAATTAGTCTCCGACATATTTTTAGTCAAGGCGGTATATTGTCAGATGTCAGACTGACAACAAAAAGTCGCAAATTTTCGTGGTTCTATTATCATAGTTTCCACTGCCTTTCTTGTTCTTAAAACGGTTAACACGCACTGTCCGTTATTGTTTGGCACATAACATACCGGCCAACGATACGAAATTCTGCAACTTATTGTCATGGTCGCTAACCGTAGAGCGGATACTTTTGCCGTCTGTCGAGAACCATTCCCTTGTTCTATCGGAATTCGCTCTGTGGCCCTACCCAAAAAGGGTACGGCACCTGTCATACTTATAAATAAATAGGTATCTTTGCGATATGTTCAAATCGACAGTATCATTCATAGAACTTCTCGAGACACGTGGTGAATTAATCCGCGTGAAAGCTCTCGTATCGACGCGCCTCGAGATAGCCGAACTTACCGACCGGCAGTGCAAACTTCCCGGCGGAGGGAAGGCCCTGCTTTTCGAGAACTGCGGTTCGCGGTTCCCTGTCGCCACCAATCTGATGGGGTCGTCGAGGCGTATGGCTATGGCATTGGGGGTAGAGCGGCTCGACGAGATAACAGAGCGTATCGACAATCTTTTCGATAGAGCCATGTCGCCTGTCGCTACCTTTTACGACAAACTGTCGATGTTGCCGTTGCTCGGTGAGATGGCGCATCTTATGCCTAAACGTGTGCGAGGACGCGGAGAGTGTCAGAGAGCGGTGTATGTAGGTGACGATATAGATTTGTCGCTTCTGCCGGTGCCTTTATGGGCGCCTTATGACGGCGGTCCTTTCATAACCTTGCCTTTGGTTCACACCCTCGATGCCGAGACCGGTGCCCATAACACGGGCATGTATCGTATGCAGATAGATGGTCGCAGCACCGCTTTCATGCACTGGCACATACATAAGACCGGGGCCCGCCACTACGAGCAATATGCCCGTCGCGGAGAGCTGATGCCCGTGACGGTGACCATAGGGGGTGACCCGGCCTGCACCTATTCCGCCACAGCGCCGTTACCCGACGGGATCGACGAATATATGCTGGCCGGATTTCTGCGTAAAAAGCCTGTGACTCTGGTTAAGTCGCTTACCAACGATATATGGATACCTGCCGACAGCGATTTTGTGATAGAGGGGTATGTCGATCCTGCCGAGGAGAAGGCAGTGGAGGGTCCGTTCGGCGATCATACGGGCTTCTATTCGCTCGAAGACCGCTATCCTGTGTTTCATGTCACCTGCATCACGCATCGTAGCGATGCCGTCTATCCTGCCACTCTCGTGGGGGTGCCTCCTATGGAAGACCGTTACATTGCCGAGGCGACCGAACGCATATTCCTGTCTCCTATACGACATGCCCTGCAGCCGGAGATAACCGATATGTACATGCCTCCTGAGGGTGTGGCTCATAATATAGTCCTGTTCGACATCGCCGACCGTTATGCGGGTAATGCGTTTAAGACGGCGTGTTCCATGTGGGGTGCCGGACAGATGATGTTCAACAAGTTCATGATACTGACCCGTGGGGCCAAAGGATCGTTATACGACCCGGCGACGATAGCTCCCATGTTGGCGGGCGTTGATCCGGAATGCGATCTGCTCGTCTCGCGCGGTCCGTTGGATGTGCTCGATCACTCGTCGTCACGCTTCGGTTTCGGAGCCAAAATGGCTGTAGATGCCGCCCATGCACCGCGTCCCGACGACCGTGAGCCGTTCGATATAAGGCCTTTGGACGGTATGGCACGGATAGACGATACTTTGTTCAGCGAGGGGTGGCCGGCCGTTACCGGCAGGCTCTCACGCGACGACGATTTCCGGGTTGTGGCGGAACGTCTTGCCGCAGCTACATCGTGGGGAGGAGTGCGGGCCGTATTGCTTTTCGACGATAATGTGCCTGTTGATGATCGTAGCCTTATGTTGTGGATAGCTTCGGCCGATACCGATCCGGAGCGCGACATGATAATACTCGGTGGAGTATGTTTCTTCGACTGCCGTGCCAAGGTAGGCGGAATAAACGGTTTCTGTCGCAGATGGCCCAATATAGTCGCTATGGACGATACTACCATAGAGGCCATAGACCGACGTTGGAACGAGCTTATGCCCGGGGAGGCGTTCGTAGAGTCGCCGTCGCGGCGTTATCGCGGGATGCTTCTGCCGTTCGGTGCGGGAAGCGAAGTGCCGGAGCTTTAAGTAGTAGTGCGATGGGTTCGGTTATAGATACAATAGTGACGGCTCTGACATTGCAACGGTCCCAAATGAGAGGCTTGATAGTTTTTACCCTCATTGCCGTCGTCGTGTCGGTCTCTTATAGGTTGCGTTCCCCGGCGGCGACTGTTCCCGAGGTAACAGCTGCGGACACTATAACTGCAGGTGTGTCGCCGGAGCCTTCCTCCATACGTGCCATACCGGCGGAAGTGTTGGAGGAGATACTGAATATCGAGCTTTCCGACAGCGTATATTATTATATTTCGGAGTAGGTCGCGAATCTTTTTCGGGTAGGTTTTCCTGTGATCGTGTCAAAATGGAGTTGTGGCGGGTTTCCTTTTGCAGCTGTTTTTTTAGAGCATTGTATAATTTTATTTTTTGTGATGTCCGCCGAGTGTCACAGGGACGGAGCCTGCGGGGGACCGCGCCTCGCGGCGAGCGGAGAGGATAGCTGGGTGTAAAATAAGCGGAAAGGTTCTATGATTGCTGTAACTTACGCGGGCCTCCGATGGGGGAATTTCTGCCTACCTAGAGGTGCGGTCCGCTGGTTTTCACTTCGATAGATTAGGTGTAGCTTAATATTTTTTCTTCCCTTACTAATATCTATATATTATGCGTTAGGCAGTTTGCGGGACGATAAGTTTCTTTTATTTTTATGATATGCGCATTAGCTGAACTTTTTCGCCCGGATGGAATTAACACAATTCCTATTCTATATGGTTAGAGGGAGTTTCGCGATACCTTGCCCTACGTCACAAGGGACGGAGCCTGCGGGGGACCGCGCCTCGCGGCGAGCGGAGAGGATAGCTGGGTGTAAAATAAGCGGAAAGGTTCTATGATTGCTGTAACTTACGCGGGCCTCCGTTGGGGGAGGCTTCGGCCCGCTCATCCCTCGTACCTCGGGATTTAACGGCGGAATTTGTGTTTGATTGCCCTCGCTTCGCTCGGGCTTTTAAGTTGTGCGTACGCCTTACGGCGTGTTTGAGTTTGATTGTTCGGATTTATGTCACTCGCTTCGCTCGCGGCTCTTTCTATTGTAATACGCCTTACGGCGTTTGGGTTGGTTGTAGTTAGGCGACGTTCTGTGCCTTGTCTTTTGCTGTTGTATTTAGTGTAGTTGGAAGTTTATTGTATTTCCGCTTTAGTCCCGTTTGTTTTTGTTGGGTACGTTTTTGTATTGCTCGTGCGGGTGCATCCCCTTCGGGGACGCGTTAGGGATTTTATAGGTTCGGGTCGTACGGGGAGGAAGTTTTCGTG
>CAJURV010000082.1 GCA_910588925.1 uncultured Rikenellaceae bacterium
CGAGGCTCTTTTTTCATATACCGTTAGTTAGTGTAACCGGGATTCTGTACGAGGTTGACGCCGTGGTCTTTTGCCTGACGGATCTCTTCGTAAGGAATGGGCCAGTCGAAGTGAGCGGGATTGATGATAACGTTACCTGTGACGCTGGGGTCGTGAGGTTTGCCGTTCATCTTGCTTAGGATTCTCCAGCGTTTCATATCGTAGTAGCGCAAACCTTCGAAGCAGGTTTCTATACGAATCTCGTTCTGGAGCTGTTCAAATGTAATACCGCTTACATGAGGCATGCCTACACGGTCGCGAAGCTCGTTTATGTAAGGCTCTGCCGCCGTTGCGCCATTAGCCCAGAAAGCGGCTTCGGCTTTCATGAGGAGAATGTGGGTCCAACGCATGAGTACAACGTCCTGATCGCTCTGCCATGAGTAACCGACACCGTCCCAGCTCGTGTGGCCTACAACGTCCTTGCCATTGTTGTCGAGACCGTCGAGCGGGGTTACGAGCTTGCGTACGGCAAAATGGGTGACAGGCGCGTTACCGTCTTTGAATTTGGCCGATTTCTCAAAATACTCCGAGAAGTCGTATAGGCCATTGGGAGCAATGAACATGGCAAGACGCGGGTCTCTATTAGCGAAAATCTGAGCGTAGAGAGCATCTACTTTTGCATCTTCCGCATCATTGAACTCTTCTACCTTCTTCTCTATCTCTTTATCAGACAGACCCTGTGCTTTCAACGATTCACGCAAATTTTTCTCCGCCTCTTCACGAACTTTTGAGTCGGGATACATCTGCTTCTCGATATCGGGATCGGGAACATAAGCGCTACCGTCGGCATTGGGGAATGCGTATACAAGGTCGCGGGTAGGAGACATACGCTTCCATGCACCTATATAGAAGTCGATCTGGTTACGCATGTCGGGCTTGAGGAACTTGAGCGAGAACATGATCTCGGGGCAAGCCTCCTGCTTGTCGGAGATGAAGTTTTCAAGCACGTCGTCGGCCAACTTGTAGGGAGCCTTGATCTGGTTGAGTTCTGCGAGTATCTCGCCCATCTCGGCAGTGTTGGCCTGTCCCTGCTCGTTATAAGCGTGATAGAGACGCGTTCTTGCACGGAAACCTATCGCGGCGGCACGTGTCATGTGGCCAGGATTAGCCGAGTAGAGCTGACTTTCGGGAAGAAGTCTTATGGCTTCGTCGAAATCTTCGATGATAGCCTTGTAAACCTCTTCTTTCACCACCTTCTCTTTGTACATGTTGTCGGTGTTGAGTCTCTCTTTCACTACGGGCACAGAGCCGAAGTAGATGTAGAGATAGTGGTATGTCATACCGCGCAACGCCAAAGCCTCGCCCTTGTACTGATTATACTTGGCCTGAACCTCGGCATTGGTGTTGGTTTCAAGATAATCGAGGAAGATGTTGATACGGGCTATACGCTGGTACAACGCATTGTATATGCCGGTCAGACCGGGCATGTTCTCAGGGCTGATGTTGTCCATAAGAACGGTATTGGTACCGTCCTGATCGGAGTTGGTCACCGAGTTGTCGGTGAAGTTATCGTACCATGATGAGAAGGTAGACATGAAGTTACCCGGAATAGAGAACGACTGAGTGTAGTTGAGGGGACCCCTCATCAGACCGTATATGGCGGTAAGGGCCATATCGAAGTCGGAAGTGGTCTGCCAGAAGATTGTCTCCGTGGGGCTATTGGGGTTGTCTTTCTGCAGGAAATCCTTACAAGAGGGGGTAAAAAGCAGAGAGCACCCTAACGCCAAAAATAATATCTTTTTCATAATAGATTCGTTTTAAATTAATTTCAGCACCTCTGTTTAGAACTGAAGGTTAATACCGAACGAGCATATACGGCTAAGCGGGTAGTCCATACCGAAGCGCGAACCGTAACCCATGCTCGATTCGGGGTCGAGACCGTCGTACGGAGTAGCCGTAGCCAAGTTGTCGCCTGAGAAGTAAACACGGAACTTCTGAACGCCTATCTTCTCGGTGATGCTACGAGGAATGGTGTAACCCACGGTGAGGTTCTTGATACGCAAGTAGCCCGATCTCTTGAGGAAGTAAGAGCTGTTGACGTTGTTGCGGTAGATGTTCTCGCCTGCGAAGTAGTAGAGACGCGGATGTTTTGCGCCTACTGTTCTCTCGGGAGTCCAGCAGTTGTCGACCATCTCGCGGGTGGGAGCTGTACCCTGAACGAACGGAGATACGATAAAGCCCATGTAACCGCGGGTGAAGTTGCGCTTACCGGCACGGCCCTGAAGCATCATAGAGAAGTCGAAGCCTTTCCAGTCGAAGCCGAGGTTGATGGTGTAGCTGAATCTCTCGTAGTAACCGTCGAATTTAACGCGGTCTTCGTCACTTATCTTACCGTCGCCGTTGACGTCGTGGTAGATCATATCGCCGGCCTGAACCTTATTGTCGATGGGAGCTATCTTGTAGCCGTTCCATTCACGTTGAGCCACCTGAGCGTCGCTTTCGTAGATACCTATAGCCTCATACATATAGTACTGGCCGTAGGGCTGACCCTGTTCATAGATGAGGTAGGGGTTGCCGAACTCGCCTATGTAGCCGTAGTCGGTGGTACCGTATTTAGTAAGTTTGTTTCTGTTTCTGGTAATGAAGAAGTTAGCCCTATAGCCGAAATCCTTGAAGAAACCGTCTTTGATGCGGTCGTTCCAACCTATCAAGAATTCGATACCCTGGTTTGTCATCTCGCCGTCGTTGATGGTAGGACCGTTGAGACCCAACAGTGCGTTCACCTGAAGAGTACGGAGGATGTTGTAAGTACGTTTCTTGTACCAGTCGAAGGTGATGTTAAGACCGCGGAACAACTGCAAGTCTAAACCGAAGTCGCCTATAGCTGTGGTCTCCCACTTAAGGTCGCGGTTGACAGCTGAAGAGTATGCCGCACCGGTAGTGATGTTCTTGTTGTCGTATGCGTAGTTGTAAGCCATACCCATGCTCAACAGAGCCTGATAGGGATAGGTACCTATATCCTGGTTACCGAGAAGACCCCAAGAACCGCGGAACTTGACGTTGTTGAGCCATGAGAGGTTGAGATCTTTCATGAATTTCTCTTCGGTAAGACGCCAGCCGGCAGAGAACGAGGGGAACACACCCCAACGGTTTTCCGATGCTATACGTGAGGTACCGTCGTAACGGATGTTGGCTTCCAAAAGGTAACGCTCTTTATAGTTGTAGTTGGCGCGACCGAATGCCGACATAAGAGCCCATGAGGTAGACGAACCGCTGTTGTTACGGGTAGCGTCGGCATCGCCGGCGTTGATTTCGTAAAGCGGGAACTTATAGTTCTGACGAGATGCGCCCATAGAGCGATAATCGGACTGCTCCTGGCTGTAACCTGCCATTATAGAGAAGTTGTGAGCCTCGTTCTTGCTGCTCCAGTCGTAGTTAAGATAGGTGTAGATGTTGGTGTAAACGCTGGTGCTGGTGCTGGCATCCAAACCCTTACCGCTAACGGGAATAGTACCCTGCTGTTCGCCGGTGAGATAGTTGTATGCGGGAACACCAACCTGAGACCAGTTTCTGGTGTTGCTCTGACCGAAACGGACGGCAGCCTTGGTGTACCATTTGAGGCCCTTAACGAGGTTAGCCTCGAAGAATGCCTGCAAATTGGCGTTATAGGTCTGATTTCTAGTCCAAGAATACTGGTTGACACCCATGAGAGCGTGTTTACGGCTACCGCTATCGGTCTTCTCGTTGGGGAAAGCATAGCTGGTGTACATGATGTTGCCGTTGCTGTCATACATGATGTTGCCGTTATCGTCTACCACCCACGGTTTGTAGGTAGGAGCGCTGGCTATGGTAGAGAGGAAACCGTCCATGGAACCGTTACGGGGGTTGTTGCGGTAACCGTGCATGAACGCGGTGTTGGCACCTATCTTCAACCACGGTTTAACCTGAGACTGAACGGCCATAGTCATGTTGTAACGTTTGTAACCGTAGCCGCGCATCGTACCCTCCTGGTTCATGTAAGAGAGGTTGATGTTATAAGAGGTGGTATTGACGGTACCGGCTATACCTACGTTATGGTTCTGTACCAGTGCGGTGCGGAACATGTATTTCTGCCAGTCGAAACCCGAATACTTACCGTTCTTATCGGTCTCGTTGCGGTAGAGATCCATCTGGGCTTCGGTATACAAACCGCCTTTCACGCGGTCACCCTCGGGGTAGTTGGTGATAGCTATGTTCTTAAGCTGCATGTACTCTACGGGGTCGCTGACCAGATCCCACAACTTGTCGGCTTTGTGGAAACCGAGGTTCATGTTGTAGCTTATAGATATCTTCTCGCGAGTGCCGGTACCTTTTTTGGTGGTGATCAAAAGCACGCCGTTAGCCGCACGAGAACCGTAGATAGATGCGGAAGCCGCGTCTTTCAATACGGAGATGCTCTCTACCGAGTTGGGGTCCACATCCGAAATATTGCCTTCGACACCGTCTACGAGCACCAAAGGCGCTGTAGTGGTACCGAACGAGTTATTACCGCGGATGTTCATAGAGATGGTCTCGTTACCCGGCTGAGAGGTACTCATATCGACATTAAGACCGGGAACGGCACCCTGCAACATCTGCTGGATGTTAGCCACGGGACGTTTGAGAAGCTCCTCGCTGTCGACAGCCGAAACGGCGCCGGTGAGGTTGACCTTCTTCTGAGTACCGAAACCGACCACTACGACGTCTTCGACCTTGAGAGCATCCTCTTCCAGAGTGATGTCGATATTGGTCTCGGTACCTACGGGAACGAATTTGGTTACGTAACCGATGAACGCGACTTCGAGATTGTCGCCCACTTTCACGCCTTCTATGCGGAATGAACCGTCCGCTGTGGTGATATCACCGCGTGAAGTGTTCTGAACGATGACTGTAGCACCGATGATAGGCTGACCTTTCTGGTCTACTACCTTACCGGTGATCGTCTTGGTCTGAACGAGGTCAGACACGGTTGTTGCGGGAGAAGTCTCACCACCGTACGAGAAGTAGGGATTTGCCCCCCCCCATGCCAGTAAGGCGGTGAACAACAAGCCTTTACCCAGCTGATTGTGTAAACCGTTTTTCATAGATGATTGATTTAATTAAACAAAAGGCGAATTTTTTTATCTTGACTTTTCTACCTTGTACAAAACTATACTCCTCCTATAAAGTTTCCGCTACGGAAAAAAGTCTCGTAACGGAGCAATGACAATCAAAATTAATATCCCGATACCTATCGTAATTTATTTAAGTGTAAGCGTTGCTATCGAACGGAAACAAAGTTATGTTTTATTTTTTTAATATTGAAATTTTTTCAATACATTTTTTAATAGAAATATTCAATTATGGAATTTATACCCGAAAAATCATAAGCAAAAACGTTTATTACGTTAAAATATATTTCATATATGATATATCGACAAGATAGTAAACAACTTTTAAAAACGATGTTAAAAAACTGTTAATAGAATCGAAACAAACGGATAAAACAGACACAGGCAATAAAAATCTACAAATAACTAACATGCTCCCTGACACAAACCGTATATATTGTCAACAATAACAGACTATCAACACATTTTTTCAACAATAAACGCATCTGTTTTTAATTAACTTAAAATCATAATTTTATACATTTAAAAGATGTGGATATAGTGTTTATAAAGAATATACAACATAAAAAACGACATAAGATCAACCTATCAACAGCCCTTTATTATTTGTTGTTTTATTCTTTAAGAAATAAACTATAATAAAATATACGACGGAAAATGTTGATAACTTACGTACCCTGCCGAATGCGCAACGAAAAACATAATGTGTCCACAGATACGTCTCTGGTGTAACTGCATATCAAGCACATTAAAAAGGGGTCTGTGACCCCCTCGTTTTGGGTACTTTTTCGAGTGAAAAAGTACCTCCGTCTGAAAGACCCCGCCGGGAGGCACATTTCCATTACAATTTCCGTGGAGAGGATATCCGCAAATATCCTCTCCACGGAAATTGTATTACCTTTGTATCATGAGATTTTCGGATATAATAGGTCAGGATAGGGTCAAGGATCTTCTGAGGCGCAGTCTCGACGAGGGTCATGTATCGCACGCTCAGCTTTTGGCCGGTCGTAACGGTTACGGATCGTTGGCCTTGGCGTTGGCATACGCTCAATATATTATGTGCAGCGATAGACACGACGGCGACTCATGCGGCGTATGTCCGTCGTGTCTTAAAATCTCAAATCTGGAACATCCGGACCTTCACTTCTCGTTTCCCGTAGCAAAGAGCGAGTTCGCCACACAGAGCGGCGGCGAGCTCACGAGCGACGCACTGATGGCCAAATGGCGCCAGATGGTAAGTCAGACGAGCGATCCTTCCTGTTATTTCGACGAGAAAGATTGGTATTCGCATATAGGAATAGGCAAAAACAGTCAGGGCATAATAAACAGATCGGAGGCTCACGATATAATACGTAAGTTCGGTTACAAATCGTACGAGGGCGGCTACAAGATATTGATAATGTGGCTTCCCGAACGTATGAACGATAGCGCAGCCAACAAGTTGCTCAAGCTGTTCGAGGAGCCGGACGGAAGAACGCTGTTTCTGTTCGTGAGCGAGAATCCTGACTCCGTGTTGGGTACCATATTGTCGAGAACGCAGAGGATAGACGTACCTCCGGTAGACGTGTCGTCTCTCGGCGATTATATATCCGTCCGTTTCAATACGCCGGATGCGCAGGGTATGGCACGTGTCGCCCGCGGTGATGTGATGCGCGCCATGTATTTGGCTTCGGAGAGCGGTGCGGAGGATGATAATTTCGAGATGTTCGCATCTCTTATGAGGCTATGTTTCGCGGTAGATCATGTCAAGCTGATGGAGTGGGGAGATAATATGGCCGCTATGGGGAGAGAGGTTCAGAAAGGTTTTGTGGATTATTCCCTTCGTATGTTGCGCGACAGTTATATGGTTACGGTGGGCGTTCCCTCGCTCAGCCATGCGTTCGGTAAAGAGGCGCAGTTCATATCGCGTTTTTTTCCATTCGTAAATCATACCAATATAGAGACTTTGATATCGGAATTCGAGCGCGTATCTCTCGAGTTAAATTTCAATGCCAATGCCAAGATACTTTTCACGCATTTCGCCTTATCAATAAGCAAGCTCATACGCAAGGCATGAACAGGGCGGTAGTAATAACAGGCGGTAACGGCTCTACGATAGATGAAGATATCGTTACCGTTGTAGATTACATATCCGAACGGCTCGGACGCATAATAGCGTCGTCGTCGGTATATCGTACCCCTCCTTACGGATTCGAGTCAGATCACGATTTTCTCAATCAGGTGCTGGTAGTGGAGACCTCTCTTACGCCTTATGTTTTTCTTAAAACGATATGGGGTATAGAGTCGTCGTACGGCAGGGAAAGAGGTGACGACGAGGCGGAGGCGGCCAAATGGGAAGCTCGTAAGCGCGGAGAGAGGGGATATTTCTCGCGTAATATGGATATAGATATATTGTTTTGGAACGACGAGATCATATCTACCGACCTGTTGGCTATACCCCACCCCTCGATGTGTGAACGCGAGTTCGTTATGAAACCGCTCGCAGAACTGTTACCCGATTTCGTTCACCCGGTAACAGGCAGGAAGATAAAGGATATTTATAGCGATATGCTTTAGGATTGGGCTTGTGCCTCCGGCGGCCATTTCATGGAGAGTTACTAGTTACTTTTGTCACTCGACAAAAGTAACCAAAAACGAGGGGGCACAGCCCCTTTTGAGGTGCGTGATATTCAGTGATGCCGCGTACATTGTGTTGAGCACTTCATATGAATTTTGCGACTTGAGAAAGTTGTATTCGGCTATTATAGTCATTATTCCAAAACATAAATGTCAAGTGTTTAAAATTAGTTGGCGAGACGGTAAGATGCTACAAGACGCACTGAAAGTATGCGCATTAGCCAAAGCCACCTATGCGGCACGAGGTGCCGCTCAGCAATAACCACAACGAATTAACCGGACAGAGGTTGGGAAAACCGCTGGCGAGCAGATGCCATCACTTCACACCCAGAGGCATGCGCATTAACCGCAAATCGCAGGCATGCTCGCCCTCGCACACAACCGCAGACCGCAGGGCGCCGAAGTTTTTTAGACCTCAAAAATCGTCGAT
>CAJURV010000083.1 GCA_910588925.1 uncultured Rikenellaceae bacterium
TTGAGTACGCTCCGGAGGCGCACGACCGCGATCGACGATTTTTGAGGTCTAAAAACCTTCGGCGCCCTGCGGTCTGCAGTTGTGTACGAGGGCTAGCATGCCTGCGACTTGCGGTTAATGCGCATTTATTTGGGTGTGAAGTGATGTGATTTGCTCGCCTGAGGCTTATTCCAACCTCTGTCCGGTTAATTCGTTGCGGGTATCGCGGAGCGGCACCTCGTGCCGCAGTAATAGGTTCGGTTAAGTACGTATTATTCTCGCGGAGCGGGTCTCTCGCCCCGCAAGAACAGATTGTGGCTAATGCGCATATCTCCGTGAACATTACAGCATTTTACCGTTTTGCCAATCGCAAAGAAAATAAAACTAACTCTCCTTAGTCACAAACTATAACAGCTACATTGAATCCGCTTCCGCCGTATCATTTCGCACAAAGTGCATACCGAAACTTCCTCGGTGTTACTGAACTGGCCGCAATTCAAAAGGGGCTGTGCCCCCTCGTTTTTGGTTACTTTTGTCGAGTGACAAAAGTGACTCTCCACGAAGTGGCCGCCGGAGGCACCAATTCGAAAAGCTCTCGAAGGGCCGGATTCTCCGTTTAAATAGAGATGGGGCGATTCAAATCAGAATCGCCCCATCTCTATTTAAACGGAGAATCCGGCTCTTTAGCCATGTGGTTGTAGAAGAGTATGTCTAAGAGGGAGGGGCAGAATTTTTTTATGAATTTGGTGGCTTTGCCGTTGAAGTCCATTACTACTTCGCGTTTGCGTCGTGCTACTCCTCTTATAATACGGTGCGCCGCCTCTTCTGCCGTCATCATTTTGTCTTCCTGACGGGGAGAGGCTCCTTGGGGCGAGCCGTCGGCCGTGAGGGCTGAGAAACGTACGTTGGAGGCAGTGAATCCGGGGGCTGCTATCATCACATGCACACCTTTTTTCAGATTCTCTATGCGTATGGTCTCCAATAGACCTTGCATGGCGTATTTCGATGCGGAGTAGCCGGTACGTCCCGGAAGCCCGTGAAATCCGGCTACCGACGACACGCCTACTATGGAGCCGTGACTCTTCTGTATGTATGGCAGGGCATATTTTACAGTGTATGCTGTCCCCCAGAAGTTGACGTCCATGAGTCTGTGTATCACGCTCATGTCTACGTCGTCGTATAACGCCCTCATGGATATGCCGGCATTGCAGATACATACGTCTATGCCGCCGAATTTCTCGACGCCTGCTTCTACGAGAGCTTTGCAATCGTCCTGCGAGCTGACGTCGGTGCGTCGGTAAACCGTCTCTACGCCTTTCGTGGCGAGCTCTGCGGCCAGCTCCGCTAGTTTGTCCTCTCCTCTGGCTCCCATTACTATATTTGCCCCGAGTGAAGCGAATTCGCGCGCCAAAGCCATGCCTATACCCGACGAAGCGCCTGTTATAAGGACCGTTTTGTTTCTGAAATTCATAGCGTCGTGTTATTAATGTTATTATCTGTCCGGTATCTCTATAGTCATTCCGTCGTAGGCCGGAGCCACTCCTGCCGGTAACTCTCCGGATATCTGACTGTGTAACCCCATCTGGTGCGATATGTGCGTAAGAAAAGCCTGACGCGGTTTTATCGTCTCTATGACCTCGAGAGCCTCCTGAAGCGAAAAGTGAGATATGTGTTTTTCGTGTCTTAGTGCGTTTATTATCAGCGTGTCGACCCCTTTGAGTTTGTCGGTCTCGTGCTTTTCTATGCGGTTCATGTCGGTTATGTAGCCGAGAGGGCCGATCCTGTAGCCGAGCACCTCCATCATGAAATGGCGTCCTTTTACGGGAGTAAGGGTCATGCGGCCTATGGTGAAGTCCTCGTCGCCTGTTATGACGTGCGGCGTGATCTCGGGTACTCCGGGGTAGGGATGTTCTGCGAAAGCGTAGTCGTAATCCTTGCGTATCGTATTCATGGTCTCGGCGTTGGCGTATATGTCTATGCTCCTTTTCAGCACGTAGTTGAACGCCCTTACGTCGTCGAGCCCTCCCGTATGGTCTTTGTGCCCATGGGTGAATATTATGGCGTCGATGTCGTCTACATTCTCGCGAAGCATCTGATAGCGGAAGTCGGGGCCTGCATCTATCACTACGGTGGTGCCATTTTGCGATACCAGAAGGGACGAACGCAGACGTTTGTCGTGTCTGTCGTGCGAGCTGCATACCGCGCATTTGCATCCTATTATAGGTACGCCCTGAGAAGTGCCGCTTCCGAGAACGGTGGCTTTTATCATATTGCGAGAATTCTTGTTTTCGGATGTTTCGGGGCAGGCCCGATAGTGTTCCGCTCGTCCGAAACGCTCCTATTATGATGTAAAGTTATAAAAAAATGGCTATTTTTGTTCGTTATGGAGCCTAAAGAAGATAAAATATATGTATGGGGCGATTCGAGACGGTTCAACAGCTACGCAGGTTATTTCAGGCGGTTGTTCGGCGAGCGCGTCCAGAAAGTCACCATCGATGCCGGGTTTACCTGCCCCAACAGAGACGGTACGGTCTCGCGCGGCGGCTGTACCTATTGCAACAACGATGCTTTCAACCCATCTTATTGCACTTCGCTCAAAAGTGTCCGTACGCAGATAGAGGAGGGCATAGAGTTCCATGCGGCCAGATATCGGCGTGCCGACAGTTTCTTAGCCTACTTTCAGGCCTATTCCAATACCTATAAGCCGCTCGACGAGCTGAAGACGTTATATGAGGAGGCTTTGTCGGTTCCCGGAGTTGTGGGCATAGTGATAGGTACCCGTCCCGATTGTGTGGACGAGGCCAAGCTCGACTATCTGGCCGGGCTGTCGGAGCGTTGTCATGTGGTGGTGGAGTATGGCATAGAGTCGGTTTACGACGATACGTTGCGGCGTATCAATCGCGGCCACACTTTCGAGTGTTCGCGCCGTGCCGTGGAGATGACCGCGGAGAGGAAGATACATGTGGGCGCCCATTTCATATTTGGATTGCCGGGGGAGAGCCGCGACGATATGTTAAGGTCTGTCGGCGAAATCAACAGCCTGCCGTTGGATACGGTCAAGTTCCATCAGTTGCAGGTGTTCCGCGGTACCATGATGGAGCGCGACTATATGGCCCATCCCGATAGATACACTTTCTTCGAGTGTGACGAATACATTGATTTCTTCTGCGAGATACTCATGCGCCTGAGGCCAGATATAGTCGTCGAACGCTTCGCAGGCGAGGCCCCTCCGCGCTTCCACATAGGTCCGTCATGGGGTCTCATACGTAACAATACGTTGATTACCATGCTCGAAAAGAGGCTCGAAGAGCGGGATGTATGGCAGGGGTGTATGTACGAGGGGTAAGCGTAAATGTCTCGTAAACAAGCATTGAGCCCCTTAAATACCTTATATGCAGTAAGTCGGAACACTTCTGGTTATTTCTTCCCTGTGGGTAAGCGAAGCGTTTAAATGAATCAGGATATAATTGCGAATGTCTTCTGTTTGTACTATTCGATCGGTAGGCACTTATTTTCCGAGTGAATATGCCGGGTACATATATCGCTTCATCCGAGGGGAGAATAATATGCGCTATGGCTCTCTCTTTAACGTTATTACCGTTATCTCCGGCCATGCCCCGAAACGGAACGGCACTATATAACCCACACCTTGGTTGACATAGAGCGATTTGCCGTCGTTTCCGTACAGACCTCCCCATTCGGGGTAACGCATAACGGCGGGTGAGTGGTCGCCTATCCTTAGTTGCATGGCGTGGGTGTGGCCCGATAGTGTCAGGTCGATGTCTGCCTTTGCGTTGTCCTTTATCTCGTGGCGCCAATGCATGGGGTTGTGGCTTAAAAGTATTTTAAAACCTATACTGTCTGTTCCTCGCATGGCTTTCTCGAGGTCTCCGTGTTGCGGGAATGGATGTTCGCCCCAGTTCTCTACGCCTATCAGTGCTATGCTGTCGGGGCCGCGTCTTATTATCGTGCTTTCGTTGTTGAGCAGGTGCCATCCTATATTGTGCTGGAATGTGCGTATTTTCCTTGCGTCTTCTGCCTGTTGCTCTTTGGTGGCGTGGCGCTGATACCCGCAATAGTCGTGGTTGCCGAGCACGGAGAAGGTGCCGTCGATGCCTGCAATGGCTTCAAGCGTCGATTCGTAGCCGTCGAGTTCCGACGCCATGCTGTTCACGATGTCGCCTGTGAACACTACCATATCGGCTTTCTGTGCATTTATCAGGTCTACTATCTTCTCTACCTGCCCTCTGTCTCTCCAACTGCCTATGTGCAGGTCGGAGAATTGAGCTATTCGATATCCGTCGAATGCTTCGGGCAGATCGGGCGAGGCTACCGTGACCTCCGTCACCGTGAAGCGCGAGACGCCCCATCCGTAGCTGTAGATAACCGTTGCCGAGGCGATCACGGCTATTACCGCTCCCGATATAGTGAAGATATTGCGCCTGTAGCGGGTAGTGCTTTTCAACAGCCTGTCTATCAGTGAAAACAACATGAAGATGAATTTCCCCGACAGTGTGCACAGGAAAAATATTATGAATACGTTATCGAACTCTGTGCGCGGTCGTCCCGGGATGAATGTGAGTACCGTACCCACTATTATAATCATTAACGGAAGCCACCACAGTAGTTTGGCCCATCGCCCTGCTTTAGATGGCTTGACGAAGCGCCGGTAGAGATATATGTCGGGTATTAACAATAGTGCTAATAGTATGGTTATGACGGTCTTTAACATCCTGAGCTGGGAATTTGAATTTTTATAAACGTATTTTATATGGCTTTATTGTTTAAGAACAAGAGGCGGAACCGCATATATTGGTTTCGCCTCTTGGGATTGAGTATCATACAAGTGTTTTATTTCACCTCTTCGAACTCTACGTCGGTAACATTGCTGTCGTTAGGCTGGCTTGACTGTTGCGCGGAGCCGGCGTCGGCACCGGGAGCGCCCTGTGCATTCTGCGATGCGTAGATGTCCTGCGATGCAGCCTGCCATGCGTTCTGAAGCTCTGTGGTGAGGGAGTCGAGCTGGTCTACTTTACCCTCTTTGTGAGCCTCTTTCAGCTTGCCGAGTGCGGCTTCGATAGTCGCGCGTTTGTCTGCGGGTATCTTGTCGCCGTATTCTTTGAGCTGTTTCTCGGTAGAGAAGATCATGCCGTCTGCCGCGTTGAGCTTGTCGATGCGTTCGCGTTCGGCTTTGTCGTGCGCTTCGTTGGCTTTGGCTTCGTCGCGCATGCGTTTGATCTCTTCTTCGGTGAGGCCCGAAGATGCTTCGATACGGATCTTCTGTTCCTTGCCGGTGCCTTTGTCCTTGGCCGAAACGTTGAGGATGCCGTTGGCGTCTATGTCGAACGTAACCTCTATCTGGGGAACGCCACGGGGAGCGGCGGGTATGCCGTCGAGGTGGAAGCGGCCGATGGTCTTGTTGTCACGGGCCATGGGACGTTCGCCCTGAAGGATGTGTATCTCTACCGAGGGCTGGTTGTCCGCAGCTGTGGAGAACACCTCGCTCTTACGCGTGGGTATGGTGGTGTTGGACTCGATGAGGCGTGTGAAGACGCCGCCGAGAGTCTCTATACCGAGCGACAGGGGAGTTACGTCGAGCAGAAGCACGTCCTTAACTTCGCCTGTGAGCACGCCGCCCTGTATTGCTGCGCCTATGGCTACCACTTCGTCGGGGTTGACCCCTTTAGACGGAGCTTTGCCGAAGAACTCTTCCACAATCTTCTGTATGGCGGGAATACGGGTTGAACCGCCCACGAGTATCACTTCGTCTATGTCCGATGTGGTGAGGCCGGCATCTTGCAGTGCCTTGCGGCAGGGCTCGATGGTGGCACGGATGAGACTATCGGCCAGTTGCTCGAATTTAGCGCGTGTGAGGGTGCGTACCAGGTGTTTGGGATCGCCGTTCACAGGCATGATATAGGGGAGGTTGATCTCCGTTGATATGCTGCTTGAGAGCTCTATCTTGGCCTTTTCCGCAGCCTCTTTGAGGCGTTGCAGCGCACGAGAGTCTTCGCGCAGGTCGATGCCGTATTCGTTTTTGAACTCCTCTGCGAGCCAGTCTATTATAACGTGGTCGAAGTCGTCGCCGCCGAGGTGGGTGTCACCGTTGGTGGATTTTACTTCGAATACGCCGTCACCCAATTCGAGGATGGAGATATCGAATGTACCGCCACCGAGGTCGAATACCGCGATCTTCTGGTCGTCGGCCTTCTTGTCGAGACCGTATGCCAGAGCCGCCGCAGTGGGCTCGTTGATGATACGTTTGACGCTCAAACCGGCGATTTCGCCAGCCTCTTTAGTAGCCTGACGCTGAGAGTCAGAGAAATAGGCGGGTACCGTGATAACGGCTTCGCTTACCTCCGTGCCGAGATATTCTTCGGCCGTCTTCTTCATCTTCTGAAGAATGATTGCCGAGATCTCCTGCGGGGTGTATTTGCGACCGTCGATGTCTACTCGGGGAGTGTTGTTCTCGCATACCACTTTATAAGGTACGCGTTTGATCTCGTCCTGAACCTTGTCGCATGTTTCGCCCATGAATCTCTTGATAGAGAAAATGGTGCGTTCGGGGTTGGTGATGGCCTGACGTTTGGCAGGATCGCCCACCTTGCGTTCGCCGCCCTCTATGAAAGCTACGATAGAGGGGGTGGTACGTGCGCCTTCGCTATTGGTGATTACCACGGGCTCGTTGCCCTCCATCACGGAAACGCATGAGTTGGTCGTGCCTAAGTCGATACCGATAATTTTTCCCATAATGTTTATCTTTTTTAATTATTATTTTTAATTTTTTACCTCCTATACGAACAATCTTTGTGCCAATAATGGATAGTGCCGATTTTTCGCCTGCGTATGACACCGGCGTCGCTTCGGCATGACAAGCGGACCGTAATGACATGACACGACGTGACAAAATGACCGTAGTCAGGCATGGTATTTGTCGTATATTTGGTTTTTATATTTTATTCGATTACTTTTGAGTTGGGCTTAGGGCAATCGACTTTAGCATCCGGCTCGTTTATTTGAAAACATCAAAATGTTACTGTTATGAAAAAGGCACTCTTTTTAGCATTATGTCTATCGGCGGCTGTGGCACAGGCGCAGAACATACAGTCTACCGATCCGCAACCGCTCAGGTACATAGACGTCACCGGCGTTTCGGAGACGGAGATAGATCCTGACAACATAAAATTCACCATACGTATACGCGAATATTGGAAAGAGGAGTTCGAGAAGAGAGCTAAGGAGGAGAACTTCAAAACCAAGGTGCCTCTGGCCGAGATAGAGAACGACCTTATTGCAGCGCTGACGAAAGCCGGTGTCAAGAAAGAGCAGATATTCGTGCAGGATGCCGGTAACTACGGCCGCCAGACAGGTAAGGATTTCCTGAACAGCAAACAGTTCGAGTTGAACCTCGATGATTTCAAGACCGTAGACAAGATCATCAAGACTGTCGGCACACGCGGTATCGACTATATGAACATCAGCGAGCTTACTAACTCTAATATGGAGCAATACCGTCTCGATGCCAAAGTGGAGGCTGTGAAAGCGGCTAAAGCTAAGGCGATAATGCTCGTAGAGGCGTTGGACGAGGAGTTGGGACAGGTCATCTATATTAACGACAGCAACGGTTATGCTTATCCCAAAACGAGGATGGCCAATGTGATGTACTCTGCCGGAGCGGAGATGGAGGCCGACGGTGCGATGAACAGTATTGATACGGTACGCAAGATAAAATTGCAGGCGGAGGTGAGTGTAAGGTTTCAGATAAAGAACAAATAGTACTTCGCCGCATACATAAATAGTGCGCGTATGCGTTTGAAGGATCGCTTTTAGGGCGGTCCTTTTTTGTTTGTAGGCTGGGTGGTGTATATATTGAATTTTTTGGCTCGGGCGGAGCGAGGTCCATAGATGGGGATTCATTGTGAAAAGGTCTTTTGTGCGGGAAATTGGTGAGACTCATAAGGTGCGGCCCGCATGCTCCTCGTTTTTCGGGGCGGGAAAGCGGAAGTGTTTTATTACCATCGCTACGCAACGGGTTAGGATATCATTATGCTCTTTTATTGTGCTTTTAGTTTGACGGTATGCGCATTAGCTGAACTTTTTG
>CAJURV010000084.1 GCA_910588925.1 uncultured Rikenellaceae bacterium
CTTCGGGGACGCGTTAGGGATTTTATAGGTTCGGGTCGTACGGGGAGGAAGTTTTAGTGGAGTTTAGGAAGTACTCGATCTCTGAACGCATGAATTGTCGGTTTGTGTGCGCGAGGTTCGGTTAATGTGGGGCTGCTTCCATCGCTTTTTAGCCACAAAAATCGCCGGAGGCACAACCTCTTCTGTTTCCTCCGTTTTCAGTTAAGTTCAATAACTTCCGGTGAGCACATTCGCTCCGGTGGCGCACGACCGCGATCGACGATTTTTGAGGTCTAAAAAACTTCGCTTCGCGCACTTTTTCTCGCCTCGGCAATCGAAACGTCGTTTCATTGCGCTCGACTTACCGAAAAAGTTCGGCGCCCTGCGACCTGCGGTTGTGTGCGCGGGCTAGCATGCCTGCGACTTGCGGTTAATGCGCATATTTTCAGTGCGTTTTGTAGTATCTTACCGACTCGCCAACCGATAATGTAAGCGCTTCTCCTTTTATTTCACCGGATATTATACAACTGAATAGAACTCTCTCGAGCCGCAAAAATATACGTAAAGCGCTCACCTCAACATATTCGGGATTACTGGATACCACGCACCTCAAAAGGGGCTGTGCCCCCGAGTGACAAAAGTAACTCCCCATGAAATGGCCCTGCCGGGAGGCTTCCCATAAGATGATCATCTTGCAATACTACGTTTGCGGACCCCGTTTTAGAATTGCTAAAATGGGGTCCGTAAACGCAACACGCTTTATCTCACTTGCGAGAGTAGCGGTACGCCGTCGAAGAAGTTGATGATGTTTTGAGAGGCGTAACGGGCCATTGCGTTGCGGGTGTCGGATGTTTGCGTGCCGGTGTGCGGGGTCATCACTATGTTGTCGAGTTCCGACATGGCCGGGTCTATTTTACCGTCTCCGTTTTCATAGACATCGACTCCGGCGCCGAAGATGCGGCCTTCACGCAATGCTTCTATCAAGGCTTTCTCGTCTATCAACGGTCCGCGGGCGGTGTTTATGAGTATGGCGGTAGGCTTCATGCGCAGGAACTCCTCTCTGCCTATGATATGCCGTGTCTGATCGGTACACGGGGCGTTGAGCGATATTACGTCCGAGTCGGATATCAATTCGTCGAACGGAAGGTAACGGGCGCCGTATAAGGCCTCCGTCTCTTCCGGCAACCTGTTGCGGTTATTGTAAACTATCTCCATGCCGAAAGCCCTCGCGCGGCGTGCCAGAGCTTTGCCTATCCGTCCCATCCCTATTATGCCGAGCCTTTTGCCCTCCAATGTGAGCCCCATGTTGCTCAGAATGTTCCAGCTGATGCGCCCCTCGCGTATCTTTCTGTCGCATATCGTGACGTTACGTGCCACGTCAAGCATCAGGGCCATCGCCATCTCTGCCGTGGGCTCCGTGACAGGATCGGGAGTATTGGCTACGACGATGCCTTTGGAGGCGGCATAGTCTACGTCGATATTGTCGTAACCCACCCCGAAGTTGGATATTATACGCAATCTGTCGCCGCCCCAGTCTATCATCTCACGGTCGGTACGTATGGCGAAAAAGCTGATCATGCCGTCGGCCTCCGGCAATAGACTGCGTAGCTCCTCACGGGTGAAGTTGTGTCCCGAGACAGGATGTATCACCTCGAACCTGCGCTCCAGCTCGGCGAACCCGTCGCGCAACATGTGTCCCTGTACTACTATTCTTTTCATATCCGATGTTTTTATGGAAATGTCCCTGTGCGGAGTTGCGTCCGTAGCGGGTATCTTGTATCTCGAAATAAATGTCAGAATGTCATACTGCGATATACGGCCTTTACGGCGAATATCGCGCTTATCATCTTTATCGGAAGCGTTCCCGGCTCGAAAGCACGGTTGGTAGCACGTAACAGAAAGTGCGACTCGCTCTTCCTCGTGTCGGTATGGCGGCATATCCGTCTCAACAACCGCCGCCCGTCGTCTAATATTATCAGATACGCTTTGCCGTATATTATGGCGTTCCAGTCCTGCACCCTGCGTAACAACACCACGGCTCCGGCCGGTATCGACGGCGACATGCCGTTTCCCACCACCGTGGCGGCCACATCGTCGTTCTCCGCCCCGTCGAAAGAGACATACCCCCGTATGTATTCCGACTTGCCGTCCGGATCGGGGAGGCGCCCTACCGTATCGAAGTTGTACAACGGGACTATCTTGGCCTCTCCGCGCGCATATTTGGCCCTTTCGTCTATGTTCTCATATACCGACGATTCCGACCCGAACATCTCTCCCTCGCCCTCGTCGAGCCATAACATGTTGATACCGAGAGTGTCTATAAGGAACTGCCTGTTGCGGGCCGAGAGTTGCGTATATCCGTTCTCTATCATCGAATAGGCGCTCTTCTTTATCCCGCATATCACCCCCATCTTCTCTTGCGTGTAACCCAACGTTTTGCGCAATAACCTCAATCTGGCGTGTATGGACATCGTAATGAAAATTAAGAAATTTTTATGGCCGACGGCTCGTTACCCTCTACTTTTGTTTTCGATAGAACAATGCTCGCTCTAATGCGGACGTTTCCTCGCTCCGGCCATTAAAACTCCGGCCTGACGAAACGGTTCATTGGTAAAGGTATGTATTTTGGCGACAAAAACAAAACCTCGCCGAATATCGTGCTTTACAAGTAAGCTATGTATGTGACATCGTACGCCGTATTACGCCCTCTGCGGTAACTGCCGCCGGTCGGTGGCAGGGAGACGGCCGGAAGAAATTCAACGAAATGAAAACAGAAAGAACAAACAATGTGTCGAGACGTCTGGTGAGTATCGCCGACGCCTCCAAAGCCAGCGGCATGTCGCAATTACAGATACAGGGCCTCGTCCGCAGAGGTGTCATAGGCAGTTGGTGGGCGGCCGGCGGCACTCACGTCGATTTCATCGAGCTTACTATATGGACGCACCGCAACGAACCGGAATACAAACGCATGTTGACGGATGTCGACCACAGGCCGTGACATTACCTCCGAATAACGGGGTCTATGCCGGAGTGCTGCGATTTCGATCCCCTCTCCCGGGCGATGTGCCGCAGGAATGGCGTGCCTGCTGCGGCTCTATGAAAAGGGCCTTTGTAAAAAAGGGTGCCGCTTCACTCTTGTATTACGGCCTCTTTTCGTTATATTTGCATGATATAAACCATGTTCGGGCGCCTGTTACGTGGGCGCATAGACAACGAAAAGATAATGAGAGCCGTCATACAGAGAGTGACAAGGTGTAGCGTGGCTATAGACGGAGAGCTTCACTCCTCCATAGGGCACGGGCTTATGGTGCTGGTGGCCGTAGAGGAGAGCGACACGCGCGAGGATGCCGACTGGATAGCCGCCAAGATAGGCAGGATGCGTCTGTTCAACGACGAGGCCGGTGTGATGAATCTCTCCCTCACGCAAGTTAACGGGGAGATAATGATAATAAGTCAATTCACATTGTTCGCCTCTACCAAGAAGGGTAACCGCCCGTCGTACATAAGGGCCGCACCGCCCTCTTTCGCCGTACCGCTGTACGAATATTTCATAGAGAAGGCCGCCTCGGAGTGCGCCGTAGTTCCGCAGACCGGAGTATTCGGGGCCGACATGCAGGTGGAGTTGGTAAACGACGGCCCCGTAACTATATTGATAGACAGTAAAAACAGAGAGTGATATGACCGTCAAAGAGATGCAGACGTTGGTCGATAGCTGGATAATAAAAGAGGGTGTCCGTTACTTCGAGCCTCTTACCAATATGTTACAACTCACCGAGGAGGTGGGCGAACTGGCCCGCGTGATGTCTCGCACCTACGGAGAACAGTCGTTCAAGGATGGAGAGAGCCGTGACATAGGCGACGAACTGGCCGATGTTCTGTGGGTGGTAACCTGCCTTGCCAACCAGTGCGGTATAGATCTCGAAGCGGCGCTGATAGCCAATCTCGAGAAGAAAAACGGCCGCGATCGTAAGAGGCACAAAAACAACGTAAAGCTGACGGGAGGAAAATAGGGAATCTCTCTGATTTTAAACACATTGCTATGAGCGATAACGACTGGAAAGCGAGGCTCGGCGTGGTCTATTCCACCGATCCCGACTTCAAATACGACAATGGCGAAGCCGAAGAGCCCGAGACGCTCGCACCCGAACGCCAACGGCTGCGCATAGCTCTCGACAGGCGTAACCGCAAGGGTAAGCAGGTTACCGTAGTGTCGGATTTCGTGGGATCGGAGGACGATCTCAAGGAGCTGTGCAAGCGTCTTAAGACCAAATGCGGCGTAGGCGGGTCGGCCAAAGACGGAGTAATAGTGATACAGGGCGATCTGCGTGCCAAAGTGGCCGAATTGCTCACTGCCGACGGATATAAAGCGAGGGTGATATGAGACCTCTGCGCATGGTCATACGATGGCTCGCGACCCTGTCGCTTTTGTTGTCGTCGATGCAATACGTATCGGCGCAATACGCCGTTTCGGGAAGCGCTCCGGCCGACTATCGCTGGCGGGAGGCCAAGAGGGCGTTCGGCAGGGTGGTATATCCGTCGTTCATGCGTGAGTCTGCAAGGATGGTGTCGGGGTATCTCGACTCCATAGCCGGTTCCGTATGCTTCGGTATGGCTCCGGTGGTGCGTCCGTTGCCCGTGGTGCTATACCCGGGCAATCTGCGTTCTAACGGTCTTGTGACTTGGGCTCCCAAACGTATGGAGTTGCTTACGTCGCCGCCGGTAGACAATTACGCGCTCACATGGCTCAAGCAACTGTCGGTGCACGAGTATCGTCATGCGGTGCAGATAAGCAACCTCGACGTAGGATTCACGCGTGCCCTTAGTTGCGTGCTTGGTCAACAGGCCGTCGGTATAATGACCGCCATACCTCCGGGATACTTCTTCGAGGGCGACGCGACGGTGGCCGAGACGGAGCATGCCATGTTCGGACGTGGTCGCCAGCCGTCGTTCTCGATGGGTTACCGCGCTTTGCTCGATAAGGTCGATCGAATAGATTACGACCGCTTCAAGCTCGGTTCGTACAAAAATTACTATCCGGACGAATATGAGTTCGGGTATTATATCATTCAGTCGGGGCGACGCTATTACGGCTTCGACGTGTGGAACAAGATCATCAATTACACCGGCCGACACCCTTTCTATATCGTCACCGGCATTCTGGCCTATAAAAAGTTCGCGGGCGAAAACTCGGACCGCATCGCAGAACGTACGTTCACCGATCTGCGCGACTTCTGGCGCGAGGCTTCGTCGGAAGATGACAGCTCCGTGCCTATAGCTACCCCGCGCCACGGCTACACCACTTACGAGCATCCGTCGGAGATAGGCAGGGAACTGATATTGGCCGTCAAAAGCGATATGGGCACGCCGCGTCGTTTCGTGGCGGTTAACACATCCGACGGTGCCGAGAGCGGGTTGCGTTTCTCCCATACGCTGAGCAGCCGCCCCGTAGTAAAGGGCGACAGGGTGATGTGGAGCGAATATAAACCGTCGCTCTTTTGGGAGCAAAAGAACTACTCGGTGATACGTACCGCCCGTATCGACACCTCGAGGGGAGAGCTCCGCATGACGGATGTGCGCAGAGTCGGCGATCTCGGCAGCCACTTCCTTCCCGTGTTCGTCGACAGCTCCCGCATGGCTGTCGTAGAGTATTCCAAGGATAATATTCCATATCTTGTCATAGGCGACACTCTCATGCAGACGGTCAGGCGGTGGAAGATAGGGCCGGTGGGGACCTCCGTGTCGGGTCTTGCGTGGGACGACCGGACAGCGACACTCGCCATTGCCATAGTAGACGAGAGCGGTATGTGGATAGGCCGTTTCGACGAAAAAACCGGCGGTTTCGAACATATCACCCCATCGTCGTACGTGACGGTCTCCGATCTTACGGCAAGAGACGGGCATCTGTATTTCAGCTCCATAGCCCACGGCAAGAACGAGATTCACATGCTCGACCTTATCACCGGCAAAGAGTATCGCATCACCTCATCGCGTTACGGGTCGCTCTCTGGAGCCGCTCCGGCGGGCGACACCATGACAGTGGTGACATACGGGGCGGACGGGGCCGTGTTGGCGTCGCAACCGTTGGATACATCCCGTTTCCATCCAGTCGTTCACGCATCCATGCCCTCGTCGAGACTCGATCCCTACCCGGAGGACATGGGATTGCCCAAGCTCGATACAATATCGGTGGCACCGTCAGGCGACGCCCTCCCCGGAGAGAGACGTTTCAGACGCGGGGCCGCCATGTTCAACGTACACAGTTGGATGCCGGTGGTAATAGATGTGAACAGGCTTATGAACGAGCGTAACTTCGACCATATCGGCATCGGGGCCAATATACTGATGCAGGATATTCTAGGGTCGTCGGTCGGCAGTGTCGGTTACGGTTGGGACCCGTTCGACCGCACGGGGTTGCTTGCCGCCTCATATACCTATACCGGCTTGCCCGTACATTTAGGTGTCAGTGTCGACTACGGCGGAGACAAACAACTGGCCTATATGTCTTCGCAAGAGATAGTCGCACTCGATCGCCCGCTCAGAAACTATCTGGAGGTGACGGCATCGGCCTCCGTTCCCATGGATTTCTCCGACGGACGTAACGTCAGGGTGCTGACTCCGTCGGTAAACTACAGCTACAATAACGGTCTGTTGAAAACAAGGGAGGGGGTATCGACAGGTGTCAATAAGTTAGGGTATGCCATATCGTGGAGCAGCTACCGGTATATGACCAGAAAGGATCTCGCTCCGCGGCTGGGGTATTCATTCACCGTATCAGGCAACTCCAATCCGTTCAACAGCGGCTTCGGTAGTCTGCTCGGCCTCAATGTGCGCGGGTGGCTCCCCGGGGTGGCACGCAATCACTCGCTTACTTTGGACGGTCAGTTTCAGGCGCAGAGAGCGGCACACTATAATTTCATGCAGCGGGGATATTATCCCACAGGATGCGATCTGCCCGGCGCACCGCGACGTATGGTCTCCGCAGGAGCTTCGTATAAGTTCCCTCTCGCGTATCCCGACGGTGGCATCCGTAGCGTTATATATTTCAAGCGTATAGCTCTCGATCTGTTCGGACAATACGCCCGCGGCAAACTGATAACGGACAATCCCGACCCGAAATTCAAAGCCTACACATACGGCGCCGAACTATTGTTCACCTACAACCTGTTGCGATTCTCCGCCGACATACATACGGGAATATCCGTCTACAAGCCCAGCACCGCCTCCAAACCGGCAGTAGGCGTATCTTTTTCGATAACGTTGTAGTTGATTTAAGTCGAGGACTGCCGACGGCTCCGATTGAAATCAATACGGAGGCGTTTCATTTTACTCCCGGCGGGTCATCTCATGGAGAGTTGCTTTTGTCACTCGGGGGCCAGCCCCTTTTTGATGTGCGTGATATTCAGTGATGCCACATACATTATGGTGGGCACTTAGTATATATTTTGCGACTCGGGTAGGTTGCATTCCATATTATAGTTCCGAGACAAAGAGGTCATGTGTTTACGTTATCGGTTGGCGATACGGCAAGATACTACAAAACGAACTAACGGTATGCGCATTAGCTAAAACCACCCATGCGGCACGGGGTGCCGCTCCCAATATAACTACAAGTAATTAACCCTACAGAGGTTGAAACAGCCCCGGCGAGCAAATACCATCACTTCACACCCAAAGGCATGCGCATTAACTGAAAGTCGCAAGCATGCTTGCCCACGCACACAACCGCAGACCGCAGGGCGCCGAAGGTTTTTAGACCTCAAAAATCGTCGATCGCGGGCGTGCGCCTCCGGAGCGTACTCAA
>CAJURV010000085.1 GCA_910588925.1 uncultured Rikenellaceae bacterium
GTCGTGCGCCACCGGAGCGAATGTGCTCACCGGAAGTTATTGAACTTAACTGAAACCGGAGGAAACAGAAGAGGCTGTGCCTCCGGCGATTTTTGTGGCTGAAAAGCGACGGAAGCAGCCCCACGTTAACCGACACCCACGCACACAAACCGACAATTCATGCGTTCAGAGATCGCGTACATAACTGAATATCACGAAAACTTCCTCCCCGTACGTCCCGAACCTATAAAATCCCTAACGCGTCCCCGAAGGGGATGCACCTGCACGAGCAATACAAAAACGTCCCTAACAAAAACAACTGAAACTAAAGCGGAAACAATAATAAATTTCCAACTACACTAAACACAACCGCAAAAGACAAGGCAAAGAAAGCCCCATAACAACGACCAATAAAGAACGCCGCAAGGCGTACACGCCCGAGCGAAGTGAGGGCAATCAAACACAATTCCGCCGTTAAATCCCGAGGAACGAGGGATGAGCGGGCCGCACCTCGCGGTGAGCATAAATTCCCCCCATCGGAGGCCCGCTTACACGGTTGGTTATCACAGTATTTACCGCTTACTTTATATAAAATCACTTTCTCGAATGTCACGCGAGGCGCGGTCCCCCGCAGGCTCCGTCCCTGTGACGCCGAACAAGATACCGCCCAAAGCATCCTCACCATGCGGGATAATTATCGTAACACTCCGTTCAGGATAAAGTCAGTCAATGCGCATACCGTCAGACTAAAAATAAAACCGTCGTCTCGCCAACCGATATAACCTTTTTGTCTCGAAGTTGTAACAACAGAATGAAACCTTAGTCGGACCGCAAAATGAATTTGAAGTGCTTACCACAAACTATGCGGTATCACTGAATATCAAGCACATCAAAAAGGGGGCTACGCCCCCTTTCCATGAAATAGCCCGGCGGAAACATAAAAGCTCTACTCCAGAATATTATCTACGAGTTTATAAACCTTGTCGCCTCTATGGACGGTCTCCGCCACGGCGAAAGAGCATCTTACCCCTTGCGGTGCTGTATCTGCGGGTTTGAGGTCGACTCTTATCTCCGAGGGTGTCATCTCTACGATTCCGGTGGTGTTGCCGGTCACTATAATCTCCTCGCCTACCGACAACGGCGCCGCCTCTACGGCCAATTCCGCCACAGATATATTCTTGAAGAAGTTGGTGACTTTACCCACGTATTGTCGCTTTTTCACGGCCGACGAACCGTAATGCCGGCTCCACTCTCCCAAAGGTTTGCCGAGATAATATCCTCCCCAGAACCCCCTGTTGAATACCGTATTGAGTCTCTCTTTCAGCTCCGCGGCGTACTCCGGGGTGTAACGTCCCTCGGCGTATGCGGCGACAGCCTCACCGTAACACTCGGTCACACGTTTGACGTATTCGCCCGGACGCGCCCTGCCCTCTATCTTGAATACACTCACTCCGGCCTCTATCAGCTTGTCGATAAAGTCTATGGTGCATAGGTCTTTGGGCGACATTATGTATTTGTTCTCAACCTCTAATTCGGCTCCGGTCTCCATGTCGGTGACCCTGTAGGAGCGACGGCATATCTGGCGGCAACTGCCACGATTGGCCGATTTGTTCGCCTCGTGCAGACTGAGATAACATTTGCCCGATACGGCCATGCACAACGCTCCGTGCACGAACATCTCTATCTTGATAAGCTCGCCTTTGGGTCCGCATATCCGTTCACGCTCTATGGCTTCGTGTATGCGTCGTACTTGTGTCAGATCGAGCTCGCGGGCCAGTACCACCACATCGGCCCATGCGGCGTAGAAACGCAGGGTCTCTATGTTGGAGACGTTGAGTTGGGTAGATATGTGCACCTCCACGCCTTTGGAGCGGGCGTAGAGTATGGCAGCCTGATCGGAGGCTATCACCGCCGACACTCCGGCTTCGGCCGCGGCGTCTATTATGGCACGCATGTCGGCCAGGTCGTCGTCGTAGAATATGCAGTTGACGGTGAGGTAGCTCTTGATGCCGTGCTCTTTGCATGTGGCTACTATGGCATGCAGATCGTCGAGCGTGAAATTGAACGACGAGCCGCTTCGCATATTGAGCTGTCCCACGCCGAAATATATGGCGTCGCATCCGCCCTTTATCGCACCCCATAACGACTCGAAAGAGCCTACCGGGGCCATTATCTCTATATCCTTGCGTGTCATCAGTTCATCCTTTTGATAAGTTTTTCGGCCAGCTCTCTGAGCGCACTTTTGCTCTCTTCGGGACGGTCGATAGTGTCGAGCATCTCCATGGCCTTGTCGTAATAGTGTTTTATGGCCCGGCCCGCACTCTCCCTTACTCCTACGGAGTCGTATATGGCTCTCACACGGACCAGTTTCTCTCCGCGATCGAGGTCCGAGGCCAGTTCGGCGTCCAATCGGCGCCGTCCCTCCTCGTCCAAGGCGTTATAAGCCGTTATAAGCAGAAAGGTCTTCTTGCCTTCGGCTATGTCGCCGCCTATCTCCTTGCCGAACGTGTCGGGATCGCCGTAGGTGTCGAGCAGGTCGTCCTGTATCTGGAATGCGAGGCCGAAGTCGGTGCCGAAGCGGTATATTCGCCTGCAAGCCTCCTCGTCGGCTCCTCCGAGCACCGCACCCATACGTGCGGCACCGGCTATGAGCACTGCCGTCTTGAGGCGTATCATCTCTATGTATTCGTCGAGCGTGACATCGGCGCCGCGTTTTTCGAACTCCATGTCGTAGAGCTGACCCTCGCACACACCCTTGCCGAGGAGCGTGAAGTCGTAGAGCAGACGGGGCAGCTTGTCGGCCGGGGCCTGCGACAATATGTCGTACGACGATATTACCATGGCATCGCCCGATAGTATGGCCACGTTGCTGTTCCACCTCTTGTGAACCGTGGGGCGCCCTCTACGGGTAGGGGCGTTGTCCATAATGTCGTCGTGCAGCAGAGTGAAGTTATGGAACACCTCCACGGCCATGGCTGCCGGCATCGCCGACGTGACCTCCCCGCCGAACATGTCGCACACCGATAGCAATATCACCGGTCGCAACCGCTTGCCGCCCGCATCGAGAGTATATTTTATGGGGTAATAGAGCAGTTGGGGTTCACGGTCGTAACCTAAAGAGCGGATAGAGTCGTCGCACATCGCCAAAAGCGTCTCTAATGAGTACATCTTTTTATCTTTTTTTGAAAAAATACCTCTTTTTATAATCGGAAACCGAAAATAATCGTTACTTTTGAAAATCCGATACGGTTTATCTTATGCAAAGATAAGCAAAGTTCGGGAAAGACAATCGGGCCGCAGGCGATATGCCATGGGTCCGTTCCCGGTGAAAGGTCGGTTTTTGTAGTTATTATCAAAACATGCAGATATGAAACAATTAGTCGTAGGTATTGACATCGGAGGAACCAACTCCGTATTCGGTTTGGTAGACCGTGAAGGCAACATGTATGGCGAGGGTGTGGTGCCCACGCGCAAATTCCCCGATTTCGACCAATATCTCGAGGAGTTGTTCATAGGGATAAACAACATATCCAAAAACGTGGGCGAAGAGTTCGAGCTTATGGGTATAGGTATCGGCGCTCCTAACGCCAACTACTACGACGGCACTATCTGGAATGCGGCCAATCTCGTGTGGAAAGGCACCGTTCCTTTCGTCGAGAAGATGAAGCGTTACTATCCCAATATCCCCATCA
The DNA here is from genome assembly GCA_910588925.1 of uncultured Rikenellaceae bacterium. Classification (GTDB taxonomy): domain Bacteria; phylum Bacteroidota; class Bacteroidia; order Bacteroidales; family Rikenellaceae; genus CASDZP01. Next base: position 3,672 of record CAJURV010000085.1, read on the forward strand.
TCATAACCAATGACGCCAACGCTGCGGCCATAGGCGAGATGATATACGGCGGCGCCAAAGGGATGAAAGATTTCATAGTGGTGACCCTCGGTACCGGTCTCGGTAGCGGGTTCGTATCGGGCGGCAAGCTCATATACGGCCACGACAGTTTCGCCGGCGAGCTCGGTCACGTCATAGTGAATCGCGGCGGTCGCATGTGCGGTTGCGGACGCAAAGGTTGTCTCGAGACATATGTATCGGCCACAGGTATCAAGCGTACCGCATTCAAGTTGCTGGCCGACCATCTCGAAGATTCGGAGTTCCGTAACATATCGTACAACGATCTTACCGCCGAGATGATAACCAAAGCCGCTCTCAACGGAGATCCGCTTGCGATAGAGGCTTACGAATACACCGGCATGATGCTCGGTCAGGCTCTCGCCGACGCCGTAGCCATCACCTCTCCCGAAGCGATATTCCTGTTCGGCGGTCTGGCCAAAGCAGGCAAATATATCTTCGAACCCACCAAGAGGTACATGGAGATGCACATGCTCGCCAACTTCCGTAACAAAGTCAAGCTCCTCCCCTCCGGCATAGACGGCAAGAATGCCGCTGTACTCGGAGCATCCGCCTTGATCTGGCAGGAACGCGAGTAACGATAACGAAAAAGGGGGGCTGAGAAAGAATCTCAGCCCCCCTTTTTCGTTATCGTTACTCTTCACCGCGGACCATTCGTGGAGACCTACTTTTGTCACTCTACAAAAGAATACATTTTCGATAAGCCGGGAGCGATGAAACGAAGTTTCGATTGCCGAGGCGAGAAAACGATTGCCGCAGGCGAAGCGAAAACGATGTGACACAGTCTCTTTTTATAGCTGCATATTCAGTTATGCCGAGAGTGTAAAAGTTTGTGGTACGCGGTATAGCGATTACTATACGGTTTTGCTGGCAAGACGATAAGGATGCCATGAAGAGCGTGAAGAATGTGCATTAAACTAAGTCCATTCTCGCAGTCTCCGATCCGCTCCGGTTCATAGCTTGACGCTCTGCGGCAGCCACAGCTTCATCCGGCCTGTCTCTCGAACACCCTTGACATCACCGGACATAAAACACCTCCTGTCCGCCGCGAGGCATGTCAGATGTTGGCGATGATCTCTGTGAATAGCGATGTGAGACGTTTTGTGGCACGGCGACCGGCTTCGAGTACTTCGGCGTGGTCGGCGGGAGCGGGGTTGTCGGGGTTGTTTATGTTGGTTATGAGGGAGGCCGCCATCACTTCCATACCGGCATGACGTGCCGCTATCACCTCGGTTACTGTAGACATGCCTACGGCATCGCCGCCTATCATACGGTAGAAACGTACTTCGGCCGGTGTTTCATAGGATGGTCCGGTCACTGCTACATAAACCCCGTCCTTCAGCTCTATACCCAGTCTGGCGGCGGCTGACGAGGCCACATCTCTCAGACGCGGAGAGTAAGCATCCACCATGGAGGGGAAGCGCGGACCGGTAGTATCGTCGTTGGGGCCTATCAACGGGTTGGGTATAAAGCTGATATGATCCTTTATCAACATTATGTCTCCGACCTCGAAAGAGCTGTTTATACCGCCTGCGGCATTGGAGAGCAATAGTGTGCCTACGCCCATTGCGGCTATGAGTCTTACGGGTAGTGTGGTTACGGTAGAGGGGTGTCCTTCGTAATAGTGAAAGCGGCCGTCCATGACAGCCACCCGTTTGCCCGCTATGGTTCCGAGTATCATATTGCCTTTGTGTCCCGCTACGGTAGGGGCCGGAAACCCCGGAATGGAGCTGTAAGGTATGATTACAGGCGACTCTACGGCCTCCGTAAGGGTCCCCAGTCCGGATCCTAACACTATGCCGACTTGGGGCGCGAAACCGCCTGTGCGTTCTATTGCAAAGTCTTTTACCGGCGAATGTTCTCCGTCTTTGACTATATTATAACCGGATATTATCTCCATAACTAGGTATGTAAGATACTATTAAGGAAAAGCTATTCAACAAATATTCCCGGATGTGCGGAAAGGTATCTGTCCCTTAACGGAAGCGATATAACGAACAGAACATCGTCAAGAGTTATGTCTTTATTTATGGCACTACCGTCTTCTTTAACTATCTCACGTGTAGGGGCATTATACACCCAATTCTTCAGTCGGACAAAAAGTCCTTATCCGAATTGACTCGTAAGACGGCTAATGACATATTCTCGACGTCGAGTGCGGTTTTAGGATTTAACTTGGCTATCTCATCCAAAAGGAATGCCCCGTTTTCATCTAAAAATTCCTCTCCCTTTATGTCCGAGAACAATAGTTCTCCGTTGGCATTGAGCTTACGCGGACTATGCTTTTCGCTAAAATCAGCCGCTGTGTACAACAACTGCTTCGACGGAACGGAGGTGGCCATTTTGACCAAAAGTTCAACTTGTCCCGTAATATTGTTCAACAAAGAAGATATGTTGTCGAGCTTGCCGGATTGTTTGTCTATTATGGCTTTATGCTCTTCACAAGGCAATTCGTTTATTTTATTCTCTATATTTCTATGCTTTAATAAAGTCTTTACAAACCATATTATAACTTGAATAAGCCCAGCCACAACGATTACCCCTAGAAAGAAAGACAATCCGAAATTTTCTGCTATAAACTTTGACAATATATCTACCATGGCCTCAAGAATAAAATAAACTTACTTCAGTATGAAGATTTAAAAAGTACGTACGTACATTATTATAACAACAAATTTACGATATTGTTTCACAATACACAAAATGTTTTTCTCTTTATTACACGAAAATAGTTGTTGTATTAACAGGCAATTCCGTATTTGAGATATTGGTCCGTTTTTTGTAAATGAGACGATAAAATTCAATATATTAATACAATAAGATTATGATACAATTAAACATCAACACCAATTTGGGTTTGCTTATAATGCGACTGGGTGTAGGGGGGCTTATGCTCATACACGGTTTGAGTAAAATTGCAGGCGGTATAAGTACCGTGAAGTATCTGGTCGAATCGGCCGGATTGCCGTCTTTCTTCGCTTACGGAGTGTATATAGGCGAGGTTATCGCTCCTATAATGATACTGATAGGGTTCCGTACCCGTTTGGCTGCCGCTATTATGGCATTCAACTGTTTGGTTGCGGTTATCATGTATCATCCGGGCGGGTTTTTATCGCTCGACGCTACCGGCGGTTGGACACTCGAATTGATTGCCTTGTATCTGATAGGTGCGGTGGCGCTTTTCTTTACCGGATCGGGTCGTTTTGCCGTCAGTCGTAAAAGTATTTGGGATTAGTTTCGGCATACTTTACTGTATGCGGTAGTGATTCTCGACATACTGTTTTACATTATGTCTTGCAGAACCGGAGGGGCGGTCTCCTTTTAAGGGGAGGTCCGCCCTCTTTTTTATAGATGATTATCAGCGTTTCGATTGCGTGGTGGGAGATTCGTTGCATTATAAAGGAGCGATAGGCTTTGTGATGATTTTGCAATATGGTTGATTTTATTTGTGGCTTGATGGGAGGCGCAGTAGTTTCGCCTTGGTTGTAATAAACACAATTACCTGTGATAATTATACTGCATAGTTAGCGGTACTTTACCCGAAGTCACGAGGGCCGGAGCCTGCGGGGGACCGCTTAAACGTGACATTCTTTCGATTCCCAACGGTGATTTAAGCGGAAAGGTCCTATAAATTACTGCAACTTACGCGGGCCTCCGTGTGGGGAGGCTCCGGCCCGCTCATCCCTCGTTCCTCGGGATTTAACGGCGGAATTGGGTTTGATTGCCCTCGCTTCGCTCGGGCGTGTACGCCTTGCGGCGTTCTTTATTAATTTTTGTTGGGCAGCGTTCTGTGCCTTGTCTTTTGCAGTTGTGTTTAGTGTAGTTGGAAGTTTGTGTTTTTTCGGTATTAGAGGTTGCTTGT
>CAJURV010000086.1 GCA_910588925.1 uncultured Rikenellaceae bacterium
CTTCCCTTTTTTATAAGCGCATCCCGGTTAGAGCTTACGGGCGATTTCGACCTCTTCGTAGCCTTCGATGATGTCACCTACTTTGATGTCGTTGTAGTTTTCGATGTTGAGACCGCATTCCAAGCCCGATGCCACCTCTTTGGCGTCGTCTTTGAAGCGTTTGAGCGATCCGAGCTTGCCGGTGTAGACTACTATGCCGTCTCGTATTATGCGTACCTTGGTGTTACGCGTGATCTTGCCTTCGCGTACGATACATCCTGCGACGGTTCCCACCTTGGTGATCTTGAATGTCTCCATGACCTCGACGGAGCAAACGATCTCCTCTTTGATCTCGGGAGCGAGCATGCCCACGATCGCATCCTTGATCTCGTTGATGGCGTCGTAGATGATGGAGTAGGTACGTATCTCGATCTCCTCTTTCTCTGCCAACTTACGGGCACTTGCCGAGGGACGCACCTGGAAGCCTATGATGACAGCATTTGATGCCGCCGCCAGCAAGACGTCCGATTCGGATATCTGACCTACAGCCTTGTGTATGACATTGACCTGAACCTCTTCCGTCGAGAGCTTGAGCAGTGAGTCTGTAAGAGCCTCCACCGAGCCGTCCACGTCGCCCTTGATGATGATGTTGAGCTCCTTGAACGAGCCTATGGCGATGCGTCGCCCTATCTCGTCGAGGGTGATGTGTTTCTGCGTCTTCAGGCCTTGCATACGCTGGAGTTGCTCTCGTTTGTTGGCTATCTCGCGGGCAGAGCGGTCGTCTTCCATAACGTTGAAAGTGTCGCCGGCCTGCGGTGCGCCGTTGAGACCCAATACTAGCACAGGTGTAGACGGAGTGGCCTCCGTCTTCTTCTGGCCGCGTTCGTTGAACATGGCCTTGACACGTCCGGTGTTGTTGCCCGATAGCATCACGTCGCCTATGCGGAGCGTGCCGCCCTGTACCAATACCGTCGATACGTAACCGCGTCCTTTGTCGAGCGAAGATTCTATGACTACGCCGCCGGCACGTTTGTTGGGGTTGGCTTTGAGGTCGAGCATCTCGGCTTCGAGGAGCACCTTTTCGAGCAGTGCATCCACATTGATACCCTGTTTGGCCGATATCTCCTGACACTGGTATTTGCCGCCCCAATCCTCTACGAGGTAGTTCATGGCCGCGAGCTGTTCGCGTATATGGTCGGGGTTTGCTCCCGGCTTATCTATCTTATTGATGGCGAATACGATGGGAACACCTGCCGCCGATGCGTGGTTGATGGCCTCTACCGTCTGCGGCATGACGCTGTCGTCGGCCGCCACTATTATGATAGCCACGTCGGTGACCGAAGCGCCTCGTGCACGCATGGCGGTGAACGCCTCGTGACCGGGGGTGTCGAGGAAGGTGATCTTTCTGCCGTCGTCCATCGTGACGCTGTAGGCGCCTATGTGCTGGGTTATACCGCCGGCTTCGCCCTCTATCACGTTACTTTTTCGTATGAAGTCGAGCAGAGAGGTCTTACCGTGGTCCACATGGCCCATCACGGTGACGATGGGTGGACGCGGTACGAGGTCTGCGGGGTCGTCTTCGCTCTCGGAGATCTGCTCCTGTATCTCCACCGTCACGAATTCGACTTTGAAGCCGAACTCCTCAGCCACTATAACGATGGCCTCGGCATCGAGACGCTGGTTGATCGACACCATCAGCCCTAAGTTCATGCAGGCCGTTATGACGTCGGTTACAGGCACATCCATCATACCTGCGAGGTCGCTTACGGTTACGAATTCAGTGAGCTTTAGTATGTTACGTTCCTGTTCGAGACGCTCTTGCTCCTCGTTCATGCGGGCGTTGATAGCTTCGCGTTTGTCCTTACGGTATTTGGAACTCTTTGACTTGTTGCCTTTTGACGTAAGACGCGCGAGCGTGTCTTTTATCTGCTTCTGTACCTCCTCGTCCGATACTTCGGTGTGCGCCGGAACCTGTTGCTTCTTGCTCTTCTTCTTTCCTGCGCCGGGTTGATTCTGCGGAGCCGCGTTACGCTGTCCTCCTCGCGCACCTGCGTTCTGGGGCTGCTGCGAGTTCTTGGGGTCGTTTATGTCGACCTTGGAGTCTTTCTTTATGCGTTTGCGTTTGTTCTTGCGTGACGATGCGCCGTCCGACCTTTTCTCTATGGTAGACAAATCTATCTTGCCTACGATCTTAGGACCCGACAATTTGCTTTCGTCGTTACGGAAGATGTCGTCTTTCTTCTCCGCCATGCGCTCGTCGAACGTCTTGTCCGATACGGCTACAGGCTGCTCCGACGATTTTTCGACCGCTTCGGGCTCTTTAGCCGGCTTCTGTTCCTGTTCCGAAGCAGGGGTTGGTTGCGGCTCGGGCTTAGTCTCCGCCACAGGAGCAGAGGGCTTCTTCTCGGTCTCTTTTGCTACCGTCTCCGTTTTCTTTTCCGCAGCCGGTTTGCTCTCCTTGCTGTCTTTACGGTCACTGAGGTCTATCTTGCCGAGTATCTTGGGGCCGCGTACCAGAGGCTCTTTCTCTACGGGAGCGGTATCGGGGGTCTCCTCCTCGGCGGGTTCTCCTTTTATATCGTCGAGCGATACGGTTTCGTTCTTGGTCTTGATCTTCTCCTTTATGTTGATCTTCTCTATAGCCTTGTCGCTTCCGAACTTGTCTACGATCAGGTTATAGGTGTTGTCGTCTATGATCGAGTTGAAACCGTGTTCGAGAGTGATGCCCTTGCTTTCGAGGAACTCTATGACGGTGTTGTGCCCGACATTGAGTTGCCTTGCTATTGCGTTTATTCTTAATTTCTTTTCGTTTGCCATATCTTTTTTTCTTTTCGGCACTTACGGACGACGTATATTTTTTTCACGCCTCCTTTTTCCTGTTTTTGTCGAGCGCTATAAAGATAGCGTTTCCGGCTTAAAAAAGCAATTCCGATCGCTCTTTTTTACTCGAATTCGGATTTGAGTATGCCGACCACCTCTTCTACCGTCTCCTCTTCCAAATCGGTGAGGTTGACCAAATCTTCCACGCTGTATTTAAGCACGCTCTTGGCGGTGTCGCAGCCTATCTTCTTGAACTCCTCTATGATCCACTCTTCGATCTCGTCCTTGAATTCGTTGAGGTCGACATCGTCCTCCTCCTCTTCGGTGTCGCGGTAGACGTCGATGTTATAGCCTGTGAGCATAGAGGCCAGCTTTATGTTGAGCCCACCCTTGCCTATAGCCAACGATACCTCCGAGGGCTTCAGATGTACGGCCGCGCTCTTGTCCTCTTCGTTGAGCGTTATAGAGGTTATCTTGGCCGGGTTGAGCGCTCTCTGTATCAATAGCTGGGTGTTGGAGGTGTAGTTTATAACGTCTATGTTCTCGTTTCGGAGCTCTCGTACTATACTGTATATGCGGGCCCCTTTCATGCCGACGCAAGCTCCCACCGGGTCGATGCGTTCGTCGTACGATTCCACCGCCACTTTGGCGCGTTCGCCCGGTATGCGTACTATCTTCTTTATGCTGATGAGGCCGTCGAATATCTCGGGCACCTCGTTTTCGAATAGGCGTTCGAGGAACTCGGGAGCCGTACGCGAGAGGATGATAACGGGGTTGTTGTTACGCATGTCGACACGGTAGACGATAGCTCGTATGGTGTCGCCTTTGCGGAAGAAGTCGTTGGGTATCTGTTCCGAACGGGGCAGAACCAGTTCGTTGTCCTCGTCGTCGAGCACCAGTATCTCTTTCTTCCACACCTGATACACCTCGCCGGTGATGACCTCGCCGATGCGCTCTTTGTAGGTGTTGTAGAGGTTGGCTTTCTCGAGGTCGAGGATGCGCGATGCGAGATTCTGTCGGAGCGAGAGCACCGAACGGCGTCCGAACGAGCTTAGCTTTATCTCCTCGGCAACCTCTTCGCCCACCTCGTACGAGGGGTCGATCTGTTTGGCGTCGGTAAGCGAGATCTGCGCGTTTTCGTCTTCCACTTCGTCGTCTGCGGTGACGATGCGGTTGCGCCATATCTCGAAGTCGCCTTTGTCGAGGTTGATGATGATGTCGAAATTCTCGTCCGTCTCGTAGGTCTTGATGAGCATGTTGCGGAATACGTCCTCCAGCACGCTTACCATTGTGGCCTTGTCTATGTTCTTGAGCTCCTTGAATTCGGAGAAGCTGTTGATGAGATTGAGGTTATCCATTGTATTTCGTTTTTATTTTTCTTCGTGTTATGTGGCGTGCGGCGCTATCGGAAATGCAGTCGTACGCTTTTGAGCGCAGAGAAAGGTATGGCACGCCTTTGCTCTACCTCCACCTTGCGCTTTTTGCCCTCCTGTGCTATCTTCTCTTTGTATGTCACCGTGATACCGTTGTCGTCGGCATCCGCCAGTGTGGCTATCAGTTTGGTACGCGACCCCTCCTCCATGATCTCGACCTCTCGTGAGATATTCTTGCGGTATTGCAACGGATGGGTCATGGGTTCGGATATGCTCGCAGAGCCTACTGTCAGTTCGAAATCCTGTTCTTCGCGGTCGAGTCGGCTCTCTATGAAGCGGTTGGCCTCTATGCAGGTATCTATAGTCACCCCTTCCATGCTGTCTAATGTCACTTCTATTACCGAAGAGGCACTGCATTTGAGCGATATAAGTACAATATCCTTGCCCTCGAGGTATTCTCCGACAGCTTGTTCTACTTTCTCTTTTAATGTCATAAAAGATTGGCTTTGTGAGGTTTATCTACGAAACGAGGGGCTTTATAGCCCCTCTTACACTACAAATGTAGTGTTTTTTCGCGAAATACCAAAATATAGGCGATTTATAAGACTTACGCACCTGTGGCGGGTGGTGATTCTTTGTTTTCAGTGTCTGTCGTTTTATATTACTGTCCGGTTTAGACATGCAACGTTCAGAATATCCCAAAGAACCGACCTGTTTTAACCTGTTATCGCTTCGCTCGTGGTCGAATAATCGTGACGGATATGAATCTTACCGGCCAGTGATAAAAAAATGCCGCCGGAGAAATACCGGCGGCATTGTGTCTATAAGACTTGTACGGAATATTATTCAGTGTCTTCGTCTTTCTTCTTGGGATTATAAGGCTTGATAATACCCCTTTTAGACGAGCGCACGAAATTGACGATCAGATCTCTCTCCGGCGATTGCGGTAGGGTCTGTTCTATGGTGTCGCAGGCGTTGGTGTAGTTGAGTCCGCTCTGGAACATTATTCTGAAAATATCGTGTATATGCGCTATCTGTTCCGTGGTGAAATTACGGCGGCGCAGGCCTATGAAATTGGACCCTACGAACGACACGGGCAAATGCGCCGCTTTGACGTACGGGGGGATGTCCTTGGATATTAGCGAGCCGCCGCTTGCCATGGCGTGTTCTCCTATGCGCACGAACTGGTGCACTGCCGAGTGTCCGCCGAGAATGGCCCAGTCGCCTACCTCCACCTCTCCGGCCAGAGATACGTTGTTGACCAATATGACATTGTTGCCGACCACGCAATCGTGAGCCACGTGCGCGTATGCCATGATGAGGCAGTTGTCGCCCACTACCGTCTTGCCTTTGGCCGCAGTACCGCGATTGATGGTAGCGCACTCGCGTATGACTGTGCCGTTACCTATCTCCGCGGTCGTGTATTCGCCTTTGAATTTGAGATCCTGCGGTACGCCGGCCACTACAGCGCCGCCGTGAACCACGCATCTCTCTCCCAAACGTGCACCCTCGAGAACCGAGGCATGGGCCCTGATGTGAGAACCTGCCCCTATGACGGTGTCCGCCGCTATGTAAGCGAAAGGTTCGATAGTGACGTTCTCGCCTATTTTAGCGTCGGGGTGAACGTATGCCAGATTGCTTATCATAAATGTCTTGTTTTTTAGTGCGTCTTCCCGTTTGTCGGATCGGTATATCCGGCAATCGGATGCTTGTTTTTATCGTTACGGCATCCGATCGAGAGGCCGCAACACACGGTCTATTGTCTGTTTTTGACCACCTGCGCCATAAGGTCGGCCTCTGTGGCGAGGGTGTCGCCTATGTAGGCTTTGGCCCTCATGGCTACTATGCCGCGACGGATGGGCTCGGAGAGTTCGAGCACGAACATGAGCGTATCGCCCGGCACTATCTTGTGTTTGAAACGTACGTTGTCTATCTTGAGGAAGTATGTGGAGTAGTTTTCGGGATCGGGCACCGTGCTTAGAGCGAGTATGCCTCCGCACTGAGCCATCGCCTCTACTACCAATACCCCGGGCATGACCGGCTCGTCGGGGAAGTGACCCACGAAGAACGGTTCGTTCATGGTTACGTTCTTGATGCCCACCACAGTGTCTTCAGTGAGGTGTATTATCTTGTCTACCAACAGGAACGGCGGACGGTGGGGCAGGGTGGCCTTTATACGGTTGATGTCGTATATGGGCTCTTTGTTGGGGTCGTATTTGAATTTGGGCTTGCCGGCGTCGGCTTTCATCTGTTTGCGTACCGCCTTGGCGAATTCGGTGTTGCCGTGGTGGCCCGGACGCAAGGCTATGACGCGTCCCTTTATACGCACCCCTATAAGGGCCATATCGCCTAAGAGATCGAGCATCTTGTGACGCGCTATTTCATTCTCGTGGCGCAACTCTGTGTTGAGATAGCCGCATTTATCCACCGGCATGTCGCTGTTTCCGAACAGTTTCGACAACTTGCCCACCTCTTCGGCGGGGATGGGGTGTTCGACTATGACTATGGCGTTGTCGAGGTCGCCGCCCTTGATGAGGTTACCCTCTATGAGGGGCATTATCTCATGCAGGAATACGAATGTCCTGCAGGGTGCTATATTGTCTTTGAATTCTCCGTCTTTGCATGCGAACATGGCATACTGGCGGCCTATCACCTTTGATTTGAAGTCGACATTGACATTGGCCGAGAATTTGTCGTCGGGGTAGAGGTCTATCTCTATTCCTCTCTCCTCGTCGCGGTAGCTTATGTGTCCGTCGGGTCTGTAGTAGATGCGTTCGGCATCCTGCTCCACCGTTCCGGCCTTCTCTATTTCATCTACGTATATACGTGCCGAACCGTCGAGAATCGGTACTTCGGGGGCGTTAACCTCTACGAGGGCGTTATCCACGCCGCAACCCCACAGGGCGGCCATAAGGTGCTCTATGGTAGAGACGCGTGCCTCTCCGGAGGCTATGGTAGTGCCGCGAGAGGTGTCTACTACGTTCTCCGCCAACGCTTTGATGCGTGGCGAGCCATCCATGTCGGTACGCGTGAAGACTATGCCGTGGCCTGCTTCGGCCGCTTTTACGGTCATGACTATATTCACGCCGGTGTGCAGGCCTTTGCCTGTAATCGTTATATCTTTAGCGAGTGTTCTCTGTAGTTCCCTCATGATTGTTAAAAATGCTGATAAGAAAAAAAGCCTGTGGCCGAGTTAGGTTGCCAAAGCGAAATTTATCCCCGGCAAATATAGCAAAAATCTTTACACGAGCAAAATAAAAGCCCCGTCATAACGTTATTGCAGACTCAACAAGCAAGTGCAAAATTATGATAATAACTCAAAGAATATCT
>CAJURV010000087.1 GCA_910588925.1 uncultured Rikenellaceae bacterium
CTCACGTACACCGAGTACGCTCCGGAGGCGCACGCCCGCGATCGACGATTTTTGAGGTCTAAAAACCTTCGGCGCCCTGCGGTCTGCGGTTGTGTGCGTGGGCTAGCATGCCTGCGACTTGCGGTTAATGCGCATGTCTTTGGGTGTGAGGTGATGGTATTTGCTCGCCGGCGGCTTCCCCAACCTCTGTCTGGTTAATTCGTGGCGGTTATAGCGGAGCGGCACCTCGTGCCGCATTATAGGCTTCAGCTAATGCGCATACTTTCAGTGCTTCTTGTAGTATCTTATCGTTTCGCAAGCGGAATCGTGTCCGATCACTTGCACTTCTAACGAAGTGCAAGTTTGTGCCTCGCTCCTGACACGGAGCGAGACCACCGGCACCCTTACGCAAAAAGGACGTCCCGAATAAGCCGTAATGCGCTTGTTCGGGACGTCCTGATTCTGTGTGTCTTATCTCTATTGCTTGGGATCGGCGTTGCTCTTGTCTATAACTTTGCCGGGATAGAATATCCTGTTTTTTTCGGAGGGCATGCCGTAACGCAATATCTGAGCCATTTCGTCCGTGAGGTAGGCGCCTATTTCGGGGCTGCACTCTATGGTGGCGAACTCTATGCCGGAGAGTTTGCTGTTCTTGATAACATCCTGCATTTTGTTACTGCCTCCGCATCCGAACACCGCTTTAAGGTTTTTGAGGATATCTTCTTTAGACGGTGTCTGGTCTATGGTCTGATAGGTGAAGTAGGCCAAGTCGTCGTCATTGGCGTATATGCCTGCGATGTCGGGGTCTTTCGTAAGAGCCCCCTGTATGCTCGCTTTTGCGGTGTTGGTCTTGTCGTCGGGATGGTATGTCTGTATCTCCTGTGTCACTATCTGTACCTTGGGCGCTATCTGTGCCATCTTGTTTTTGAACATGTCGGCGCGTTTTACCGTGCGTGGGTCATTATTGATCGTAAGCACGAGCACTTTACCCTCCTGAGGGATGCGTGTTGCGATGAACTCCGCCGCTTTCTCCGCCGCTTCGGTATAGTCGTAGCCGACGAAACAAGCCTCTTTGTCGAAGCCTTTGACGTGACTGTCGAACATTATCACGGGTATGGTGATCGTGTTCAGGAATTCAGCGGTTACATTCTCGGGGCTTATGGCTATGGCTTTGGCTCCGTTCTTTAAGAGGTCGTTTATCGATTGTTTCTGGTCGGGGTTGAGGAATGTCTCGCTACCGCCTACCCATGCACCTCCGTTGGCACCGGTGAGGCCCACGTTGAATGCCTGGCTGTACGAGTGCTGGTATGCCTCCTCGTTCCATGAGTTGCAGGTGTTGTACATAACGAAACCGGCAGGATATTTGCCGGTAGGCTGGTCGGTACCGCTGTTGCCTTTGACGCATCCGGAAAGTGTCAGTGCAGCGATAGAAGCAAAGAGCGTAGCTTTTACGATTTTATTCATGTCGGATAATTGTGAAGATTAAGTATTACGACTATAACGTTACAAATATATAAATATTATATGAAAAAGAAATATCTCTAAGCCGTATAACGCCATGTGTCGTTAAATTAAATACGCCGCTCAAAAATCGTTGAGCGGCGTATCGTATTGCGATTTATACGTTTCCTCGTTAAAGTTTGTGAATCACGTTCACGATATTGTCGCCGAGGTTGATCTGATACCCCTCCGACTTGAACACCAACCTGTTGAATGTGTCGCCTATAACGAATAGGGGGCGGTTGTCGACATTGAGCCCCGCTTGCTTCATGGATGCGCTCACGGCGCCGTTTATGTCTATGGCGTAGTGTGCATCGGGCAATCCTTTGAACTCTTCGGGGTCGAATTGCGCCCACTCGTCGGCGTTCTTAACTACGAATACTATCGGACGGCCCCATTCTGCGAGGGCATCGCGTAGTTCTGCCATGTCGCGCATGGCGTGGTTGGTGGGCTCCTTGCGCGGCTCTATAAGGGCTATCATGAAGTACCCGCGTCCGGTTATGTCGAGGATGCTTTTGACCTTGTCGTCTTGGGTGTCGAGTACTTTGGCCTCCGAGTCTATATTGCCTATCACGGCGATGGCATCCTTGTTCTCGCGCAATACCAGCTCTATGTCGGTCTGTTCGCCGTCTTTTATGTCGAAGAAGTCCGTGCGGCTCAGTACGGCGCCGTTAGCCAGACGTGTGCCGGTGGTTATCATATAGTGTCCCTCGTCGAGTGCGAACGGACGGGCGAAAGCCTCCCTGAACGAAGCACCCGGCCCCATGTCGTATGCCTGCGAGCCGCGTACGCTCACTTGGTAGGGAGTGCCGTCGTCGCCTATGCGCGCTATGGTGAAATGCGAACCGTATTTGGGGTCGGGGACTATTTTGGTGGGGGTGTAGGCCAGTTTTAGGCTGCCTTTGGGCGTTATCGCCTCCGATGCGGACGCCGAGAACGCTACGTCTATCCACTCGTTGCCGTTGTGATACTGCACCTTGCCTGTGAATGGATCGAGCCGCGAGGGTATGCCGAACGTGCGGGCCATAGCCACGAAGAATATGTCGCGCGAACGGCTGTCGGCCGTCATGATGCGTGCCACTGAAGCGGGTGTTACCGAGGTTACGTCGGAGTTGAGCTCGTCGTATATGCGCACCTCTTTGGCTTTGGCTATGAGGTCGGCCACCGTAGGGTTGGCGTCGCCGAACATCTCCTTTATGACAGGGCGGTATGCCTCCAACTGTTCGTCGGCTATGCGCGGGTTGAGTACATAAAGACGGAAAAGTTCGCTGTCGGGCCCATGTGCGTAGGTGGCCGCCTCTTCGAGATGCGAATCCAAGACTTCGGCCCTTACGTCGCGGAGATCTTTCTGCGATATGACCCCTAAAAGATCGAGTCCCGTAGGCATGAGCTCGCGGGGAGTGTATGTGAGGAAATCCTCTATCTGGTCGTGGTTTCCGCGGCTATCTTTCAGGAAGCGGGCTATGCTTTCTGGTTTCACCCCTATCTTGGCGGCTAACGCGGCGGCTCGGTCGTCGTTGTAGAATGTGGCCGTGTAGGAGTTGCGAATGGAGTCCTCGATAAGAAGACGTGCCGTGTTGAGCGTGCGTTCCCCCTCGCTCACCGTAGCGGCCTCGTTGTTCTCTGCGGGAGGCACCATGTCGAGATCGACGGCAGCTTTGTCGCCGTCTCTTTTGTTCATTGTGACGATGAGGTTGTCTACATCGGCGACGGAGAGCTTTTCATATCCGAATCGACCGTTTTTAGTGGCCCATACGAGTACGTCGCCTAAGCCTAACTCTATGGATGTGCGTCCGTCGTTGCCGGTAATCTTGGTCGCGATAGTGGCGAAACCTCCGTAGTTGAATACTTTGAAGTCGACAGTGGCGCTGTCGGCGGGGCTGCCGTCGGCATCGAGTACGGTTATCTCGGTACGTTTGGTGGGCGCGTAGTTGGAGGTGACGTTTATTTCGGTGAAAAGCGGGGTCTTCTTCATGATCTCCTCCTCGCCGGTGTAGTCGCCGTAGACCTTGGCGTGCATCAGTATGCCGCGTTTGGACGGAGCTGTGAACCAGCCCATGTCTAAGCGCGGCTCGGGTTCGCAGGCTCCGAGGTAGTACCATTTGTCGCCGCCCCACACCTCGACCCATGCGTGGTTGTCGTCGCAATGGGCCCAGCGGGGAGTGTAGACCTGACGTGCCGGAATGCCCACTGCACGCATGGCCGCTACGGTGAATACCGACTCTTCGCCGCAACGTCCGTATGCGCTTCTGACCGTGCCGAGAGGCGAGGAGGTGCGGGCGTCGGAGGGGGTGTATATCGCCTTTTCATGGCACCAGTGGTTGACCTCTAAGGCTGCATCCTTGAGCGACAGCCCTTTGACGCGGTCTTTGAGCTCGCGGTAAAATACCGTGCGCGAGCTGTCGATACTTTCGTTATGCACGCGGTGGGGCAATACGAAGTGCAGGAATATGTCTTCCGGTATGGAGTCGGCCCACGGCATGGTCTTGCGGGCGTCGAGTGTGGTGCGTACCAGATCGAGGTATAGCTCGGGGTCGACGGTGAGGTCGGCCAACGGCGCGTATGCGTATATGAATTTGAGCGCGTCGCTCTCCTCCGGCGTGAGCGGCTGTGAGAATATCTCGAACACCTCCTCTTTGCCGCCCATCACGGCGCACTTCTCGTCGAACGCCTTCATTACGGCGTCGCGTCGGGCTCTATCCTTTATCAGCCCGTCGCTTCCGCATGAAAATAGCATGAGCGACGATGCCGCAAGGGTCAGAAACAGATTTTTTTTCATTGCAGGTTATGTGTTTTGTTTTAATTTCATTATATTTATCCGACAGTTTCCTGAAAACGGAATTCGTGGGATATTAGTCTTACGATACGAATGTGACCGGGCCGGTGGAGATGCGGTTTTACAAGGCAAATACGCGTTTGTCGCATTCTCTGAATATAGTCGGGCCGGGGCAGTCATAAACCGTGTTTAAGCGTTGCCGATGTGAATTTATCTTATGCAAAGGTAGGTCTTTGTCATGATATTTGCAACGAAGTGCCGGGTAAAAAGGTTGAGATGTAAAATTCTGTAATATAAATGATTAGATATAGGGCGTTTTTGAGTTCGTGTAAGGAACGGTTTTCCGAAGAGAACTACGGTAAGGTGAAGGAGGCTTTGCGCACCGCCATAGCCGCGGGCGGGGAGGCTCGGCGTTATAATTCCGACCCTATCGCCTATCATGCCGTGGGTGTGGCCGAAATAGTGTTAGGCGAACTCTCTATGGGGATAGTTTCGGTGTTGGCCGCTATATTGCACGATGCCGTCCGTACCGGAGCTCTCACGCTCGACGATGCCGGCCGCATATACGGGACCGAATGTCGCGAGGTGCTCGAGGGGCTCAACCGAATATCGGCAGTGGAGTCGAAGCCCGATAAGGAGCAGATAGAGCATTTCAAGGAGCTTATAGTCGCCTATTCGACCAACCCGCGTATCATTCTCATCAAGCTGGCCGACCGTCTGGAGGTGATGCGTTCTTTAGGCTCTTTCCCCGAGAGCAAGCGCGCCCGCAAGTCGTGGGAGAGTCTGCATATCTATTCGCAGTTGGCTCACAAGCTCGGCCTGTACACGCTCAAGTCGGAGTTGGAGGATCTGTCGTTGCGTTATCTGGAGCCGGAGTCATACGCTCACATACGGAGCCGGTTGGAGGAGACGGCCGCCGAACGCGATACCTTCATAGCATCCTTCACTGCCCCCATACGCAGGGCGTTGGACGAGGCAGGCATAAGTTACTCGATAAAGGGACGCACCAAGTCGGTCTACTCCATTTGGCGCAAGATGGTAAAGCAGCGCATTCCGTTCGAGGAGGTCTACGACGTGTTCGCCATACGCATAGTGATAGATTGCCCCCTGTCGCAGGAGAAGAGACAGTGCTGGCACACCTACTCCATCGTAACCGACTTCTACAAGCCTAATCCCGACCGTATGCGCGATTGGATCTCGATACCCAAATCGAACGGTTACGAGTCGTTGCACGCTACGGTGGTGACCGGCGACGGCAAGTGGGTGGAGGTGCAGATACGCACCCGGCGTATGGACGACATAGCCGAGCGAGGAGGGGCGGCCCACTGGCGTTACAAGGGGGTAGAGGGCGGTCAGGGCGGCAGCGAGGAGTGGTTGCAGCGTCTGCGCAAGACTTTGGAGACGCTCAAATCGGATGGCGACATAGTCAACTTCAATACCCAGTCGACGCCCGGCAATTCCGAGATCATAGTATTCACGCCAACCGGCGATCTGCGTAAGTTGCCCGGTGGGGCCACCTTGCTCGACTTCGCCTACGAAATACACTCCAATCTAGGAAATATGTGCGTGGGCGGGCGTGTAAACCATAAGAACGTGTCCATAAGGGAGGTGCTGCACAGCGGCGATTTGGTGGAGGTGACCACCGTCAAGTCGCAACGCCCCAAGGCCGATTGGTTGACATTCGTGGTGACAGGCAAGGCTCGTTCCCGCATAAAGGCTTATATGCGTGAAGAGGAGGCGTCGCGTGCGCGTCTGGGGCGCGAGGAGCTCGAACGCAAGGCCAAGAATTGGAAGATAGCGTTGTCGTTGGAGGAGATAACCAATGTGTTGGTTAAGCGCTACAGGCTCAAGAGCGTGATAGAGCTGTATGCCATGATAGCCGATGAGAGGCTCTCCATGTCGGATGTGAAAGAGGTGCTGGTGCGTTACATGGCCGGCGATAATGTCACGCGCCATACGGAGGAGCGCGGAGCACCAAGGGAGCGTCGTGCAGAGCGTGGCGGCGACTGTTTGATAATAAGCGAGAATCTGCGCGATGTGGACTATAAGTTGGGCAAATGTTGTTCACCCATATATGGCGATGACATATTCGCCTTCGTGACGGTGCAGAACGGCATTACCGTACACCGCAAAGATTGTCGCAACGGAATTATATTGCAAGAGAGGTTCCCGTACAGGGTGCTCGAGGCTGAATGGAGCCGCGACAGGTCGGCAGGTAGTCTGTTCTCGGCTGTGGTGACTGTAGTGAGCGACGATACCATAGGTATAGAACACTCCATACGGGAGGTGTTGCGCGAGCTCGGAATAAATCTGCGCGGCATGAGGAGCGATTATGGAAACGGCATAGTGACATTGCAACTGACTGTGGAGGTGCGTAGTCTCGCCATGCTCGATAGCGTAATACACAAGTTGTTGCCGGTAAAGGGCGTACGTAAAGTGTTTCGGGGGACGCAATCGTCTTTTTGATGTGCATGTGTCTGTTTTCTGGATGGATGGCATTTTAGGTGATGTTATGGGGTGTGTTTTACCCGGGGGCGATAGGGGACGGAGCCTGCGGGGGACCGCACAAGCGTGAGGCTCTTTCGATTCGTGGCGGTGATTTAAGCGGAACAGGTTTATGATTGCTAAGTGTGTATTGACTTATGATTGGGGTGTTTATGTCAACCGCGAAAGGCAGCTTGTATGTTTTTCGTTCTTAGTGGAGGGAAAGCGGAAAGAGTATTATTGCTCTCGCTAAGTTATGGCTTTATGTTTATGCGGGTATGCCTTTGTTATTTCTGTTGTTGGCGAGACGATGATTTTGTTTTGGGTTTGGTGGTATGCGCATTAGCTGCACTTTTCTTCCGGATGGAATTGACACGACTACTATACTATGTGGTTAGATGTATTTTAGCGATACCTTGCCGGGAGTCACAAGGGACGGAGCCTGCGGGGGACCGCACAAGCGGGAAGCTCTTTAGATTCTTGGTGGTAATTTAAGCGGAATAGGTCTATGATTGCAGTAACTTACGCGGGCCTCCGATGGGGGAGGCTCCGGCCCGCTCATCCCTCGTTCC
>CAJURV010000088.1 GCA_910588925.1 uncultured Rikenellaceae bacterium
AGATATTCTTTGAGTTATTATCATAATTTTGCACTTGCTTGTTGAGTCTGCACCGCAGAATATTTATATTCAATGATTTGCATATTTCAAAAGAAAGTCATATCTTTGAACCCGAAAGTTAGGCAGACAAACAGCGGTCAAAGTCGGACAGGCTTAACGGTTGAAAATCGTTACTGTTTCGTTACCTATTTGAAATTTTGAAAGCAAAGTAGCTGAAATATAAGTGGTTAGAGTTATAGGTTCCCCCCCCCCTCTCTCCGCTTGAAACGAATCCCGTAATAATCTTTACGGGATTTTTTATTTCCATTATAATTTCCCCAGGCTATCATCGGTATTCTCCGTGCTATTTATTAAAGATATGCGAACTTTTCCAGGCAAGCAAAGCCTTTGCGCCCGATTTTTGCTATATTTGTCATTAGAAACCGAATAGCAACCTCACAGATGCTTAAAGAAAACTACATCAAGATATTCGAAGAATCGTTTAAGAAGAATTGGAATAAGCCCGCGTTGCATGATTATATCAGCGGTCACGAATCGACATACGAGCAGATGTGTCTTTCCATAGCCCGTCACCATATCCTTTTCAAATACATGGATATATCTCAGGGCGACAGAATTGCTTTATGCGGAAAGAATTCATCGCGATGGGCGGTGACATACATGGCCGCCATAACATACGGTGCCGTGATCGTCCCTATCCTCGACGAGTTCACCCCGAACGACATAACCCATATCATAAACCATTCGGAGAGCCGTCTGCTTTTCTGCGACGAAGAGATATTCGACAGACTCAACCCTAAGGATCTGCCGTCTGTAAAGGGGGTATTGGCTCTCGAGACACGTTGGGCCTTATGGCAACCAGAGGGCGGTAAATTCAAACGGGTGATAGCCTCTATAAACGCCCATTTCAAGCGTCTTTATCCTGACGGGTTCGCTCCTGACAATGTAAAGTATGCGGATAGAGGCAACGACCAGCTTGCCGTGATAAGCTATACTTCAGGCACTACATCGCTCACCAAAGGTGTCATGATCAGCGGTAATGCGCTTGCAGGCAACGTGTTGTTCGGCATCGACAACTATGAACGAATCTTGGGTAAAAAGCTGGTCGCTACACTGTGTGTCTTGCCGCTATCGCACACATACGCCACTGCGTTCAATCTGCTGGTGCAGTTAGCTTCGGGGGCGCGCATAACCATGTTGGGACGCATTCCGTCGCCAAATATAGTGATAAAAGCGTGCAAGGAGACCAAACCGACCATTCTCTGCTTCGTGCCTTTGGTTATGGAGAAGATCTATAAGGTAAAGATAGCGCCGGTGATAAAAAAGCCGTTGGTGTCGGCATTGCTTAAAACACCTGTCATAGGCTCGCTCGTGTACAAGGCTATAGGTCGAAAGCTCTATGCGGAACTCGGAGGAGCGGCATACGACATAATAATAGGCGGAGCGGCATTCAATCCCGACATAGAGGCCTTTTTCCATAAAACCGGGTTACCGTTCACCGTAGGTTACGGCATGACGGAGTGCGCCCCGCTAATATCATACTCCTATCATAAACAGTTCGTACCGGGCTCTGTAGGACGTCCTTTGCCGGGTCTTATGGAGGTGCGGATAGATAAGGAGACTCCGGATGCACCCACCGGAGAGATAATGGTTAAAGGCGAAAACGTAATGCTCGGGTACTACAAAAACGAGGAGGCCACATCCGCTGCATTTACCGGCGACGGGTGGATGCACACCGGCGATCTAGGCTATATGGACGCCGACGACAACATATTCATCAAAGGGCGTTCCAAAACCATGCTTTTGGGTTCCAACGGAGAGAATATCTACCCGGAGGTTATAGAATCGAAGCTCGATAACCTGCCGTTGGTGGCCGAGTGCATAGTGCTGCAAAAAGGCACACGACTCATTGCCTTGGTGCATCCCGACTATCCTACGGCAGAACAAATGAGGCTCGATAAAGCCAAGATACCGCAAATAATGAACGACAACCTAAAGACCCTCAACTCCATGTTGGCACGATACGAGCAGATTTCTTCCATACTCATATCCGAGAACCCGTTCCCGATGACACCTAAGCGTACGGTGAAACGTTACCTCGTTGAGAAGGCGTTTGCCGAAAGGCCGTCGGATTTCAAATGATATAAGATAGACGAACTATATCCGGCTACATTGTTGAGATGAATTAGACGATTTGTCGATATAATGAGCGAACTTTTACTAAACCTTATCCGACATTACAACGGCGAAATCTGCGAAATATCTCCAACCTAAATGCACGTGGAGATAATTGTGGAAAAGTGAGCTAATGATAAGCCTGATTTAAGATATTATCGTAGAAGCTGTTTCCCTGCAA
Source organism: uncultured Rikenellaceae bacterium (assembly GCA_910588925.1). Classification (GTDB taxonomy): domain Bacteria; phylum Bacteroidota; class Bacteroidia; order Bacteroidales; family Rikenellaceae; genus CASDZP01. The sequence continues at coordinate 2,357 of CAJURV010000088.1, forward strand.
TCACGGCGATACGAAGCATAGGCCGGAGCCTGCGCGGGGCACCTCTGTATAAGAAAGTCGTATATTGCTCTAAAACTATAAATACTATAAAAAACCAATCGTAAAGCGTGCCTCCGTCAATGGAATTTATACCTGCCGCGAGGTGCAGCCCGTATTACATGTCCGCTTGAAGTTAATCGGGATACAGCCGCCTGTTTTTATCGGAGTAATATTATATATTCATAGGTGAATAGGAATCAGACGTGACTACGGTTAAAAGTATTGTCTAACTGGTAATATTAACACCAATATAAGAAAACAGTCGCATCCAACGACGCGACTGTCAGCTTTAGCTATCATCCTTTTCAGATAGGTTATTTGAGCTTATCTATAACCTGACACAAACGTTCGAAAACGGCCTCTATACCGCCCATTCCGTCTATTTCGATGTATTTTCCCTGTTTGTCGTAAAACTTCTTCACTACTTCCGTTTGGGCTTTATACACATCTATTCTGTTGCGGATCACCTCCTCGCTCTGGTCGTCGGCGCGTCCGCTCACTTTACCGCGGGCGAGCAATCGGGCTATGACTTCATTGTCGGGAACATCCAAGGCTATCATGGCCGTAACGCTCTGACCGTGCTGCGACAACATCATGTCGAACGCCTCGGCTTGCGGTGTGGTACGCGGGAAGCCGTCGAATATCGTTCCGTTGCCGTCACGATGCGATTCGATGTAATTGCCTATGATGCCGATGACTATATCGTCGGAGGCTAAAGAACCGTCTTTCATCTGTTCCTGCGCTTCGAGTCCGAGTGCTGTGCCGGCTTTTATCTCTTGGCGTATCACCTCTCCGGTCGAAAGGTGGTTCAGACGGTAACGTTCTTTGAGTTTGTCCGCCTGCGTACCCTTTCCGGCACCCGGAGGACCGAATAAAACGATGTTCAACATTGCCTTATCTGTTTTTATGTGACTTAATTTACTCTGATTACTCCACTACCCATCCTTGCGCGGTAAGCCGTATCTCCGATCCGTCGGGCGTTACCAACGCGGCGCCTTTCTCCGGAGCGGTCAGGTGTCCGATCACGTCTATACCTCCTATTCTTAGCACATCTTCATAGCGATCCACCGGCACGGTGAACAGCAACTCGTAATCATCGCCGCCGTTGAGCGCCGCCATGACAGGGTCGACCCCGATTTGCTCTCCGAGTTCGAAACATTTGGACGATATCGGCAGACGGTCGAGATATATGCGGGCACCGGCATTCGACCGGCGGCACAGATGCAATGTCTCTGAGGCCAGGCCGTCGGATATGTCTATCATCGCTGTGGGCTTTATGCCGCTCTCCGCAAGAGCGTCGATAACGTCTGTGCGTAACAGCGGGTGCAACTGACGCTCCAGAAGATACTCGAATCCCTCCAGCTGGGGTGCTACACCGTCGTTGCCATGAAGCGCGCGTTTCTCACGCTCGAGCAACTTTACACCCATAAACGCGGCGCCCAAATCGCCGGTTACACACAACAGATCGCTGTTTTTACCTCCGCCACGATAGACGATCTTATCTTTGGCTACCGAACCGATCACCGTTACGGCTATGCTGAGCCCTGTCATGGATGAGGTGGTGTCGCCGCCTACTAAGTCTATATCGTATTTGTCGCATGCCGCACGTATTCCCTCGTATAGCTCGTCGGCCATCTCCACGGTGAAGCGCCCGGAGAGACCTATCGAAACGGTGATCTGTTCCGGCGTTCCGTTCATGGCTAAAATGTCTCCGGCCGCAGCTACAACACACTTGAATCCCAAGTGTTTCAACGGCGTATATGTCAAGTCGAACGCGATGCCTTCCAAAAACATGTCGCTGCTTATAAGCGTGTAACTCTCCGAGTCTCGCTCTATCACAGCGGCATCGTCTCCTATGCCGGTTACGGTGGACGGTTTGCGGCAGGTCGCACCTTCGGTGAGCCTGTCAATGAAACGGAATTCCCCTAAAGACGATATATCCATCTTATGAAACTTTTAATTCACGCAAATATACGTTTTTCCCCGGGAACACCGTACGGATACCGTCTCTTGCGACCTAAAATATTACCTTAGCTTGAAGTCAGAACCGAGATATACTTTACGCACCATCTCGTCGGCGGCGAGCTCCTCGGCGCTACCTGCCTTGAGTATGCGTCCCTCGAAAAGCAGATAGGTGCGGTCCGTTATCGCCAACGTCTCATGTACGTTATGGTCGGTTATTATGACTCCTATGTTTTTGTCTTTGAGCGTGCGCACGATGCTCTGTATGTCTTCCACCGCTATGGGGTCGACCCCTGCGAACGGCTCGTCGAGCAATATGAACTTGGGATTTATGGATACGGCACGGGCTATCTCGGTACGCCGCCGCTCGCCGCCCGAGAGCTGTATACCGTAGCTTTTACGCACTTTTTGAAGGCGAAATTCGCTTATCAGATTTTCGAGACGCTCCTGTTGATACTCTTTGGTATAGTCGGTCATCTCAAGCACCGCCTTGATATTGTCTTCTACAGTGAGACGACGGAATACCGATGCCTCTTGAGCCAGATAACCGACACCGAGTTGCGCCCTGCGATATACTGGTTCGCGGGTTATGTCTATGTCGTCGAGAAATATCTGACCGTCGTTGGGCTTTATCAAGCCTACGGTCATATAGAAAGTGGTGGTCTTACCGGCGCCGTTGGGACCGAGAAGCCCCACGATCTCTCCTTGCGAAACCTCTATCGACACATGGTCGACTACGGTTCGCGATTTATAACGTTTGACGAGGTCCTTGGTGTGTAGACGCATATCGTTGCGGTTTTACGACAGGTTGGTCCCCCGCCGTGATAATCGTACAAAAATATGAAAAAAAGCGAAATGCAAGAAGCTATTGTTTAAATTTATCGGGGACTGTGCGGTGTGCGCCTTATTTAATGTCACGATCGGCGGGAAACGGCATGGAGAGAGTCTGTTTAAGTTAAGCTAATAGTACTTATAGTTTATCTATCCTCACTTGCGGGCCTACGTGTGTAGTGGCTTCGGCCCGCACGATCCTCGCTTCGCTCGCGGCCGTACAAGCGGAAAGGGTTCAATTTCCCTCGCTTCGCTCGGGCATTCCGCCTATGCAGGGAAGCGTACTCAATAGTGGCTGACAGATTAATATGCTGATTTTAATGGGTTTATACAGCAGGCCTGTCCCCGATATCACAACAGCGGCGATAGCAACCGAGCCAAAGCCTCGTAGAACCGATGGCGGGCGGGACGTGCTTTCCAGTCGGCGGGGCGTATAAGGGTGGCCTGTTCGAGATCGGCCAGGAAACGGTTCTCCAGTTCGATGGTTTTTTGCCTGTCGTATATGAGTGCACTCACTTCGAAGTTATCTTCAAAACTGCGTATATCCATATTGGCGCTACCTATGGAGCTCAGATTGGAATCTATCATAAGTAACTTGGAGTGGTTGAAACCGCCGTAATACAGATATACCTTTACACCGGCCTCCATAAGTTCCGTTATATATGATCGTGTGGCCCAATATACGGTCTTGGAGTCGGAACGGAACGGCAACATTAGGCGCACATCGACACCGCCGAGCGAGGCGACCTTGATGGCGGTCAAAAGGGCTTCGTTTGGAAGGAAATAGGGCGTGGAGATATAAATATGGTTACTGGCTTTGGTGATGGCGCTGAAATAACCTTGCATAATGGAGGCCCAGTCGCTATCGGGACCGGAGGAGGCTATCTGCACGGCCACGCCGTCTTTGGGCTCGGTCTTGGCAAAATACAGAGCTTCATCGAGTTGTACGTGATGTACGAAATACCAGTCGGTAATAAAGATTGCCTGCAGGGTGTGCGATGCCTTACCCTCGATGCGCAGATGAGTGTCGCGCCAGTCGCCGAGCTTGGAGGTGCCGGTTACATAACGGTCGGCGACATTGAGTCCGCCGGTGAACGATATTGCGCCGTCTATCACCACTATTTTACGATGGTTCCGATAGTTTATCTTGCTGGTGAAATGCGGAAACACCACAGGCATAAACTCTTCCACCTCTACTCCCGACCGTTTCAGACGCTCGATATATCGGCGCGGTAATGAAAAACAACCGACAGAGTCGTATATGACACGCACTTCCACACCCTCCGAGGCTTTTTGGCACAGTAGGTCGGCCAGAGCGCGTCCGAGGGAGTCGTCGCTGATTATATAGTACTCCAAATGTATTGATTTTCTGGCGGCGGCAATGTCGGTGAATATAGCCTCGAATGTTTCGCGACCGTCGTTGAGTATGCGTATGTCGTTATTATAAGTGACAGGGGCACGGCCGGCGTTTAGCAACAGGGTAACCACATCACGGTTTACGGCTATCTCCGGACGATTGTCGGCAAACGGACTATTGACAGAATAGAGCTGACGTGTGATGATAGTGTCGATATGATCCGAATTGAACCGACACTTTTCCCGGAATATCTTACGCTTACGGAAATTCTGTCCGAACATCAGGTAGAGGAATATGCCGGCTATGGGTAACATGATTATCACTACCACCCACGACAGGGTTTTGACCGGATCGCGTTTGTCGACGACGAGCGTTATGACCGTCACCGCTATTATCAACACATATAGTGCGGAGATGCTCTCAAAAACAATATCGAACGTGTCTGTAGACATATGACAAGTTGTTTTCTATCCGGCTAATATATTATTTTTAACTGATATATACAAGTTTATGGGGGATTATTCCTCCGGTGCAGACTCAACAAGCAAGTGCAAAATTATGATAATAACTCAAAGAATATCT
>CAJURV010000089.1 GCA_910588925.1 uncultured Rikenellaceae bacterium
TGTTAGGCCTGCCGCTAGCGTTCATCCTGAGCCAGGATCAAACTCTCCATTGTATGTTGAAAATATTTTTAGAGCCTGGCTACTGAACGTAATCAAAAAAATTGACTTAAAAAGCTTGTACTACAATCTTTTCTTATCTTAAACAGTATTTCAAAGATCTTATAGAATACCGAAAACACGGCATCTTAAATTCCTGTATCCTACACCGATTTTGTAATCGGAACGGATTGCAAAGTTATGACAAAAATTTCAAACCGCAAAATTTAGTTTAAAATTTGTCGCGACTATCGGACCGCACGCGGGCGTTTCCGAAAATCACGGGTGCAAAGGTACGCATTATTTTCATATCTCCAAATTTTCAAAGCGTTTTTTTATCGCAATAAGAGATAAAAACATATATAAACTCTCCGAGATACAATTCTCGCAACAAACCAGACAACCGATATACCTTATAATATAAGCGGACCCGAAACGATCCGGATCCGCTTAAAACTCCAATGTATAAAATCAATACGCTATAGCGAAAAGCACTCTCCTATGCGACGGTTTGCCGGTAAGAATACATTTGCCCTCTTCCGGCTCCGCATCAATAGGAATGCAACGTATGGTGGCCTTGGTCTCCTCCTTGATACGCTCCTCTGTCTCCACAGTGCCGTCCCAATGGGCGGAGATGAAACCGCCTTTCTCCTCGAGCGCTTTTTTGAATTCGTCGTAGGTGTCTACTTTGGTTATCATACTGTTACGGAAGTCGAGTGCCTTTTTATAGATATTCTGCTGAATGTCATCCATGAGAGACACCACCCTTTCGGTCAACCCCTCCTGCGGCACGAACTCTTTCTCGAGAGTGTCGCGGCGAACCAGCTCTATGGTACCGTTCTGCATATCGCGAGGCCCCATAGCCAACCTGACGGGGACACCCTTTAGCTCGTATTCGGCGAACTTGAAACCCGATCGGACATTGTCTCTGTCGTCGATCTTGACACTAAGACCGGCAGCACGCAAAGAGGCCGCTATATCATCGAGGCGTTCCGTTATGGCTTTCAACTCCTCCTCTCCTTTATATATAGGTATGAGCACTACCTGTATCGGGGCCAGCTTGGGAGGCAACACAAGACCGTTATTGTCGGAGTGAGCCATTATGAGCGCCCCCATAAGACGTGTAGACACGCCCCACGATGTTGCCCACACATACTCCTGCTTACCCTCCTTGTTGGTGAAGGTCACATCGAACGCTTTGGCGAAATTCTGCGCCAAGAAGTGCGACGTACCCGATTGCAAGGCCTTACCGTCCTGCATAAGGGCCTCTATGGTGAGCGTATCTTCAGCGCCCGCGAAACGTTCGTTCTCGCTCTTATGGCCTACGACCACGGGAAGCGCCATCCACTCGGTGGCGAACTTCTCATAGACGCCTATCATCTTCTCGGCCTCCGCCAAAGCCTCTTCCCGCGTGGCATGAGCCGTGTGCCCCTCCTGCCACAGAAACTCGGCCGTGCGAAGGAACAGACGGGTACGCATCTCCCAGCGCACCACGTTGGCCCACTGATTACAGAGGATAGGCAGATCGCGATACGAGTGAATCCAGTTCTTGTATGTGTTCCAGATGATAGTCTCCGAGGTGGGACGCACTATGAGCTCCTCTTCGAGCCTGGCGTCCGGGTCGACAATGACCCCCTTACCGTCGGGATCGTTCTTGAGACGATAGTGGGTAACCACAGCGCACTCTTTGGCGAAACCCTCCACATGGTGCGCCTCCTTGCTGAAAAACGATTTGGGTATGAACAACGGAAAATAGGCGTTTTCGTGCCCCGTCTCCTTGAACATCTTATCGAGAGCGGCTTGCATCTTCTCCCAAATAGCATAACCGTAAGGCTTGATAACCATACATCCGCGTACGGCCGAATTTTCCGCAAGGCCCGCTTTAACTACCAGATTATTATACCACTGTGAATAGTTGTCGTCCATCGCGACGACATGTTTCAGCTCTTTAGCCATTTTACGTTCAGAATATCTTTTTATGATTATTACTCCGCTATGGGTATATCGGTAGTGTTATCGGTCACATGCTCCATCATAAGCTGGTCGTCCAACGGAGTCTCGTTTCCGAATATGAAACCGTAAAGAACCACACCTATAGCGAGTATCAAAGCTATTATAGCCACGTAGAATACCGTGTTGCCGCCCTTTTTCTTCGTCCCCTGAGCCGACTGTCTGACAACCGGACGCTGACGTCCGGTGGGACGTCCCGGAGCTGTTGCGGCAGGTCTCGCCCCCTGCGACGACGAATTGCCGTAGAGGCTCTCCCTGTGTTGTTCGCGTTGCTGGGCGCGTCCTATCGGCTGGGAAGACGGCTGCGGCTGCACGGGAGGCTGCTGCGGCTGAGGCATAGTCTGCGGACCGCCGTAAGCCATATAGCCCATCTGGCCGCCCTGTACCCCTCTCTGACCAGGATTCTGCGACGGAGCGGGAGCGGACGAGGCCGCCGGATTATAGAAGCTCGAACCTACGCTACCTTGCTGTATCGGAGAGCGACGGCCGTAATCGTCGCCATCGTAAGAGCGGTGTTCCTGAGGCGCTTCGCCGTAATCTCTCCGCGGGGCCTGACGCTCCGTGCGCTCATCACGCATGGCGCCCTCCTGCTCGCTACGGGTAACTATGCGGTTAACCGATGCGGCCAACTCACCCAAAACCTCCTCGCGGTTCTTATCCCTTACGTTAGGCTGGACTTTGGGCGCCGGTTCGTCGCGAGATTCGGTCTCACGCTCAAGCACACGCTGATGCGCAGGAGCCGCCTCGTTAGGTTTAGCAAGATAGATGACGCCGTTGGCATCGTATTTAAGCACCCCGACACCCTCTATGACATACTGACCGCGGGTGTCGAGCGAATTTTTGATCTGTGACACGTACTCCTTGAGGATCTCCATAGCATCGTCGGCCTCTATGCCCGCCCAACTCTCTATGGCAGAGAGCAGAACACCGTCGTCCTTTTTAAGGAAAGGGACGAAAACGAGTATGACGCCCACCCCGTCTATATTTTTACGGATGAAGGCGCCGAGATCCGGTATTATAAGCCTTTTGTTGCGCTGCAAACAGGTGATTAGCAGTTTATTGATCATACTATATCGAAATATTTCATAAAATTTTACTCCTACCGACCGGAATGCCAAGACACTCCGCGACGATGCGCAAACGGCCCCCACAAAGGACTAAACACCGCATATTACATCATTCAAAGGTATAAAAAATAATACGAATAATTAAAACTTTTTAACATTTTTACATACATTTGCGAAGCGACAAAAGCCCTTTATGCGGGCCGGAGCCTTTGCTCAAGACAACAAACAACTATAAACCACCTTCTTACGAAAGAATGAAGAACAAATACATCGACCTTATCGAGCAGACATTCGAGTTTCCGCAGGATGAATTCTCAGTCAACGACTCGGAGCTGAATTTCCACGACGTGCCTTTGATGGATATCATAAAACAGTACGGCACTCCGCTCAAGATCAGTTATCTGCCCAAGATAAGCAGTCAGATACAACGTGCCAAACGTCTGTTCAACGTCGCTATGGCAAAGGTGGACTACAAAGGTTCCTACAACTACTGTTACTGCACCAAAAGCTCGCACTTCTCGTTCGTTCTGGAGGAGGCGCTCAAAAACGACATCAATCTGGAGACATCGTCGGCCTACGACGTATTTCTCGTCAACGCCCTCTACGACAGCGGCGTCATAGACAAGGACACCTACATAGTGTGCAACGGCTTCAAACGCAGGCTCTACGTAGAGAACATAGCTTCGCTGGCCAACAACGGCTTCGTCAACACGGTGGCCGTACTCGACAACAAAGAGGAGTTCGACGCCTTAGACGAGCTGGTGGACAAAAACAAACAGCTCAAACTAGGCATAAGGATAGCTTCGGAGGAGGAGCCCAAATTCGAGTTCTACACCTCGCGTCTGGGCATACGATATAACGACATCATCGACTTCTACACCGAAAAGATACGCGGCAACCGCAAGTTCAAGCTCGAGATGCTCCACTTTTTCATCAACACGGGCATACGCGACACTGCATATTACTGGAGCGAGCTCAACAAGTGCCTCAACGTATATTGCAAGCTCAAGAAGGAGTGTCCGGAACTCAACGCCCTCAACATAGGCGGCGGATTCCCCATAAAGAACTCGCTGGGCTTCGAATACGACTACGGCTACATGACCGAGGAGATAATAGAACAGATCAAGAACATCTGCAACCAGTACGACGTGGAGGAGCCCAACATATTCACCGAATTCGGCTCGTTCACCGTGGGCGAGAGCGGCGCCACCCTCTACTCTATACTCAACCAGAAGCAACAGAACGACCGCGAGCTGTGGTACATGATCGACAGTTCGTTCATGACCACTCTGCCCGACACATGGGGATTGAACCAGCGTTACATATTGCTTGCCATCAACAACTGGGACCGCGAATATCAGCGCGTGTTCCTCGGCGGGCTCACCTGCGACAGCGAGGACTACTACAACGCCGAGGCTCACTCCAACGCCATATACCTGCCCAAGTTCGAGAAGGGAGAGCCCCAGTACATAGGCTTCTTCCACACCGGGGCCTATCAGGAGTCGTTAGGAGGCTACGGAGGCATACAGCACTGTCTCATACCCGCCCCCAAACACATAATAATAGACCGTGACAAGGACACCGGCGACTACTACACGCGTCTGTTCGCCAAGGAGCAAAGCTACAGGTCGATGTTGCGTATTCTCGGATATTAAAACCAATAAAACACATACAGTTATGTCTGATTTCAAATATCAGGAACCCTTTCCTCTGGGAGAAGACACCACCCAATACCGTCTTCTGACTAAAGATTACGTCTCTGTGACAGAGTGCGACGGACGACGCATTCTCAAGGTCGATCCCGCAGGTCTCGAACTGCTCTCGCGCGAGGCGTTCAAAGACGTATCGTTCTTCCTGCGTGCCTCTCATCTGGAAAAGCTCGCATCCATTCTCGACGACCCCGAAGCCACCGACAACGACCGTTTCGTGGCCTACACCATGCTCGCCAATCAGGTAGTGTCGGCAGAGGGTGAACTTCCCACCTGTCAGGACACAGGCACAGCCATAGTAATAGGCAAGAAAGGCGAAAACGTCTACACCGGCGCATGCGACGCCGAGCACCTGTCGAAAGGGGTATGGCAGACATATAAGGACTGTAACCTCCGCTATTCGCAAGTGGTGCCTTTTACCATGACCCAAGAGAAAAACAGCGGCAACAACCTGCCTGCACAGATAGACCTCTACGCCACACCCGGCAACAAATACGAATTTCTATTCATAACCAAAGGCGGCGGCTCGGCCAACAAAACGTTCCTGTATCAGCAGACGAAAGCCCTGCTCAACGACGAATCGCTCACTAAGTTCATCACCGAAAAGATCAAGGATTTAGGCACATCGGCATGTCCTCCTTATCATTTGGCGGTAGTGATAGGCGGCACATCGGCTGAAGCCAACCTCGCAGTAGTGAAAAAAGCATCGGCAGGCTATCTCGACCATCTGCCGACCGAAGGTAACGAGGGCGGACGCGCTTTCCGTGACCTCGAATGGGAGCGACGCATAACCGAGATATGTCGCAACAGCGGCGTGGGAGCACAGTTCGGCGGCAAATATCTCGTACACGACGTCAGGGTCATCCGCATGCCCCGTCATGCCGCATCGTGCCCCGTAGGCATAGGCGTAAGCTGCAGCGCCGACCGTAACATCAAGGCCAAGATAACCGAGGATGGCATATTCCTCGAACAACTCGAGAAGAACCCCGCCCGCTTCATGCCGGCCAAGGCTCCCGCCCTGTCGCCCGCAGTGGAGATAGACCTCGACGAGGGAATGGACAAGGTGCTCGCCGAGCTCACCAAACACCCCATCAAGACACGTCTCAACATCAAAGGCACCCTCATAGTGGCCCGCGACATAGCTCACGCCGAAATCAAGAAGATGATAGACGCCGGCAAGCCGATGCCCGAATATTTCAAGAAGCACCCCATATACTACGCCGGACCAGCCAAAACACCGTCGGGAATGGCATCGGGTAGCTTCGGTCCTACCACGGCCGGACGCATGGACCCGTACGTAGATCTATTCCAATCGCACGGCGGATCTATGGTGATGGTAGCCAAAGGTAACCGCTCGCAAGCCGTAACCGACGCCTGCAAGAAGCACGGAGGATTCTACCTCGGCTCAATAGGCGGACCGGCAGCCATACTCGCCAAAAACAGTATCAAGTCGGTGGAAATCGTAGATTTCCCCGAGCTGGGAATGGAAGCCGTAAGAAAAATATACGTCGAAAACTTCCCCGCATTCATCATAGTAGACGACAAAGGGAACGACTTCTTCCAACAGCTTTAAATAAAAAAGGGGCGCCAATCGGTTGGCACCCCTTTTTTATTTAAAGCTGTTGGAAGAAGTCGTTCCCTTTGTCGTCTACTTATCGGAGTTATTTAATTTTGCGGAGCTTGAAGGATTGCGGTGTTTTGGTGTGATCTTATATAGTTTGCCTCCCGGCGGGCCCTTCGGGGGGAGGTACTTTGTCACTCGACAAAGTACCCAAAACGAGGGGGCAAAGCCCCTTTTGAGGTACGTGATATGGAGTAATACCGATTGTGTGGGTTTGAAACACTTCACGCTCATTATGCGGCATGGGTTAAAGATGGTGTTGCGGAAAGTGTGTTTGAAATATCTCACGTGCATTGCGTTGGGGACAAAGGTCTGAGGATGTAAAACGTTCTAAGCTGGCGAGACTATAAGATGCTATAAAGACGCACTGACGGTATGCGCATTAGACGAAGTCACCTATGCGGCACGGGGTGCCGCTCCGCGATAATTACACGGATTAACTCGACAGAGGTTGGGAAAGCCCCTGGCGAGACGAGAAAAAACATCGGAGCTTAACGACATGCGCATTAGCTGCAAATCGCAGGCATACTAGCCCGCGTACACAACCGCAGACCGCAGGGCGCCGAACTTTTTCGGTAAGCCGAGCGCAATGAAACGACGTTTCGATTGCCGAGGCGAGAAAAAGTGCGCGAAGCG
>CAJURV010000090.1 GCA_910588925.1 uncultured Rikenellaceae bacterium
CGGGGCCATACTGACCGTAAAATTCTCTGCCAACACAAGCGGCGACCGCACGGGTAGCTTCGTTCTCGAAAGCCGGAACACGACTTCACCCGCCTACGATGTTTCGCAGAACGGGGCATTCAGTGCAACGATCGACGGCGTACTATACAACGGTAGCAGCTCTGCCGTATTCGCCGACAACACACTCAAGGCGTTCAGCACGGCATACGACTACACGTTCAATGTCACGGTCAACAACGCCATTTCCGGAGACAAACTCTCGATAGCAAGCAAAACCTCCGGCACTGCCGTAACGATCAAGACGCAACCGGGCGGCACTTCGCTCGCAACGAACCACTCGTTCGTGATAAGCGTACCGGCCTCCACTCTCACGACCGAGCCGGAGAGCGTATTCGACATCATGGCGGACGGCAACCGGATAGGCGGATTCACTGTTAAACAGGCCAAGAAACCGAGCATTTCGGTGGCTACCGCAACAATAATAGGCGGTACGTCTACGCCTGTGAGCGGTACGTTCACGGCGTCGGTTTGGGACATAAAGAGCACCGGCTACGTAACATCGAACAACACGACGCTCACCATCGCCGACCCGAGCACTAACGGAACATTCGCGGTAAACATGAAGCCGAGCTTCTTGAATACGGATGCCGACTTGAGCGCGACTATTACGCTGGTTGGTGTCAATGGCAATCTGGGCACTTGTTCGATAGCCCAGAATAAGGTGGTGTATGCGTTTAATCCTACGAGCGTATCCATAGTTTCTGCCGGGGGCTCATCATCTGTAACCGTTACATCATCCAATGCAGGAACAATATCTTCCGGAATGACTGCGACATCGTCACAGACATGGTGTGCCGCCACAGTCTCTGGTAATATAATCACACTTAAAATCACAGAGAACACTGGCAATGCCTCAAGAAACGCTACTGTATACGTAACTTACAGGAACAGCCGGTCTCAGACTATTTCCATTACACAAGAGGCTAGATGGTCCGTCACAATCGGCGGTGTGCAATGGGCTAAATATAACTTGGACAATCCGAGACAGGCATCCGGCGGAGCTACTTTCGCAAAGAAGTTGCCATCCGAATGTACCGGTACGCGCGAAGAATCTCATGGCAAGCTATATCAATGGAACTACAATGTGGGATGGAATAGCACTGGCAACTCGCCCTCCGGTGCTACCCCGAGCGGATCTTGGCAGAGCGGTTATTCAAGCAGCTCGTCATGGAGCAGTAATCCTTGCCCGGATGGATTCCGACTACCTGACAATACGGAATACCTGAATCTTATAAACGAATGTAATGCTACGTATTACAATGGTGGTGCTGATTGGGGACCAAGTAATTGCGGCTATGTCACTCTCACAGATAAGAACAATAGCGATAACAAGTTGGAATTCCCTGCCGTCGGTTATCGAAATGAGTCCGGCGGAACATTGGGAGGTAGCGGAAAAGACGGTAACTACTGGGCTTCAAACCGATACAGCTCCGATCGCGCGTACTACTTCAACGTTTACCATAACAGCGTTTATGTTGGCAACTCCAGCAAAAGACTCGGTCGTAGCCTGCGTTGCATCCGACAATAATTTTGACTTTAATCAAAACATCTACGTAAAATCGATTAAAACGGTTGATTTTAAAACAGATACTTATATAGAGGGTTATTATGAATAATAGGGTTATTAAGATATTGACATTTCTTTGCATCTGCGCAAGTTGTGTCAACCGTACCGAGAACATAAACTTGGTGGCAAAGGTGTCGGCGGTGCTCGAAGTGCCGGAGATGACGACCGCGGGCGGTGTCGGCGGTGCGGAGGTGGCGTCGCGGACTTATACAGAAACGGGAAGCGAAGCAAAAGCTAAAGATGCAGACAAAGCGACTGTCTCTGAAGCCGTATTCTACATCTTCGACGAAAACGGCGCTTTCGTGTCGAGAACATCTTTGACAGGGACGGAAAATTACAGTTTGGATTTCCCGAAAAGCGGCAACTATGCAGTATATGTCCTATGCAATATGTCCGAACTGATAGACCTGCCGGAAACTCCGACAAGAGACGAACTCGAATCGCTAACAATCCCGCACTGCGAAAGCTATGACTATCTGCCTTTTGCGGGAAAGACAGTTGTAACGGTCACCGGCGATACGCCGACTATAAAAATAGTTCTAAGCCGCATCAACAGCGCCATACGCATAGAGAACCGCAGCACAGACCGTGTGGAACTTCTGAATGCTACGGTCAGCGGACTCCCGAGCCGAGGCAACATCTTCGACACCAGTAACAAAGCGGCGGGTGTCACATATTCGGAAAGTGCCGAAGCGGAGATAGATGCCGACGGTAATGCGGTGGTGTACAGCTTCCTCGTGCCGGAAGAGCAGATGGCCGACGTAAAGATCGAGGCAGAGGCGAAAGTAAAAAATACTGCAAGCAATGGCGAGAATGCCACCGCCCTTGCCCCACTCTCGTTCATCGACCGTCTCGAAGCAGGCAAACAGGCCACGGCATTGATGGGCTACATAAATAATGACCTGAAAATAGGCAGCCCCGAGAACTGGGGGAACATAGGTAAATACGAGCTTCCCGGAGGCGTGCAGTTGCAGGTAGTGGGCGGTGAGTTCTTCGATTATAAGAATGTAAAAGGTATCCGTGCGTCGAGCGGCGGTAGCGAACTGTCATTTGTAGTGAATGCCACGGAGGGCGTTGCGTCGTTGTCTACCGTGGGTTCCGTCGATTGGGTCACCGTTCACGACAATATCATAGTAGTATCTCAAAACACCGGCTCATCCGAGCGTGAATGTCAGATCGCCATCGCCGTAGGCGGTAAAAACATCGGCGTATTCTATATCGTTCAGGGTAAGGGCATAACTTTCTCATGTACGAGCATTCCTATCACTGACAATCGCTTGGAAAAAGTCGGCGGTACCGGCAGCAGCTCGGCCGTCTACACCGTCACGTTCGATATCAGCGACGACGAGCTGGATATGATGGATATCGTCCCTGAGGACAACGGCGCTAACGGCATTACCGTAGAGGTGAATCGCGAAGCCAAAAGCTTCTCCATACATTTCATGACGCTTGTGGACGCCTCTATCATAGGCGAGGAAGGAGCGAGCGTGCCGGTTAAGTTCGTCGATGCCAACGGACGTGTAAACGCCACGTTGAATGTCACACAGCGTCCGGTCAAAATCACGTTCAATCCGGTCAAATACCCCAACATCTCTTATCAGGGCGGTGAAGTCATCGCCTCTGTCACCATCGAGGGCAACTCCAAATGGAATGTCAAGAGCATCCTCGACAAGAGCGGCAACTCTGTCGGCTCATGGCTCACCAAAATAGAACCCGCGAGCAGTGCCAACAGCGGCAGCAACTTGGTATTGGAGGTTGCGGCCAACAGTACCAGCTCGAGCCGCACAGCCTATGTCCTCATTCAGAGCCGTTATACCGTCTCCAAACCTTACGTGATAACGCAGGCACCATCTTACGGCCTCAAGGAGATAAGCGCCAACGTAGGCTGGGACGCAACCACCTCTACGCTCAAAACCTATAGCAAGGGTGGAGACTACACATTCACGTTCGAGACGGAAACAGCTGTTCCCAAGCACATTACTCTAGCCGTCGACTGCGATCCGGACGGCACCGGCTCACAGGGCATTACAGCCGGTGAGGTAACGAACACATCGGGAAACATATACAGTTTCACCGTCACCGTGCCCGACAGCGACGATACGGACGAGGAGGTCACCAGTAGCGTCAATATCACTGCGGACGGCGCCGCCATCGGAAGTTTCACGGTTCGCAAGGCCTATAAGCCGTCGTTCATCTCTGTCAACGAGGAGGTCTGGGGTGGCGTTAAAAATCGTCCCGCTCTCAAGAAAGCCACTTACCGTGCCTCTGAATGGGACCTCAAGGATTTCACCTCCGATAACGACAAACTTAAAGTAACTACCGAATATGGCGGCGACATCACCGTATCGTATGCCGAAACACTCGCATACGACGCCGTGACGCAGACTGCCACTATCTCCATGAACCTTAACGGAGGCAACAGCATCAGTTACACCACCAGGCAGGCTCCGATTGCGTTCACTATCAGCGAGACCGATCTTGCCAAGCTCAAAAATGTGGTTAAGGAGGGCGGCGACATCGGCGGCATTACCGTTACTACACAGGCCGGAAGCGTCGGTACGCCGTGGCATGTGGTGTCGACCTCCGCGGAATGGATTACTACCTCTCCTGCGGCAGGCGGACCGGAGACCAACGCCAGCGGCTCTACACTTACCGTAAAGTTATCTGCCAATGCCACCGGTGACCGCACGGGCAGCTTCGTTCTCGAAAGCCAGAACACGACTTCACCCGCCTACGATGTTTCGCAGAAGGGAGCATTCAGCGCTACGATCAACGGCGTACTCTACAACGGAGGCAGCTCTGCCGTATTCGCCGACGGTGTGTTAAAGGCATTCAGCGCAGCGTACGACTATACGTTCAATATCTCCACCAACAACGCTGTCGAAGGCAATAGGCTCACTGTCGTAAACAAGACCGGAGGCTCCGCCGTCACCGTCAAAACACAGCCGAGCGGTACAGCACTCGCCACAACGCACACTTTTGTAATAACCGTACAGGCATCGACTCTCACAACCGAACCGGAGAGCGTATTCGACATCATGGCGGACGGCAACCGGATAGGCGGATTCACCGTTAAACAGGCCAAGAAACCGAGCATATCGGTGAGCGCGGCTACGACCGTAGGCGGTAGCTCCACGCCCGTGACAGGCTCGTTCGTGGCCTCTACATGGGATATAAAGAGCACTGGTTATGTCACCTCTAGCAATGCGACATTGAGCATCGCGAGTCCCAGCACTGCCGGTACGTTCTCGGTGAATATGAAGCCGAGTTTTCTGCAGACCGATGCCTATTTGAACGCGACTATAACTTTGGTTGGTGTCAACGGCAATCTCGGCACTTGCACCATAGCACAGAACAAGGTCGTCTATACGTTCAATCCTACGAGCGTATCCATAGCTGCTGCCGGAGGTTCGTCCGCTGTTACCGTCACATCTTCCAATGCGGGAACCATATCTTCCGGCATGACTGCAACTTCATCGCAAACATCATGGTGCACGGTATCGGTATCGGGCAATAAGGTTACGGTGACAGCTACGAGCAATGAAGATAGTAACACTGCGAGATCCGCCACGATATACGTAACTTACAAGAATAGCAGGTCACAGACATTCACCGTTACACAAGCAGCGGGTGTTATATACGAAACGGTCACTATAGGCGGAACACAATGGATGATCTACAACTTAGCCAATCCGAAGCAGGCATCCGGTGGCGCTACTTTCGCGACCAAATTACCGTCGCAATGTTCAGGTGTCCGCGCCGAATCTCACGGCAAATTCTATCAATGGAACATTAACATATCTTGGAACACTAGCAGTTCATCTGCTTCCGGAGCAGCACCTAGCGGCAGTTGGCAGACTTCCAATCCCAGCGGCACTTCATGGACCGATACTCCGTGCCCTGACGGATTCCGGCTACCTACTAATGCTGAATTTACTAATCTCATAAACTCATGTAATAGAGCATATAGTGGCACATGGAATGCAAGTAATTATGGATATTTAACACTAACAGATAAAACCAACAGCAGTAATAAATTAGAGTTCACCGCCGTAGGTAGAAGGGATAACGATTTTTCAGGAAAATTGAGTTATGGCGGTGTGTACGGCTACTATTGGTCTTCCGATCAAGTTCCATCCAACGCATCAGATGCCTATCGTATGATATTCAATGGTAATAGTGTTGAAGCAAGTAGTGCAAGTGAGAAACTTCGCGGATATAGTGTACGCTGCGTCCGACAATAATATGTTTATAAAAACAATTTAAAGCGAATCTAATAATTAAGAACAACCTATCTGCGAGTGTCGGATGATCCATATCTCAGTATTATACGATCATTCTGAAAATTAATAAATCTCACATCAAGCTGCATACTTGCTTTTTAGATGATTTTTGTATGGTTTGCCGGCACTCTTTCTAAGTTTAAAGCCGTATAATGAGAAATAATAGTTACCCCGGTCCGGCGGTATATTCATTTCGATAGTCTTACACATCGGAACACCAGCCTGACCGCATTCCAAACATATATAAGAATCTATAAAACAAACTATTCAATAACAACCCCCTCAATTTATTTATTACCCGGGAGCCGAACGCATTAACCTTATTGCGACGGCTCCTATTTTATCTGTACAGGTAGTAGTCTGTTTCATACTTTTTCCTATTACATGGTAGTCTTCTCCTCGGACTTCATATTTTTGATGCCGGAGATGAATTACAAGAGTGAGGCTCGTTATACATGATATGTTTGATATGTTATAAGGAAGCGTGAAATTGCGATATACGCAGGTAATTACAGATATTGACCGTTTCCGGCTGTAATGATTGCGACTTGTTTTATATGCCCGAAATTATAACTGATTATGTGGGTATGTCTGTGATAAACCGATGTATAATGTCGCTTTGAGAGATAAAAAGCGTCATAACCGGGTAGGATAAAAATTAAAAAATTAATAGGTACTTGTTGCAAATTAAAAAAATTGCAGTACCTTTGCACTGCAAATGAGGGTTAAACCCTTTCATGCGGAAATAGCTCAGTTGGTAGAGCACAACCTTGCCAAGGTTGGGGTCGCG
>CAJURV010000091.1 GCA_910588925.1 uncultured Rikenellaceae bacterium
TACCTCGGGATTTAACGGCGGAAGTTGTGTCTGACTGTCCCTCGCTTCGCTCGGGCCGGGAGAGAGGGAATTTCGTAGTCGACAATCCTCGCTTAGCTTTATTAACCCTATAAAATAAGAAAGGTTTATAAGTTTAAACCGATTTTCAAGCCTTTATATTAATACAAAACACCCCTCTACTATAAGTTGGCTAATAACAAGGCGTATTCACAGCCTTATTACATGAGACCCAATTTAAGAAGTCTGCCGCAGGACAAAGCCCTGTCCCGTTTTGATATATCGCCTACAAACGATAACTTTGCGGGAAATACAAACCAGTCAAATCATGTCCGATCTGTTGCAATCGCCCTATTTCGCCCTTTTCGTCATAGTAGCCTTGGGCTTCATGTTAGGACGGATAGAGGTAAAAGGCATATCATTGGATGTCTCGGCGGTTATCTTCGTCGCTCTTTTATTCGGCCATTTCGGAGTTATCATACCCTCTTCGTTGAGCGATTTCGGTATGGTGCTGTTCATATTCACGATAGGTATTCAGGCCGGACCGGGATTTTTCAGCTCTTTCCGCTCCAAGGGGCAATCATTGGTGATGATTGCATTAGTGATAGTAGCCACCGCTACACTTGCCGCCATTGCTATGAAGGCATTGTTCGGACTCGACGCGGCATCTACGGCTGGCATACTTACGGGTGCTCTGACCAGTACGCCGGGTTTGGCGACAGCCAAAGAGATAGCCGGCAACGATACCGCTGTGTCTTACGGTATAGCGTACCCGTTCGGCGTGATAGGGGTAATACTGTTCGTGAAACTGTTACCCCGTATCTGCAAGATAGACCTCGAGAACGTAAAACGCGAGATGGCCGAGAATACCAAAAACGAATATCCGCAGATCGGAACGAGAACATGTCGTGTGGAACGAGCCTCTGTAATAGGACGCTCCATAGCCGATCTTAGTCTGCGTGTGGTAACCGGAGCGGTCATATCGCGCATAAAACATGACGATAGCTATGTTATGCCTTCGGGACGAAGCATCCTGCAAGAGGGCGACCTTATAAAAGCTGTCGGCACCGAGAGCTCTCTCGATAAACTCGAACAACTCGTGGGCGAGCGTATCACGGAAGACCTGCCGTTAGGCGAGAGTCTCGATCTGGTAACGGCCATCGTCTCCAACAAAACATTGGTCAATGTGCGTTTGGCCTCGCTCGACATACCCTCCAACTTCAATTGCACAGTAACGAGAATACGTCGTTCGGGAATAGACCTGCCGCCCACACCCGAACTGCAGCTCAAGTGGGGCGACAAATTGACCATCGTGGGAGGTAAGCAAGAGTTACGCGAGCTGACCAAGCTGTTGGGCAACGACGCCAAGAAGCTATCCGATACCGACTTTTTTCCCATAGCTCTGGGGATAGTGTTCGGTGTGCTGATAGGACGAGTGACACTCTCTTTCGGCGGCTCGTTCACATTTTCGCTCGGCTTGACTGGCGGGGTGCTTCTGACGGCACTATTGCTAAGCGCCAAAGGACGTACCGGCCCTATAGTATGGTCTATGTCGAGTTCCGCCAACCAGCTTCTCCGTCAGTTAGGTCTGTTGATATTCCTCGCCGGAGTTGGAACATCCGCAGGAACCAATATGGTCGATACTATTCTGAACAATGGGTGGAGCTTATTCATAGCCGGAGCTGTTGTCACCGTAATACCCATGATCGCCGCTGCCATAGTGGGAATAAAATTACTAAAAGTCAATATATTCGACTTGCTCGGAACTATCACCGGCGGCATGACGAGTACTCCCGGATTGGCCGCCGCCGACTCCATGACCGACAGTTCGGCCCCATCCATAGCTTATGCTACCGTTTACCCTGTAGCTATGGTATTTCTGATATTATGCGTACAATTAGTCGCCGGGTTATAGCGATTAGGTACGGAAACAATAAAGCGACGAGTTTCAGTTCGTCGCTTTATTGTTTGATACGGACACTTTAGACACTCATCGTATCAACCGTTTCTTTAACGTCCCTTTGAATATGTCTACACTACGGTTGACAATCAACTCGACAGGAAATCCTACTAATTCGATAAGTTCGTCAAGACGATCATGTCGTCCTATGTCGAACGATATGTGTGCATCGCTGCCGAGTATCACCGGCAGGTCGTAGCGACGACATAACTTCAATAGTTCTATATTGTTATCGCGAGCCGCAGTCAGGTTACGCGCAGGAGCCAATGAGTGGTTGTTGATTTCCAATAACGTGCCGTTTTCGGCAGCAGCTCTCACTATGGATTCGAAATCGACGGTAGCCGCTCCGTCTGCAGGATGGCTTATTATATCCACTTGCGGGTTACGTATGGCACCGATAACTGCCGACGTATTCTCATCCACTGTCCCCGGAGTATAACATTGCTTGTGTATGCCGGCTATCGTCAAATCGAGACGGTCGAGATGCGGCATACCCAGATCTATATTCCCATCGTAATCTATTATGTCTACCTCGGCACCCAACATCAATTCTATGCCGTACATGCGGCGCGGTACCACATGCATGTTCATGAAATATAACGGATCGCACGTACCGGGAATGGATGGTCCGTGTTCCGTTATTCCCAACAATTCGAGCCCTTTGTCCGCCGCAGTACGTGCCATCTCCTCTATGGTACTGTAGGCATGTCCGCTCGCTACGGTATGCGTATGTACATCCAGTTTCAGATCTATCATCGTCAATTTTCGGCTAAATACGTAACACGCCTGACGGTATAAGGCGTGACATCGTTACAATATAATGTAAAGATATGTGTTTTTTATGAATTTCGTTACATGTGTTGCTTATAGTAACATATTATGAGCCTATCCCTGTTAGCTGAATATGATGAGGTGTCGATATGTATATTGGTATCCTATTTAGTCGTGCAGGTATTTTGCAGGTGAAGTGTGCGAAAAGTAGTGAATTTGTGCGAAAAGTGGCGAAAAAAACGTCATTTTTTTCACAATCTGAGCCTCAATTTGAACCGAATAACAAAAAAATCCAGCCATTAAGTAACTGGATTTAAGTATATTATTGTTTTAGTCGGGGCGACAGGATTCGAACCTGCGACCCTCTGCTCCCAAAGCAGATACGCTAACCGGACTGCGCTACGCCCCGAATCTTAATGAATGCAAAGGTATCTATTTTTTTCATAAACGACAAAAGGTCTCTTTTTTCATCGCTTTATTGGAGCGTCAATACATGAGTCGTAAAAAATGTTTTATGCGTAAATAATTGTGTGTCATTCGGTTGCTTTCAGGTGTAAAAATATTTTCATATTCATATGATCATTTGCACGGAGTTTGCAATGTAGAGTACTGAAAACGGTAACGATAAATCGATTGAATATATAATAATCATTTAGAGTTATCATTATTTAACCTATATAATAAAAAATAAAAGATTATGAAAACAGTTTATTTTATTCCTGCTATTGCATTAGGAACAATCGTTTTATCGTCATGCGGCGGTATGCACAGGCTTGAGAAACGCGGTCCGGTGGCTGTGAATCCCAACAAACTTTCGCTAGTTGAAAAGAATGGTGTGGTTCCCGTCAAATATTCTATCAGCGACACAGAGAAAAGGGTTCCCAAGAGGGCTCAGCTTCTTTTCTCTCCTCAGTTCGAGTACGGCGATCAGGTAACACCTATCTCTTCGGTGGCAATCAACGGTAAACGTTTCGAACGTTCCGAAGAGCGCAAGATGCGTCGTAAAGGCGTAGAGATAAACGATGCAGACCTCAATTTCGCAACGGAAAAGGGTGTGCAGACGGTCTTTGTGGACGACGTTGCCAAATTCAGCAAGATGATGCCGAACGCTCAGTTGGTCGGTTACACCATCGCCAAAACTCCGCAACACGAGAAGGTGATTGGTAGAACAGTGATGGCTAACGGCGTCGACGTGGTTCCCGAATACAAGGCTCCGAAAGTGTCTGTAAAGAAGGTTCCCGTAGTCACCAAGAACAAACAGTTCACACAGGTTACCTTCCCTATCGACAGCGACGTGATAACACCTTCTTTCGCTAAGAACAGCACCGAGATAGCCGACCTCAAGGCTACGCTCAATTCGATAAAATCGAATCCTAACAACAAGATCACTCGTATCGTCGTAACCGGCGTATCTTCTCCCGACGGGTCGTATCAGTACAACAAAGCCCTTGCCGACAAACGTGCAGCAGCGGGTCGCGACTTCCTGATCACCCAGATGGGTATCCCCTCTAGTATGATACAGACTCAGAGCGTCACCGAAGACTGGAACGGCCTTAAAGAGGTCAGCACCAAGGCGGGCGTTAACAATGTAGCCAAGATCATCACTATCGCGGATTCACATCAAAGCGACGCACAGAAATATCGTCAGATGCACGCTCTGCCTAACTATAACTATCTGGCCAAGAACATTCTTCCCCAGCTTAGAAAGGTGACTTTCGACATCTATTACGATACAACTACCACCAAAGAGGTGACCACTATCAGGTAGTCTCTTAGGAATATTAAAAGAATCCCCCCCCTTAGAAAATCGCTTCTAAAGGGGGGATTCTTTTTTGTGTCGGGTCGGGACTCGATTTGTGAGGTTCGCTTTACGGCCGGTTATTATAGTATTTTCATGCTTGATGTTCTCTGCCCGCTGAGATGTGCGGTCCCGTAGTCGGCTCCGGCCCGTGTTTCGTATCGCTGTTGATGAATGGTTGTGTTATAGATGGTATATTAAGTCGGGTTTGTCGCGAACTCGCATTGTAAGTAATTGTGTTTAACCAGTCCTAGCTTTTATATAACGGATAAATATGCATAAAGTCCGAAGGCATTCCTGTTCCGTTTTGCGCTGTGTGTTCGTATGCGGTTGCCGTATGTCGTTACGAGGGCGTTGCATATATTCAAAAAGACCGATTTTTATTTTTTTTATTGATTTAACTATCTAACTTTGCCCCGAAAAATTCGAGGGGCTCCCTCGGGGTCAACGATAATGCGGCTGAAGGAACCGTGAAACGATTTTTTGCTGATGGAGATTTGTAGAACAGTAGCCCGGCTGAAAGATGCGGTCGCGTCGAGACGCGGCATGGGTACGGTAGGTTTCGTTCCCACTATGGGGGCGTTGCATGCGGGACACGCTTCTCTTGTGGAACGTTGCAGGGCCGAGAATGTCACCGTGGTGGTAAGCGTATTCGTAAATCCTACGCAATTCAACGATAAGAACGATTTGAAAAATTACCCTCGCACCGAGGAGGCCGATATAGCCTTGCTCGAGTCTGCGGGGTGCGACATAGTATTTATTCCGTCCGTAGACGAGGTTTATCCCGAGCCCGATACCAGGCAGTTCGATTTCGGTGCTATAGGTGCGGTGATGGAGGGTGCCCATCGTCCCGGCCATTTCAATGGTGTGGCTCAGGTCGTCAGCCGTCTGTTTTCGTTTGTGGAGCCGGATAAGGCCTATTTCGGAGAGAAAGATTTTCAACAGATCGCCATAATAAAGTCGATGTGTCGTCAGATATCCTCTCCGGTAGAGATAGTGGAGTGTCCTATCAAGCGGGAGAAAGACGGGTTGGCAATGAGTTCGCGCAACACCCTGCTCGATGCGGAGAGACGCGAGGCTGCCCCGGTGATACACATGACTTTGGCCGCATCGGTAGCACGTCGTGAGTGGGCCGATGTGGAGGAGACCAAAAAGTGGGTCAAGGAGCAGATCGACTCTAACGAGCTTATGAAAGTGGAGTATTACGATATAGTCGATGCCGTTACCATGCAGAGTATAGACTCATGGGATCACGATGGGGCCGTATACGGATGTATCGCCGTGCAGGTAGGGTCTGTCAGATTGATAGACAATATCCGTTATAAGTAACTTCCGGCGTCTCTTGAATCTTATACGAGACGGCGTATATCTCACGTTTTATAATAAAAGTTCGAAGATGACTATAGAAGTTCTGAAGTCTAAAATACACCGTGTTAGCGTCACTCAGGCGGATCTAAACTACGTGGGCAGCATTACCATAGACGAGGATCTCATGGACGGCGCGGGCATAATCGCCGGAGAGAAGGTCAGCATAGTGAACAACAACAACGGCGAACGTTTCGAGACCTATGTGATAAAGGGCCAGCGCGGTAGCGGATGTATCTGCGTTAACGGTGCGGCGGCACGTAAGGTGGCGGTGGGTGACATACTGATAATAATATCGTATGCACGTATGGACTTCGAAGAGGCCAAGACATTCACTCCCAAGGTCATATTCCCCGATACGGCTACCAATAGGCTGATAGGGTAGTGCCGACATGTGTCGACACCGGGCCTTTAGGCGCGTTATATTTACGCTTTAACGTGATAATTGGCCGGATAGTTTAAAGTCGCTTTATATCAGATTATGCGACACGGGGTGTGTTTTTGTTTTCGCAAATCCCCCGGAATAACCTAAAAATGTACGCCTAAACTTGCAAAGCCGGTTTTTTTACCTTATCTTTGCATCGCTAAATAAGGTCTGATGGCCGAGTGGCTAGGCACAGCTCTGCAAAAGCTGCTACAGCGGTTCGAATCCGCTTCAGACCTCACCAAAACCGCGTTGTAGATAACTACAACGCGGTTTTCTTTTTGATTTGTCATACATTTGTAATACGGCCGTACAAAATT
>CAJURV010000092.1 GCA_910588925.1 uncultured Rikenellaceae bacterium
CCGTCATAGTCCCGCCCCGCGACAGAATAATGTTGCGGGGCGGGGTTTTTTTGTTTGAAGTGAAATTGTGTTTGGCTGTCTTCGCTCGTGGCCGAACAAACGGAACGTGTTTGACTGCCCTTGCTTCGCTCGGAGCTTTTGCTTGTGCGGGTACGCCTTACGGCGTGTTTGAATTTGCTTGTTTATGACTCTTGCTTCGCTTGGTGCGGCATTTGTGGTTTGCGAGACGATGATTTTTTTGAGCTTGACGGTATGCGCATTAGCTGAACTTTTTCGCCCGGATGGTGGCACGAGCGTAGCGAGGGCCATAGACAGGGATTCCTTATGAAAAGGTCTTTTTTGCGGGATGTGGACTGTTTGCGTGTGGTTGGAGTGATTTACAAGGGCCGGAGCCTGCGGGGGACCGCTTAAGCGGACCATTCAAGAAAGTATTTTATATAAAGTAAGCGTGGAATACTGTGGATAACCAACTGTGTAAGCGGGCCTCCGTTGGGGGGAGGCTTCGGCCCGCTCGGCCCCTACGCTACGCTTCGGGTCCGTCGAGTGGAAAGGGGGTGATGGCTCCTAGTGAAGCGAGGGGCTGAATAAGAGGGGAGTATTTGATGTATCGAGTAAAGAGAGAGGGAAATATAAATACAAAACAAAAATTAAGCTATTATTTATACTGAACGCATATTAGTTTCAATATAAATAATAGCCAATCCTAATAACAATTACCGATAATTATTCAGCGTCTTTATTCTCAGTGTTATTTTTATCGTTATTCAGGAAGATATCCTTAAATAATACTATTCCGGAGGCCGCTAAGAATCCGAGGAATGTTAGCGCGACGGTAATAAGTGTCTTTTTGGGCGACGCTGCCATCAAAGGCACTTGAGCCGGTTCTATAATGGTGGCTATAGGGGTGTCTTCCTGTAGTTTAAATCGCAATAACGACACTTGTTGGGCTGTCTGTTTGTATATATCGTATTTCAGGTCGCGTTCGTTCTTCAATCTTTCTATGCGGCTCTTGAGTCCTTCGGAGAGAATGTTGCGGTTTCTGTCTACGGCTAAGCTCAATTCGTCTTCGGCTTTGTTGTATTCGGCCCGGGCGTCTTCGTATAGCTTTATATTGCAATCGAGGTCTTGTTTGACTTTGTTTGTCTTGTATTCGGTCATGTATCGTTGTAGCTTGACGAGCAAAGAGTCGGCCACCACCGCCGATACGAGCGGGTCTTGCATTTCGGCCGTAAGTGTGTATAGCCCTGAGGTCTTGTCTTTGGAGGCAGAAAGCCTTTTGTTCAAAGAGAAGACGAAGGCCTTTTGTTTAGCCGTTATATTGAACAGGTCGATAGTGTCCCTGTCGGAGTTGTCCGGGGTACCTTTTATAAGCTTGATTATCTTTCCGGGAGCACTTAATATATGGCTCCACCATGCCATTTTCTGTTCGTTTTCGAGATATTCCGACAACGTATATGTATGCGGATCTTTTCCCGATGTGGTGACGGGCATATTGTAGAACTCCATCAGAAAAGGGGTGCTCTCTATGATCTGCGGATATATGTCGTCGGTGATGCCCATGTCGCTCGCTGTGCCGAGGTTGATACCTGCCAATGAGGCTAAACCGGCCATGCTTCCCATGTTGTTCTTGGAGTCGGAGGTCTCCGGGGTCATGAGTATGGATGTCGTGTACTCCTTTGGGATGGAAAACGAGATTATTACGCCTGCAATGAATCCGTATATCGAGTATCTTATTATTAATCTGCGTTTAGACCATAGTTTGCGACCGAGTTCCAGTAGGTCTATCTCTTGCTCGTTGTTATTCGAATATACTTTCTCTTTATCCATATTATAAGTCGGTGGTTCAGGTTTCGGGTTGTTTATCGGACCTCTCAAGACAAGAGAACCGACATCGAAATTCTTTATAGAGGCAAAGTTAACTCTTGCTGCCGATAAAACAAAATAATGATGCCATATTTTGCGAAGCCGATAATTTGGCCTACCTTTGACAGATATACCAAAATATTTGATGACAGAATTAGATGATTTCAGGTCTTTGGGTCTCTGTGAAGAGACTTTGGAGTCCATCCGTACAAAGGGGTTCGAGACCCCCTCTCCCATTCAACGATTGACAATCCCCGTTTTACTCGAAGATAGGAACGATATAATAGGACAGGCTCAAACCGGTACAGGCAAGACGGCCGCTTACTCGTTGCCCGTTTTGGAACATGTTACCCCGTCGGCCGGTTTCGTACAGGCTTTGGTGTTGGTGCCCACGCGCGAACTGGCTTTACAGGTTACCGACGAGATGTCGTCCTTTAAGCGCGGCTCTACGGTAGTGTCGGCCATATACGGCGGGGCATCCATAGGAGAACAGCTTCGCAGGCTTAAAAAGGGGGTCGACATAGTGGTCGGTACCCCGGGGCGTATTCTCGACCACTTGAACCGCGGTACGCTCGACCTTTCCAAATTGCGTTACCTTATACTCGACGAGGCGGACCAGATGCTCGATCTCGGTTTCATAGACGATGTGGACCGTATAATATCCTATGCCGACGAGAACCGCCGTCTGCTGCTTTTCTCTGCCACGATGCCCGGGCGCATATCGCAGTTGGCGGAGAAATATATGCGGGATGTCAAGCACCTTAAAGTTGAGTCGGCGACCGTTACTGCAGATCTTACGGACCAGATATATTTCGAGGTGCGGGAAAGCGACAAGTTCGACGCACTTACCCGTATCATTGATGTTGAACCCGATTTCTACGCCATAGTATTTTGTCGTACCAAAGTGATGGTCGACGAGTTGGTGGGGCGTCTGCTCGAGCGAGGATATGCCGCAGACGGTTTGCACGGCGATGTGTCGCAGGCCCAGCGCGAGAAGATATTGCACAAATTCAAGAAGAAATACACGAACATAATGGTGGCTACCGATGTGGCGGCCCGCGGTATAGATGTGAGCAACCTTACCCATGTGATCAACTATTCGTTGCCGCAGGACTCCGAGTCGTACGTTCACCGTATAGGGCGTACCGGCAGGGCCGGAAATCAAGGGACTGCCATCACTTTCATATCGCATGCCGAATATCGTCAGTTCGTATCTATGCGCAAGGCCGTGGGCGGCGATATCCGCAAGGAGGAGATACCGAGCGTGCAGGATGTGATCGCACTGAAAAAGCGCAATATCATAGAGGAGCTTGCCGAGGCGGCCGAGGAGGGCATATTCGACGGTTACGACGACATGACCGACGAGATATTGCTCCGATACGATCCCCGTACCGCTGTGTCGGCCTTGCTTAAGATGGCGTTCAAGAACGATCTGGACAGTAACCGTTATCCTGAAATACGTACCTTCTCCGTCGACCGTAAGGGAACGGCGCGTCTGTTCATCGCGGTGGGGCGTAAAGACGGTTTCACGGCCCGTAGCATAGTCGATATGATACAGAAAGAGAGCGGATTGCCCAACGCCCGAATAAACGACGTCAAAATAATGGACGAATTCTCTTTCGTTACCATCCCTTTCTCGGAGGCGGAAAATGTGACGCGCGCGCTCAATAAACTGAGCGAGGGCGATCGTCCTTTGGCGGAGATCTCGCAGAAAGGCGGCAAGAAGGGTAAGAAACCGGAGGAGCGTGAGCACAAAGAGTATCGTAAGAAAGATACCGCCGGTCGCGGGAAAGGTAAGAGATCGTCCAAGCCGCATAAGGACAAATATAACGACAGGCCCGAACGCAAGTCGGGCAGACGATATAAGCTGTAATTTCGGGGGCACATTATATATAAGTTATTTTGTTACCGATGTGTCAAGCGTCGGAATGTCGGAGCTTACCGGGATCTTGATAGGGATATGGGCTTTCAGGTCTCGGTGAGCCGCATCTGATAGTGTCTGGAATAGGCCTGATTTACTATTGAACCTTTTGGAGTAGTCTTTCGTGTCATCTTGCATCTGACAAACTGTCATGGTATAGTGTCAAATAGTGTACTAATTGTCACTGTTTCGGCTTTGGCATAGAACGTGATGAATAAAAGGCGTCTTTCCGAAAAAGATATGTTTAATCAATAAAAATAATTGTCATGAACCTTAAACCGTTAGCAGACAGAGTAGTTATCGAACCGAAACCTGCCGAAACAAAGACCGCCGGCGGGCTTATCATTCCCGACAATGCCAAGGAGAAACCCCTCGAAGGCGTGGTAGTGGCCGTAGGTCCCGGCACCACCGAGGTTAAGATGGAGGTGAAGAACGGCGATACGGTCCTTTACGGCAAATATGCAGGTACCGAGATAACCGTGGACGGCAAGGAGTATCTGATTATGCGTCAGAACGATATTCTCGCCATAATCTAATGAGTTTTAAGAATTTGAATTAGGATAAAATAACAGAACAATGGCAAAAGATATTAAATTCAATGTCGAAGCTCGCGAAGAGCTCAAAAAAGGCGTCGACTCGTTGGCTAACGCCGTTAAGGTAACTCTTGGTCCCAAGGGGCGCAATGTGGTTATAGACAAGAAGTTCGGCGGTCCGCAGGTTACTAAGGACGGTGTTACCGTAGCTAAGGAGATAGAGCTAGACGAGCCGTTTGCAAACATAGGCGCCCAGATGGTAAAAGAGGTCGCTTCCAAGACGGCCGACAATGCCGGTGACGGTACCACTACCGCTACCGTTCTGGCCCAGTCTATCATAGGCGTGGGTATAAAGAACGTTACCGCAGGCGCCAATCCTATGGACCTCAAACGCGGTATAGATAAGGCCGTAGAGGCGGTTGTAAAATCGCTTCACGATCAGAGCCAGTCTGTCGGTAACGACATAAGCAAGATAGAGCAGGTGGCTACCGTATCGGCCAATAACGACAGCTTCATAGGTAAGCTCATCGCCGAAGCTATGGGCAAGGTAAACAAAGAGGGTGTCATTACCGTAGAGGAGGCCAAAGGCACTGATACCCATGTGTCTGTGGTAGAGGGTATGCAGTTCGACCGCGGTTATCTCTCTCCCTATTTCATCACCGATCCCGACAAGATGGAGGTATCGCTCGAAAAGCCTTACATACTCATCACCGACAAGAAGATCTCGACTATGAAAGAGCTTCTTCCCGTTCTCGAACCGGTGGCACAGTCGGGACGCGCTATGCTCATCATCTCGGAAGATATAGAGGGTGAAGCGCTTACTACGCTTGTAGTCAATAAATTGCGTGGCACGCTCAAAGTGGCGGCAGTCAAGGCTCCCGGTTTCGGCGATCGTCGCAAGGAGATGCTTCAGGATATCGCCATCCTCACCGGCGGTACCGTCATCTCGGAAGAGACCGGTTTGTCTTTGGCGCAGGCTACCATAGATATGCTCGGTAGCGCCGACAAGGTGACCCTTAACAAGGAGAACACCACCATTGTGGACGGTGCCGGTAAGAAAGAGGATATAGATGCCCGCATCAAACAGATACGCGAGCTCATCGAAAACACCACATCGGACTACGACCGCGAAAAACTGCAGGAACGTCTTGCCAAATTGGCCGGTGGTGTGGCTGTGCTCTATGTGGGCGCCGCTACCGAGGTAGAGATGAAAGAGAAGAAAGACCGTGTGGACGACGCTTTGGCCGCGACCCGTGCCGCTGTCGAAGAGGGCATCGTTCCGGGCGGCGGTGTGGCATACATACGTGCCGCAGAAGCACTCGAATCGCTCAAGGGCGATAACGATGACGAAACCACCGGTATACATATCATCAAACGCGCTATAGAGGAGCCTCTCCGTCAGATCGTAGCCAATGCAGGCGGCGAAGGTTCGGTAGTGGTTCAGAAGGTGCGCGAAGGTAAAGGCGATTTCGGTTACAACGCCCGCAACGATGTTTATGAAAACATGTTCGCGGCCGGCATCATCGACCCCACCAAGGTGTCTCGCGTGGCTCTCGAAAACGCCGCATCGGTGGCATCCATGTTCCTTACCACCGAATGTGTCCTCGTAGAGAAGAAAGAGGAGAATCCCGCTCCCATGGGCGCTCCAGGAATGGGTGGCATGGGCGGCATGATGTAATGCTCCTGTAAAATATCTTTATCAAGACAGTCCGATGACTTGACTCATCGGGCTGTCTTTTTTATTGCTCGTATAGTTGTGTCGTAGTGCCGGCGCAGTCGTCGGGTGCGGTTCTTTGGGGTTGATAACGGTATCCTCGGCTCTTTGTCTGTTTCAGAGGGGGCGTTTTTATGGATAGTAGTGTAGGTGTGTCGTTTCCGACGTGTTTTTTTGTCGTGTATGTAAAGCAGTGGTATGTAGGCCGATATGCGGGCGCGTGTATCGTGGCGATTAAAATTTGTCGGAAATGTTCGCGAAATATTTGGAGGATAACTAAATTGTACATATATTTGCACCACGAAAATAAGAGAGCAATGCCGATGTAGCTCAGTTGGTCAGAGCAGCTGATTTGTAATCAGCAGGCCGTGGGTTCGAATCCCTCCATCGGCTCTCTAAGAATCCAGGGGAGGTACCAAAGTGGCCAACTGGGGCAGACTGTAAATCTGCTGACTTATGTCTTCGTAGGTTCGAATCCTGCCCTCCCCACCAATCACCGCGGAAGTAGCTCAGTTGGTAGAGCATTAGCCTTCCAAGCTAAGGGTCGCGGGTTCGA
>CAJURV010000093.1 GCA_910588925.1 uncultured Rikenellaceae bacterium
GTACCTCGGGATGGAACGGCGGAAATTGTGTTTGACTGCCCCTCGCTTCGCTCGGGGCCGGAAATGTGGAAAATATTTATGAACATATTTTTTATTTAGCACATATCATATTTTAATGTCAAAAAACATGACTAAACGAGCCTAGTAAAGCGAGATATCCGAAAAAACAATTCATCTTTCTTAGTACTAAACTCGGACTAAAAATTCAATTAACCATAGTTACCAGCTTTTATACCATTCCGCAATAAGAAAGTTACACCGTCCACTCAATCAAAAGTCACAATCATCTATTTGCCAATCTCCTCCCATTCCGTTTATACCAAAGATAATATCCTGTCAACGGCAGTGAAGCCCCGATAAGCGCAACGACAAAATAAAGCATCTTAGTCCATTTGCCGCCCCACGATCCTGTGTGAAAGGCATAGAACCATCCGCGTAGGCGTTGCTGTACGGGTGTGTCTTCGTAACGGGTGATTTCGACTATCTTACCGCTTAGAGGATCGAATACCACCGTGTCGACACGTCTCATATAAGTGTGCCGTCCTACCTGCGCTTCGGTCGTAGTCAGCGCAATCGTCCTGTAAGCAGGGTAACGCGATACGAGTTGCGCTAACACTTCGTCCCATACAGCATAATCGAACGTATGTGCATCGCCACTGTTTCGCACCCCACCGTGCACACTGCCTGCGACACGTCCGCCATGGCCCGAACCATCTTTCCGAGGGATATTTTCCTGTACTGCAACAGATTGTTGCGCGCCGCCGAAAAGAGCATAAGCTGCGGTACGGTACCATCCGAACGACCATGTAAGCCCCGTCAACGCCATGACCGACAACAGGATAGCCGTGTAAAATCCCAATGATACGTGACAGTCATACCAGAATCTATGCAGGCCGTAAGAACTGGATACCCTCAACCGATTCCGCAGTGCCTTGCGGTTGCGTGGTACCCAAAGGACCAATCCGCTGACAATAATCAGAACCAACCCCATAGTAGAGATGCCGACAACGACTTTCCCTATCGATTTCCCGCCTTTAGATGCCGGCGGATCTAGCAGCCAGCGGTGTATTTTGCGCATCGTTAAGAAAAATACCGTACTTTCGGTCCAACCGTTCACGCGTCCCGTATAGGGGTCGATACTCAACTGCCCACGTCCCGTCTCACGGAAAGAGGCTATACAGGTCTCGTTATTGTCGGCAGAGAGTTGCAACGAAACAATATGTAACGAGTCGGGCATCTGCTCGCCTATCCGGGCAACGAGTTGTGAAGGAGAAAGCGGTTTCGCGCCTGCGGGTGCCTTCACGCTATAAAGGTTCTGATGTAGCGCCCGCGTTATCTCGCTCTCGAAAACGAGAACCGCACCGGACAGACAGACGATAGTGACGACTATGCCCAAGGGCACCGAGAGCCACAAATGTATCTTAGCAAAAATCTTTTTCATGAGTCAACGTTTTTTATAAGCGAAACGACGTCTCGATCGCCGAAGTGGGAAAGCGTCTGCAATTAAGCGAACGTTTTCGATAAGCCGAGTGCAATGAAACAAAGTTTCAATTGCCGAGGCGAGAAAAGGTCGAAAGAATTTCAACGTTTTAAATGAACCTATGACGACGAGACGAAATATTGATTTCCGAAGCTGAAAAGCAGAATGAAACTAAAGATTTTATCCGGGCAGGAGAATGCCCCGTACGACGACAAGCCATTCTCCCGCCTGAATATTTTCTATTTATGTATCATTAGTTTACCCGCTGTAGCTACGGATTCTGCGTCTATTACGAGCCCTTTGGTCGCACGTCCTGTAACGGCGTCTATCTTGTAGAATGCCGGCCTATCGCCCCCGGTCACCGTCACTGCCATGTACATGGCTCCGTTTTCGCCGTACGGTTCGCCTCCGAAACCTGCCAGATCGGACGGCAACCCGGTTACCGGCACAACTGTTCTCTTGTCGGCATCGAATACAGCCAGTTCGTTCGTAACGGCGTTTTTACCCTGCATCATACCCTCGACACCATCGGAATAGAGCTGAAGCAGAAAATAGCTGTCCGAAATGTGCCAGCAGCGGAAAATAGGATGCTTAGTGCCGATCTCCTCGAAGTTCACATAATAATCGGGGTCGAACTCCGTGGCTCCCTTACGGATGCGTACTACGCCGGATGGCTTTGTACCCGTCACCTTTTTAAGGTCGGCCGACGAGGTGAATGTACGTCCGTAGCCGGGCGAAAATACATATACGTCGCCGTTATCGGCCGCCCATATCGTCTGGTAATATTGCGAGCGATGGCGGCCGCATGCGAAGCCTATCTTGTCGGTAACGGCGATCACTGGTTTGTCTGCGAACGACGTTCTGCTGTATATGGCAACATAGGCATTGTCGGGGTATTGCGTGGATGGAATGGTCCCGGCCGTGTATGAGCTGCTGGCCGAACCGCCGTCGGCTTTGGCGATCAAATCAGGGTCTGTCACCTTGTCCGGCCACTGCCCTATGCCGTACAGGCTCATGCCCATAGGCACCACCGAGGTGTAGAGCTTTCCGTTGGCCTCCTCGAGTCCGGCGAATGTCACGTTCTCGCCGTTGCCGAGAAAATTCTCCGCGTCGATCGAGCCTTCGGTCTGTCCTCCGGTGTTTTCGTCGAGATAATTGAACAGCAGTGCCTGCGCTATGTTACCATCGGCATCCGTAGTCTTGGAATCGCCGGTAGATACGGTCACCACCTTGTCGCCCCACGTACCGTAAGAGGTGATGCGATTGAACTCGTACAAGTACCGTTCGGTGGGTCTACCGGCCACATCAAGGTAGTACGAGGCGCCTGTGCCGGCTCCGCCCTTGTTGTACACCAGCGAGAACACGTAGTTCAGGTTCTTGAACACCCAGTACGAGCCGCCAAGTACCTCGGTGCCTGTGCCTCGTACGGTGGCTCTGCCCTCATCGAGCGACGGAGCAGTAATAAGATAACTCGTGCCGTCGTCCTTCGCTGCGATTACGTAGGCCGTTTCCGCCTCGGGAGCAGGCGTCGGTTCGGGACTGTCGTTGTCGTCGCTGCACGATGCGAGCATACCTACAGTACCGGCACAAAGGAGGGACATACAAGCCCATGTGTAAAAATTGTTTTTCATAACTTCTATTTTTTAATTTATCATTCGTTTTTACAGACATTTTTTTCGCTTAGGCAATCGAGACTTCGTTTTATTGCACTCGATCTGTCGAAAACGTTGAAATTTTTCGACCTTTTCTCGCCTCGGCAATTGAAACTTCGTTTCATTGCGCTCGGCTTATCGAAAACGTTCGCTTGATGCAGACGTTTTCTCGCCTCGGCATAATCAAATTCCATTTGCTTCTGCCCTCGGCTTATCGAAAACGTTCGCTTTTCAATCGCCGAAATGGACACGTAGCTTGACATAGAACGCACGACCCGCTTTCTGCAGGCTGAAATTGTCATAAAGCCGTGCATCGGTTAGGTTGTTACACTCCAAGGCAATGTTGTATCGTCCGTTTCCGATGCCGTATGACAGAGATATATTATGCGACAACTGGTTCGGGACATAGGCTTTGGAATCCTTGTCGCCGATGTTCTCCCAGTTGAGCGGAAAGGAGTGTTGCCAGAATCCGTCGTAGCCTACCGAGAGCGTGTTCCCATCGGCGAAAAGGTCGTACCAGTGGAGATTGGCGTCGAAATTGGCAAAACGGTAGGGAATGTTAGGCAGTCTCACCTTGTAGTGCATGTTCTCCTGTTGCGACGATCCCGTCCAGCGCCGCTCATAGTCGCGGGTGTCGATGCTGTTCCATGTACCGCCGACATCTAACCGGCGGGCGAAAGTGTAACGCAACGAGATGCTATAACCTTTGGTGCGAACATGGCCGTGGTTTTCGTAGATTCCGTATTGCGTAGAACCGTGTTTGCCCAGTCCGCGTTTGATATAGTCTCTCGTGTTGCGATAAATGAGGTTGGCATCCGCATAAATGGCGTGTTTCCCGAACCGACCGCCGTAGCTCAGGTTGAAGTTGAAGTTATCGCTTTTTTCGGGTTTAAGGTCGGTGCGTCCGGCTTCGATATCCTCGTCACCGAACAACTCGTCTGTCGTAGGCAGGCGGAATGCGCGCTCGTATGATAGTTTGGCCTGCAACTCTTCAAGTATGAAAAAGGTGCCCGCCGCTCCGTAGCCCAATGCACCGACACTCTTGTTCAGCTCCGTGTAGTCGCCCACACCGTCCGCGCTCTGCGAAACGGGGCCACTGTTGTATTGCAGGTAGTATTTGGCGAAAGCCGAGGCATTCCACCGCCCGGACGGAAGCACCCTATAGGCAAGCCCGCCTATGTTCTTACGCGTGATCTTGGGAATGGAGAAATCGGTCAGTACCGAAGAGACGCCCACATACGAACGGCTCGTACGACGGAAATCGCCGTACACGTGATTGAACGTCAGAGTGTGTATTTCACCGATGCGATAGTTGAGTGTCAACGTGGCATTCCAATTCGTATTTTTGGATTCGCTATTTTGGTACGATTGTTCGCCGCGACTGTCTTTCTCGTAATAATATCCGTACCAGTTATAGTATCGAGAAGCCGTATCTATATTGCGCGTGAGATTGCGGTTGTAGGTGGCTGTTACGAGCAGGTCGAGCCCCTCGGTCAAGAGGTCGTTTTTGCGGTATTCGAGCGAGGGAGACAACGAATGTCCTTTGCGATGCTTCTCGCCAAAGACAATGTCCTGATATACACCCGTCTGTATCTCCTTGTAGAAATTAGACCAGGAGAGACCCAACACAAGCCTGTCCGCCCATCTCCTGCCGACAACTCCCAGCTTGCCTATCACTACCTCGTTGTGGAACGCATCGTTAAAATGACGGACATGTTTCACATCGTTCTTGTCTACGGGAAGTTTGTGGACCGTACCGTCGGGTTGCACCTCGAATTCGCGCACCCAGCTATCTATGTAATAATTGTTATCCGAATAGTTCTGAAACGCTTCTATCTCGTAGAGGAATCCTTTTTCAGTCGTCTGTCCGAAACGGAGATTCGAGCGGTGGGTATTGAACGAACCGTAAGAGTAGGAGGCGTCTACAAACCGGTTGCGTCGCCGTTTGTCTGTAACGATATTGATTACCCCTCCTATGGCGTCCGTGCCGAAACCCACTGGCACTACACCTTTGTAGACCTCGATTCTTTCGGCGAAACCCGCCGGAATGTTGTTCAGGTCGAACGCCTGCCCTGCTCCCTCTTGCGGCACGCCGTCAATGAAGACCTTAACGTGTTTGCCGCTGAATCCGTCTAACATAAGCTGCATATCGGATCCCACGCCGCCCGATTCGCGAAGCTTCATGCCGGGAAGCCCAGAGATGGCGTCGCTCAGGCTCTTGGTCGTGTTCCGCAAAGCTTCGGTATCTATCGCCACCGCATTGAACGGCGACCGACGGATTCGGTTCACTCCGCCACCTGTGACAACCACCTCTTCCACCTCCATAGGCTTCGGGTGCAACACTAACGTAAGG
Source organism: uncultured Rikenellaceae bacterium (assembly GCA_910588925.1). Classification (GTDB taxonomy): domain Bacteria; phylum Bacteroidota; class Bacteroidia; order Bacteroidales; family Rikenellaceae; genus CASDZP01. The sequence goes on from CAJURV010000093.1 coordinate 5,486, forward strand.
TGAACGGGATCGCTACCCGTCGCTATCTTCTTCTCTAAGGTTTCGTATCCTATGTACGACACGATCAGCGTGTAGTTGCCGGCCGGTGCTTCGAAACTGAAGCGGCCTTCGTCGTCGGTAGACCCTCCGAAGCCGGTCTCTTTAAGGTAGACCGTAGCGAAAGCGACAGCCGTGCTGTCCGTAGCCACTACTTTGCCCGAAAGCTGTATGCGATTATGCGAAACATAATTACCGGCATACGGACGGTGCGGCTGTGCCGCCGTTTGCAGACAACAGGCAAGCAACGTCACACAGAGAAAGATCGGCCATTTAACGGATCTATTGATCGGAATCATGGTGAAACTGGGTTGGTTTGCGTTGCAAAGTTCCCCGTTTTCATCCTACTGCACAATCGCCTATATTCGGGATTTAGTGTCTTATTTCAGCGGTAGGAATACCTAATTTAGGTTAGCGAGCTATGTCGGCGATATTACATCTTATATTTACGGCTCAGTGCTGCCTCGCAGGTTCCGACACGCGCTTCGAACTGTAATTGCGGAGATTTGGTTGTGCTACAATAACATATGAGTTCAGGTTTATACCGGATTCGCGTTTATAGTTTCCGGTTCTCTCTTGCAGGCTTCCTGTGGAGTATTATTTCCATCGCAGGTACGAACGACTTTCGTTCCGATTCCCCCGGAGGAATGGCGAACTTTACGGGCAATTCCGTGACAGACCAAATGTAAACAGCCGATTATATGAAAACAGATGCCGGACAACCGACCGTTCGGATAAGCTGACAGACAAAAAAAGAGGATTGAATGATCAACCCTCTTCTTTGAGCGGAAAACGAGACTCGAACTCGCGACCCCAACCTTGGCAAGGTTGTGCTCT
>CAJURV010000094.1 GCA_910588925.1 uncultured Rikenellaceae bacterium
AGATATTCTTTGAGTTATTATCATAATTTTGCACTTGCTTGTTGAGTCTGCATTGTGCTATTTTTTGAGAAAAGTTTTAAAAACAGGAAAAAAGTTATTACCTTTGCAAACCCAATAATATGGGATAATCGGATCGAAGTATTAACTAAAAACGTAGAAAACAGTGGATTCATTAAGCTACAAAACGGTCTCTCTGAACAGCTCTACCGCAACGCGCGAGTGGTTCGTGATAGACGCGGAGGGAGTGGTTTTGGGTCGTCTGGCTTCGCAGGTCGCTAAGATCTTGCGCGGTAAGAACAAGCCCGGCTACACTCCTCATGTCGACTGCGGTGATTCAGTTGTGATCATCAATGCCGACAAAGTAAAACTCACAGGCAAGAAATTGACCGACAAGGTCTATGTGCGTCACACGGGTTATCCGGGCGGTCAGCGTTTCGCTACCCCTGCCGAGATGCTCAAGCGTAAACCCGCTTTCGTGATCACCAATGCGGTGAAAGGCATGTTGCCTAAGAACCGTCTGGGTGCGGACATACTCCGTAACCTCAAGGTTTATGCGGGTGCGGAACATCCCCATGCGGCACAGTCTCCCAAAGAACTTAACGTAAACCAGATCAAGTAATCATTATGGAAGTTGTAAATACGATAGGACGTAGAAAATCAGCCGTAGCCCGCGTTTACGTCAAGAGCGGCAACGGTACAATTACCATCAATTCACGACCCATAGAGAACTATTTCCCCATGGAAATATTCCAGTTCGTGGTAAAACAGCCCCTCATCGTGACTGAAAATGCCGAGAAATTCGACATCAAGATCAATCTCGACGGCGGTGGTATCAAAGGTCAGGCCGAGGCCGCACGTCTCGGTATAGCGCGCGCATTGTGCGAGATAGACGCCGAGTTGCGTCCCGTGCTTAAGAAGAACGGGTTCCTCACTCGCGACCCACGCAGCGTGGAACGTAAGAAACCCGGTCAGCCCGGCGCACGTGCCAAATTCCAGTTCAGCAAACGTTAATCGTTGCGACTGTATAACGCAAGTAAAAATTTTTATCTCGTCCTATACAGCGTCTGTACGGAGCGCGAAGGCTGTGAAGCCCGCCCCCTGCACAGCGGCCATAGCGAGCATTGCAGGGATAATCGATACGGACACCAAGCGGTTTACCGCATCGATCGCTCTCAGACGAAAAACCTGTCGGACCGTCTCTTAAGGTAATTGTAACGCTACCGAACAGGTTGATGTAAAAGAGAAAAATAAAAAAACAGAAAAATGGCTAATACAGATTTCAATCAGCTTTTGGAAGCAGGTGTCCACTTCGGTCACCTCAAAAGAAAATGGAACCCTAAGATGGCTCCCTACATCTTCATGGAGAAGAACGGGATCCACATCATAGACCTCCACAAAACCGCCGTTAAACTCGACGAAGCGGCTGCCGCTCTCAAACAGATCGCCAAGTCGGGTCGTCGCATTCTCTTCGTGGCTACCAAGAAACAGGCCAAAGAGATAGTTGCCGAAAAGGTTCAGGGTATAGGTATGCCTTTCGTTACCGAACGCTGGCCGGGTGGTATGCTTACCAACTTCCCCACTATACGTAAGGCTGTCAAGAAAATGGCTACCATCGATAAGATGACTGCCGACGGCACTTTCGACAACTTCTCTAAGCGTGAAAAGCTCCAGGTGAGCCGTCAGCGTGCCAAACTCGAAAAGAACCTCGGTTCTATCGCCGACCTTACCCGTCTTCCCGCCGCTCTTTTCGTCGTGGACGTGCAGAAAGAGGCCAATGCGGTAAAAGAGGCCAAGAGACTCAATATCCCCGTCTTTGCAATGGTTGATACATGTTGTGATCCGACTCCCATCGACTACGTTATTCCTGCAAACGACGACGCCTCTAAATCCGTGGCTTTAGTGCTCGACGTGGTGACCGCCGCTATCAACGAAGGTCTAAACGAACGCAAGGTAGAGAAAGAAAAAGAGGGTGAAGCGGCTCCTAAGAAAGAGACCAAGGGTACCCGTCCCAGAAAAGGTGCCGTTAAGGAGGAACAGGCCGAAGAGGCTCCCGAAGCGGTAGCTGAAACGACCGAAGCGTAATTTATTTAAAAAGAAAGGTTTTCAATCATGGAAATAAAAGCAGCAGACGTAGCAAAACTGCGTAAGATGACCGGTGCCGGTATGATGGACTGCAAAAAAGCGCTCACAGAAGCCGAAGGCGATTTCGACCGCGCTCAGGAGATCATCCGCGAAAAAGGTAAGCTCATCGCAAGCAAACGTGCGGACCGCGAAGCATCGGAAGGTGTGGTTGTGGCCAAAACCGTAGGCAGCAAGGCTTACATGCTCTGCTTGGCTTGCGAAACCGACTTCGTGGCTAAGAATGAAGCATTCGTCGCTACGGCTAATGAGATTCTCGATATAGCTATTAAAAACGATGCGGCCGACATAGACGCTCTCATGGCCGTTAAGGTGGGTGACCACACCGTTGCTGAGTTCGTTACCGATAAGTCGGGTCAGACCGGCGAAAAGGTGGAGATCGCTTACTACGCTCGTATAGAGGCATCTTACATATCTACATACGTACACTTCAACGGCAAGCTCGGTACGCTTATCGGCTTCAACGCAGAAGTAGGCGAAGAGGTGGGTAAGAACGTCGCAATGCAGGCGGCTACCATGGCTCCCATTGCTATAAGCAAAGACGATTGCCCTGCCGATATCGTTGAAAAGGAACGTCAGATAGGTCGCGAACAGGCTCGCCTCGACGGCAAACCCGAAGCCATGCTCGATAAGATCGCCGAAGGTAAGCTCAACAAGTTCTTCGCCGAAAGCACGCTTCTCGGTCAGGCGCTTATCGACGATAACAAGATCACTGTCGACGCCTATATCAAGAAAGCGAATCCCTCGGCTACAGTAGTGGCTTACAAGAGATTCTCTCTCAACGACTAATAAAAAGGTCGTAATATACGTGGAAGCACCGGTTCAGGCCGGTGCTTTTTTTGTTTTTGGGGAGAACGAGAATCTTTTTGTCGTATATTTGTAATCATGCGTGTATATCCCAACATATTGAACTATGTGGAGGCGCTTAAAGGGCGCATAGTATGCGACGAGATAGGGGAACCTGTCTATTTTTCCGGTAACAGGTCTGTCGTTTTTAAGGTAGAGTGTGACGGTAAGATTCGTGCGATGAAGTGCTATACGCTCGACGATCCGTTGCGCAGGGAGCGTTATGCGGAGCTTTCGGAGGCTCTTGTCGCGGTGCCGTCGGGGGTGTTCGTGGGGTATGATTATCTCGAAGACTATATAGTTTGTGCGGATCAGAATGGCGATGTCGGTAGTTTCGATTGCGTGATGATGGAGTGGGTAGAGGGGCGTTCGCTCACTTCGGCTCTATCCGAGGCGGTCTATTTCAATCGCAGGGAGGTGATTGCGGGATTGGCGTTGCGGTTTTTGCGGTTAGCTTCTGAGTTGTTGCGTTCTCCTTACGTGCATTGCGATATCAAGCCGGATAACATAATGGTGCGTGACGACGGCGCTATGACTGTAGTCGATCTCGATCCGGTGCGGTTGAGGGGCGATAAGAGGCCGCGCACCGAGACAGGAACGCCGGGGTTTCGCCATCCGTGTGTTACCGGTCTTAAACGAGCCGACCATTGCGATGATTATCCTATAGTCGTGGTTGCCGCTACGCTTTTCGCTTTGGCCGAGGAGCCGGGATTGTGGGGCGGCGATGCCGACAGGGTCGTGTTCGATCCGGACGAGTGCGCCATCGGTTACTCCCGAAGGGTGGCGGATTTTGCCATAAGGTGGCGTGACAGGCCTTATCTTCTGGGGTTGCTGGATATGCTTCTGTCGGAGGGTGCGGCGGTCTACGGGGTTGTCGGGGCGGTGGAGCGTGCGATTGTGTGTATCGCCGGTGCGGGTGCTCTCGGGCGGAGTGTCGATCCGGCGGAGCTGTTCGACGATGCGGTGGATTGCGGCGACGGCATAACGCTCGTTTCGCTTGTCGGTCAGTGGGGTTATCTTACCAGTGACGGCGTGGAGCGGTTCTATCCGGTGGCGTTGCCATTCAGCGATGGTATGGCCGTTGTGTCGGAGGGCGACGGGAGATGGTGTGCGATGGATAGGGAGCGGAATATATTGTTCGGGTTGAAGTGCGAGGAGTTGTGTTCCTACTCGGAGGGGCTGGCTCCAGTCAGGATAGGCGGCAAGTGGGGATATGCGGATAGTGCTGGCGTGGTGACGATTGAGCCTGTCTACGACTATTGCGGCGCATTTTCGAATGGATGTGCCGTAGTGCGCAACGGAGCCTGTTACGGAGTGATAGATAGCGACGGGGTGTTGTTGCGTCCTATGTCGGAGGGGGTGATCGTTCGTGGCGAGAATGGCGAGATTGTCGCTTTGTGAGATAGTTTCACGATAAATGGTTATATTTGCAGGGGATAAAGTTCGCCGATACGGGTTAGTATCGGTTTGTGTCAGGCGCTTCGTTGCAGTGTGGGGCGCGTTATAATACTCAGGCAGATGAGATTGTTTTACGTGTTGTTAATGACGGCGATGTTCGTCGGGTGGGGATCCTCAATATACGGTCAATACTCTATACCAGATCAGACCAAAGCGCAGGTGAAGCTCGCTCCGCAACAGTCGCAAAAGGTGGAGAAGACACCTTTCGAGATAGTCAACGACGCCTTGTTGCGCGATCGTAGACGTCAGTGGCGCAAGGAACATAACTATCTAGAAATCAAGAACAGCATACAGTTCACCCAGTTCGCCTACAACCAGAACTGGGCCAGCGGCGGCGATAACACCTTCAACGGTCGCATAACCTCATATCTCAAACATTCGTACACCAACAAGAAGCTCAATATCAACACCGAATGGGACGCTGCTTACGGTTTGAGCAATAAAGACAAGAAGCCGTGGAAGACGGAGGACCAGTTCAAGATAAACACATCTTTCAACTACCAGATTATAGGTAAGTTGTATTACAACTTCAACGTCGATTTCCGGTCGCAGTTCGCCAACGGTTTCAATTCGGTGGACGACATGACGTTGGTATCTCAGTTCTTGTCGCCGGCTACGCTCAATTTGGCGATAGGTCTCAACTACAAGTTCGACGATAAACGTAACATCGTATTCTCGCCTCTGTCGGGTAATATGTTGTTCGTTAAAAACAAATATCTCTCCGAGCAGGGGGCCTTCGGCGTGGAAAAGGGCAAGAAGTTCAAACCCAACGTGGGTATGCTGTTGCGTGTGCAGTGGACCCAGTCCGTACTGAAAGACAAACAGACGGGTAAGGATATAATCACATACAGGGCCGACGGTCAGGGGTTCTACGACTATAAGAACGTCCCTACGCTCGACTTGCAGCAGTGGATCGATATATCGGTGCTCAAATATCTGTCGCTCAATTTTAATTGCCGTCTTATATTCGATGACCAGATATCCCGTATCAAAGAACCTGCTACGGCTACTACACCGGCAGTCATGAGAAGCGGTTTCTGGCAGTTCAGCGAGGTGCTGGGCATAGGGGTCTCGTATAAATTCGCCAATAAGGTGATAAAGAAAGATTGATTTTTATAAATGTAGGCAGATAATAGGAAAGTCGCTGTGTTAACGGCGACTTTTTGTGTTTGTCGGTATTGTAGGTTCAGTCTGGTTTTATGGCAGTTTCATGAGTAGCCTTGCACTTATTCAAAATACAAATAATCGGATGCCATTCCGCTTGCGAGGCGGGAAGATACTATAAAACGTAATAGAGGTATGCGCATTAGCTAAAACCCGCTCTTGCGGGGCGATAGACCCGCTCCGCGAGAGCAACACGTACTTAACCGAACCTGTTCCCGCGGCACGTGGTGCCGCTCCCAAAACAACAACAAGTAATTAACCGGACAGAGGTTGGAAAAGCCGCAGGCGAGACGATGAAAAACATTGGAGCTTAACGATATGCTCATTAACCGCAAGCCGCAGGCATGCTTGTCCGCGCACATAAATGAAGCTCGCAGGGCGCCGAGACTTTTTAGACCTCAAAAATCGTCGATCGCGGGCGTGCGCCTCCGGAGCGTACTTGAGTGTACGTGAGGATGGCTCACGAACGGGATCGGCGATTTTTGTGGCTAAAAAGC
>CAJURV010000095.1 GCA_910588925.1 uncultured Rikenellaceae bacterium
GCGTCACACCTTCGCCACCCAACTCGTAAAGGGAGGCGCCGACATAAGGCTCGTACAACAGATGCTCGGCCACAGCAGTATCATGACCACCGAGATATACACCCATCTCGACACCCGCCACAAACAAGACACCATAGACCGTTTCCACCCATTAGGAGACATCGCATCGCGGCGAACAGAAAGAACGAAGTAAACGACAAATAATAATACTGAACCCGGGCATAAGAGCGTTATGCGCGAAGCGTAGCCTAAATCAGGGAAAGAAAGCGTGCATCGTTACAAACATCTACGACCTACACGAGTTCGATACAATGACTGTAATAATATGGTGACTGCAGTGAAACAGCCGTACGACGATAATAATATGAGGATCGGCTTATCTTGAACCCACATTGTTAAATTAACTGTGCATACAATCAAGACAAAACCAGTAGTATCACAACAAGCAACACCCCCTGACTCATCCCGGATTACCCTACCAAATACAGAGCAACCGATACATAAAAGGCGCTCTCTCTATCAGAATAGGGTCTCTACGAAATCGAGCACTTCGCGGGGAGAGGGATCTATGCCGAATATCTTAGCCGGTTTGAGATAATGCAACTCCTTGCCTGCTTTCATTCTCTTCTCGCCGCCGCCTGTTATGTTGAGCATTATTATAGCGTCTTTATCGATAGAGGCACACGACTTCACGAGAGAAGCCACGGCTACGGCCGATGCGGGATGTATATCCACACCTTCGAGTTTCTCGAACAACTCGCCGGCACGGGCTGCCTCCTCATTGCAGACATCTATTATGGTACCGTCGCTCCACTTTAGACAATCGAACAACCCGCCGGCTATGGAGTAAGGCGGACGGCGGTTGGAGAGCACCTTAGCCGATATGGTCTCTACCTGACGGCGTGCATGATCGTCGTCGAGGGGCAACAGCTCGCGCGATCCGGCGCGCCATGCGTCGAACATGGGCAGGAAAGGGGCGTTCTGCGACAACATCAGACGCATACGCTTGTTTCCGAAACGAGCGTCGTTCATAAGGCGTATATTGGCCTCCACGGCCGCTATGGCTCCGGTGCCGCTACCTACGGCCTGAAAATAATAGTCGGGTATCCGGCCTATGGTATGCGTCGCAGAGAGCATGGTAGTGCCCATGCCGTCGCGACGGGCTATGTTCTTGGCACCTCCTTCGGCTATGAACTTGCTACTGGTGACAGCTATATTGCTAAGGTGTATGGCATCGAAATAGTCGGCGCCGCAACACGAGGCTATCAGTTTTACGCAATCGTCCAGAGGCTCGTCGAACCAAAGGGCGTCGAGATTATCCTCCGGGACACACAACAAAAGAGGTATCTTATTGAGCGAACATACTTTGGCAAAGGCACGCGCAGTATTACCCGCCGAGGCCACCACCAACACGCGACCGAAATCGTCGCCCATACGTCCGCACACACTGAACGCCTCCGTCTCTTTGAAAGAGCATGTAGTCATACGTGCTCCACGCTCCGGGAACCAACCGTTGAAAGTGATATACAGATTATCAAGCCCCAACTCCTTGGCCAACGCCTCGCTACGGTAGGTCACAGGCGATGCCGAACCCGCAAGAGTACGCCGCAGAGGGAGCCAATCGCAGAAACGATATATACCCTCCTCCTCGGGCCCCACGTCTATACGGCTTTTGGCATACTCGGCCCTTATGAGAGAGGGGTATCGTCCCTCCGGATCGTCGAGAACCCAGCCGCTATCGTCGAACGTGCGGCCGGTGGATATATTTTTAAGACTGTAACTCGTTGGTTTAAAATCGCTCATACCTCAATATTAAGGGATTGAATCCGTAAAACGACGATACATGTCGCACACCCGGAATCGGTCTGTTTATCTTATGCAAAGATAATGAAATAAGACGCACTGTAGTAAAGGACGCATCAAAATAGGTCTTTATACTGATGGGCACCATACCGCTTTGCCTGTTTTGATATAATGATTACCTTTGCAAAAAACACCGCTGTATGTTAAAAAGACTATCCATATTATCTGCGGCCCTTGCGGCCACATTGTCGCTTTCGGCCCAACAGTTGCCGGAGTGGCAGGACCACCGTACGGTATCGGTCGGCAAATACCCCGCCCGCACCACGTTCATGAGCTATGAACGCCGTGACGACGCCGTGGCGGACGACTTCGCCGCATCGGAGCATTACACCTCGCTTAACGGCGTGTGGAAATTCCTCTACTTCGACGACCACCGCAAGGTAGACGCATCAAAACTCGCCGTAGCCGACGCAGAGAAATGGGACTCGATAAAGGTGCCTGGAAACTGGGAGGTACAGGGCTTCGGCACACCGCTCTACACCAACCATCCGTACGAGTTCTGCCCCGTAAACCCCAAACCGCCGGTGCTTCCCGAGGCTGTGCCCGTAGGGGTCTACCGCCACGACTTCGAAGTACCGTACGCCGAGCTCGACCGCGACATATTCCTGCACATAGGCGGTGCCAAATCGGGCGTGTACGTATATGTCAACGGCAAAAAGGTCGGTTATAACGAAGACTCCAAGACTCCGGCCGAATACTATCTCAACCCGTTCGTAAAGCAAGGCACCAACACGCTCACATTGGTAATATACCGCTGGAGCACCGGCAGCTTCCTTGAGTGTCAGGACTTTTTCCGCATAAGCGGCATAGAGCGTGACGTATACATATTCTCGCAACCCAAAACCAGAATAGACGACTTCAGCATCGTCTCCACCATAGACTCTACCGGTCGCCACGGCTTATTAAAACTCGACGTGGAGCTGAAGAACAGCTACAACTCGGCGGAAAACATCGCATTCTACTACGAGATAGTGGACGGAGCGGGCGACATCATCACCTACGACACGGAGGATCTGACACTTGAACCCAACAGTCTCGACACGTTGCATCTGTCGAACGTGGTGCCTTACGTAAAACCGTGGAGCGCAGAGAAACCGAACCTCTACACCGTGATAATGAGGATAAAGCGCGACGGACGTTTCGTAGAGTACGTGCGTGCCCGCGTCGGCTTCCGCAACATAGCCATAGACGGCAACAAATTTCTGGTAAACGGGCAGCCCGTACTTATAAAAGGCGTCAACTATCACGAACATAACGACACCACAGGGCACTACGTGGACGAAAAGACCTTGCGGCTCGACCTGCAACTGATGAAGCGACACAACATCAACGCCATACGTCTGAGCCACTATCCGCAACAACGTCTCTTCTACGACCTGTGCGACGAATACGGTTTCTACGTGTGCGACGAGGCCAACATAGAATCGCACGGCATGTACTACAATCTGCGTCGCGGCGGCACCCTCGGTAACAATCCCGAATGGCTCGACGCCCACATGGAGCGCACCCGCAACATGTACGAGCGCGACAAGAACCACGCATGCGTCACTTTCTGGTCGCTCGGAAACGAGGCGGGCAACGGGTACAATTTCTACGAGACATACAACTGGCTCAAAAGCGTCGACTCCATGCGTCCCGTACAATACGAGCGTGCCGTTCTCGAGTGGAACACCGACATATTCTGCCCGCAATACCCCTCCGCCGCCGATTTCCGTCGCTGGGGAGAGAGCAAGACCGACCGTCCGTACATCGCCAGCGAATACGCACATGCTATGGGTAACTCCACCGGCAACTTCAAAGACGTGTGGGACGAGATATACAAATACGACAACCTGCAGGGAGGCTTCATCTGGGACTGGGTCGATCAGGGAATATGGAAAGACACCCTCGGAGGTTTCTGGGGCTACGGCGGCGACTGGGGCGAAAACTCTCCGTCGGACGGCAACTTCTGCTGCAACGGCATAGTCAACCCCGACCGCAGACCGCATCCGGCTATCGCCGAGATAAAAAAGGTATATCAGGATATACGCTTCACACCCGTAGACCTTGCCAAAGGGGTGTTCAATATAAGTAACGGCTTCTTCTTCACCTCGCTATCCGACTACAGGTTCACATACACGATCAAAGCGGACGGCAAAACCGTACGTAGCGGCTTGCTCACGGTGAACCTTGCTCCGGGTGAGAACAAAGATTACACTGTTTCGTTGGCCGGGATAAAACCGCAACGAGGCGTGACCTACACTCTCGACGTATCGGCTGCCACACGTACGGCCACACCGCTCATCGAGGCCGGTTATAAGATCGCATCAGAGCAATTCGTATTGCCGCTGACCTCTTACGACCGCAAACGCCGTATTAGCGGGACTCTCACGTTGAGCGTCACCGACGAGAACGATGCAGTAAACATCACATCGCCCAAGGTCACATTCATACTCGACAAAAGCACCGGAGACGTCATACGCTACGATGCCGGCGCTTCGTCGTTCATAAATGCCGACGGCGGATTCATGCGCCCCAACTTCTGGCGTTCCCCTACCGACAACGACTACGGATCGGGACTTCCCGCACTGCAGCAACAGTGGAAAGCGGCTCCCAAAGTAAACGCCGTTACAGTGGCGGACAGCTCTACATACGCCGTGGTAAGGGTAGACTACTCCCTCGCGTACGGGGTTCGATACGAGGTGGTATATCGGGTATATGCCGGGGGCACGGTGGGAGTGGAATGCGACTACACCGCCTCCAAGGATAAGAATGCCGTCATGTTACCGCGTTTGGGTATGCGTATGGTGATGCCGGCCGATTATCTATACACAAAATATCTCGGTCGCGGCCCGCAAGAGAACTATTGCGACCGCAAATCTGGCTCGGATATAGGCATATACACCGCACATGTCGACGAATATTACTTCCCGTACGTTCGTCCGCAAGAGAACGGCCACCACACGGACGTATCTTATATAGCGATAGGGCGCAATAAGTTAGGTGGAAGCGGACTTCTCATATCGGCGGACAGCCTGATAGAGTTCAACATACACCGCAACACCATAGAAGACTTCGATTCACAGGAATCCGACAGACCATATCAATATTACAACCGTACACCCGACGAATCGCGCGACGATGCCGCATATCGCAACAAACGTCCCAAACAGACGCATATCAACGACATAGAAGCGCGCGATCTCGTAGAGCTGTGTATAGACTACCGGATGCAAGGTCTGGCGGGAGACGACAGTTGGTACTCCAAGCCATACCCGCAATATACCATACCTGCAACCGAAAATTACAAGTGGTCGTTCATGATGATACCGATAAGGAGCTTCAATGAGGCCAGATAATAGCGCAAGATACGGCGGAACGATTGTTTCGCCGTATTTATTTTAAGGGTTTATGTGCGCGATGGTTGCATATATTACCTATATGATTAGTATTTGGGTATGTTGGATAAGTGTAAAGTTATTATCATACTATACACGAAAATTAATATGCAACAGCTATCAATGCATATCGCCATTAAGTTTAAGATATACTATATATCTTTAAAAGCCTTAGTAATTAGAGGTATTTTCTATACTCAAGCGAAAAGCATCTGATATGATTTCGTTTTTTGGGTTCTGTGATATTTTAGGTACGCTGTAAATTGTATTTGTTAGTAAAGAACCTTTTTTAGTTTTTCACTTTTCGGACCAGGGCGGAGCGAGGATTGTCGACTACAAATTTCGTTTCCACGGCTTCGCTTTGTTTAGGCCGTCAACCACAATTCCTTTTATTACATACCTCGCACCTATGGATGCGAGATCCATCAAACACTTTCCTCTTTCCCGCCCCGAAGAATGAGGGGCATGCGGGCCGGAGCCTCCCCCCAACGGAGGCCCGCTTTACGATTAGGTTGTTATCGGATGTTTTCGAAAAAAGTAAGCTCTGTTGTTTTCCCGATATTCCCGCTTAAGCGTTCCCCCGCAGGCTCCGTCCCTTGTGATGCCGTGAGAAACATCGCAAAAGTGAAGTTCATTTTGCGGCATTGTACTTTATATGGCATTGAATGTTCTAAGGAATAGGTATTCGCAAAGATTTATTATATACGATTAGCCCCTTTTATCGTTAGTTTACCCAATATGCCAAATACATATTTATATGCCTCATATCATCAAACTTCCCAATCCACAACCAAATATTCAATCTCAAA
>CAJURV010000096.1 GCA_910588925.1 uncultured Rikenellaceae bacterium
AGAGTGTAAATTTGTCCGTGTAATCTATCATTTGTTATACTAACGAATGTCCTTTATTTCAACAATTTTCTATCTTCATTGTTTTCTAATACTTTCATCTGATGAATGGCGATCTGATTGAGTTTTACAAGACGTTCTCCCTGTGGCATACTCTGTTCGATGAACACGGCATTGAGGTTTTCCATGTTTGACAGACAGATAAGTTCGTTGATAGTAGCATAGTCACGGATATTGCCTTTCAGTTCGGGATTGATTTCCCGCCATTGCTTTGCCGTCATGCCGAACATTGCCACGTTCAACACGTCTGCTTCGTTGGCATATATAATACTTGCCTGCGATGGAGTGATCTCCGCTGGAATAAGGTTCTGCTTTATGGCATCGGTGTGTATTCGATAGTTGATTTTCGACAGTTCACGCTTTGCCGACCAACCGAGTTGCCGTTGCTCTTCGCTCTTTAGTCGTTGATACTCCTTAACAAGAAGTAATTGGAATTTAGGAGAAATCCACATGCCGAAATGATATGCGATATCCCTATGTGCATATGTACCACCGTAGCGACCCGCCTTAGAACGAATGCCGATCGCATTGGTCCGTTCTATCCACGTTTTCACTGAAAGCACGAAATTGTTACTTCCTGCCGCATTTTTAATTGTACCGAATTCGGTACAATTAAAATCGGGGTTATACAGTATTTCCCATTCACCAAGATATTCTATAGTACTTTTAAGGCTAAGCCAACGGAAGATAATATGCTCTTGCAGTTGACTTCTTGCCATGTCTGTAAGGCTGATGTAGTCTTCGTCATTGTACTTGACAACGCTAATATCTGTATTTTGAACTGTAATTTTTGCCATTGTAGTCGATGCATTGAGTCTCAATTACAAATGTCGCTATAATTTGCGAGATTACATTCTTTTTAAATGGCTATTTACATAGATGGGATGTGCACTTGGACAAAAGACGGTAAGCCTGCACTTTTCCTAAAGTGGTCAAATTCGACCACTTTAAAATCAGGATTATGAATAATTTCCCATGTGCCAAGAAATTCGATCGTATAACTGTTTCTTATCCAGGTCTTGATCACATCTGTTGCTCTGCTGTCTCCCTCTTTGGCAGAAGCCATGTCTGTAAGAGATATATAATCCTGTTCTTCAAGGCTGAGAACAGAAATAGGTGTATTTTGAACGATGATTTTTGCCATTGTCATTGATGCTTTAGTTTTCAGTCATAAAGGTGGCTATTTTATTATATTGTGCGATAGTAGAAGCCCGAAGGCACGAGGGCTATGCGGGCCGCACCTCGCGGTGGGCAGAAACTTCCCCACGGAGCATAACTATTAATATAAGAGTGAGAGTTCTGGATAAGAAATATTTTGTTACGCAAACAAACTTTGGATTTACGGCCCGAGCGAAGCGAGGGACGTCAAACACTTTCCGCCGTTAAATCCCGAGGCACGAGGGATGAGCGGGCCGGAGCCTCCCCCCACGGAGGCCCGCGTAAGTTCCAGCAATTTATAGACCTATTCCGCTTGAATCACCTACGAGAATTTAAAGAGCGTCACGTTTACGCGGTCCTCCGCAGGCTCCGACCCTTGTGACGTCGGGGGGGATATTGTGGTTGGATTGGGAATGTGAAGTAAGTACCGCTTTTATATTCTGCAGTGTTCAACGCCGTAAGGTGTTTATGCGGGAGTAGAAGCCCGAGGGAATGAGGGCTATGCGGGCCGGAGCCTCCTCCCCACGGAGGACCGCGTATGCGGTTGGTTGTATATAGTATTTATCGCATCTTGCATGTTTGGTTACTCTCTCTGCCCGCCGCGAGGCGCGGTCCCCCGCAGGCTCCGACCTTTGTGACGTCGGGGGATATTGTGGTTGGATTGGGAATGTTAAGTAAGTACCGCTTTTATATTCTGCAGTGTTCAATACGCCGTAAGGTGTTTATGCGGGAGTAGAAGCCCGAGGAATGAGGGCTATGCGGGCCGGAGCCTCCTCCCCACGGAGGCCCGCGTATGCGGTTGGTTGTATATAGTATTTATCGCATTTTGCATGTTTGGTTACTCTCTCTGCCCGCCGCGAGGCGCGGTCCTCCGCAGACTCTGACCCTTGTGACGTAGGGGGAGTATGTGGTAGGGTGTAAAAATAAAAATGAGATGTTTCTCGTTTGTGATGGTGTTCGGGGGCTTATTTGTTAGTATCTTTGGCTTCGTATTAGATACTTCGTTTTAACAAAACCAACCGAGTTTGCTTTTATATTCGGCTTATTCGTATCTTTGTCGCACATAAAATATTTGATTATGCGTAAAATACTATATCTGTTTTTGGCATTGTCCGTTTTGGCGGGATGCAATAAGAGTAAAGGTAAAAGCGGTGAGGGGAATCCTCGTACGATGTTCGTGTATCTCGGCGGGGACAATAATCTCGACGACGAAAGCTTCGATAAGATCGACGCCTTGTGTAAGGGGATGAACGGTATAGACGGCAAGATGGTTATATATCAGGATCACCGTCAGCGAGGGGCTCGTCTATACAGCGTAGAACCCACCAGCGAGGGTAGCTATAAGGCCGTACAGATAAAGAGTTACGGTGAGGAGAATTCCGCAGACCCCGATATTTTCCGCAGCGCTATGAACGATGCCTTGAGTTACGCTCCGGCGGAGTCTTACGGCATGTTGGTATTTTCGCACGGTTCGGGGTGGTTGCCTGCCGACACGCCCGAGTTGACTGCCAAATCGTCATATTCGTCTGCCGACAACCGGCCCGAGACCGATATATCGCGAGCCATAATACAGGATGGCAAGGATATGATGTCTATAACGGACATGGCTTCCGTTATCCCTTCCGGAGTCTTCGATTTCATCGTGTTCGAGGCGTGTCTTATGGGCGATATCACCACTGTGTACGAGCTGTCGACCAAAGTCCGCTATATTTTAGCCTCTCCTGCCGAGATATTTTCTCCCGGCTTCACCGAGATATATCCGGTTGCCTTAAGGAGTCTCTATGAACCGATGCCCGGCGGTATCAAAGCTTTCGGCGAAAGGTATATGAGCCATTGGCGTAGCGATCCAAAATACCCGTATGCCACCATAGCCCTCTACGATTGTTCCAAGGTGGGGGCGTTGGCAGAGGCGTTGCGTGAACCGCTGTCAGAGGCATCGTTTTACGGAACGGGCGACTATATCGACAAGGTGCAACGTTTCGGCCGAAATAAATATTATCGTTGTTTTCTCGACCTCGAGCAGTTCGCGGGGCAGTTCTGTTCCGATGCCGAGAAGGCGCGGATACAAGAGGCTATCGGACAGGTTGTGGTGTATAAAGACGCCACCTCGTCTTTTGGCCCTTCGAACGAAGACCATTTCGACATAACCTACTATTGCGGAATATCGGTATATCCTACGCCGCACGATTATCCCCTTTTGAACAGAGAATATCGTAATACGCGTTTGGGACGCTATATTTTCAGCCGGTAGTTTTTACACGTCTGTCGTGATACCCGCCGTTCTCCGGATGGCGGGTTTGTTTTGTGAATAAGGCATATAAAAAAAGACCCTGCATTTTGTGCAGAGCCTCTTTTCGTAGCGAGAGCCGGGCATGATCCGGCGACCTCATGATTATGAATCATGCGCTCTAACCAGCTGAGCTACCTCGCCATGATTTTGTTAACCGAGTGCAAATTTAAACTCTTTTGACGTATCATCCAAATCTTTTATGCGTTTTTTTTGCCGGTAAGGTTGAACGGGTTGATTTCTATCGGTTTGTGTTTTATGCGTAGTTGTGGCGGCGGCCATGAATGCGGTGTGAATGCCCGTATCTTATCTGTAAAGAGGTGGCAAAAACGGGGGTATATATACTTTTTAGTATATGGAATATCCGCTCTGTAATTTTAAAGTAGAATAAAAAAGGCGATATTCTTGTCAAAAATGGGTAAAATTATTTACTTTGCATCGTAAATGTTTTTTTAACGTAAACGTTAACGATAAATCTTAACTTCTATGAAGGTTTCAACTCTTCTTGTCGCTGCCGCTTGCTCGTTGTTTTTCGTGTCGTGCAGTAACGATCCTTACAAAAATGTAGATCCCGAGATCGCGGCCAAAGCTCAGGCCAACATCGCTACCGCCACTCCCGAGCGTGCGGAGGCTCTAACGCAGGTGTTGAAAGATATCAAACCGGAGTATCGCGAAGGTATGGCATACCTTTACGCCTACATGCCCAAGCACGATATCGACACCCTTTCTACCGCTCTTATAAAAGAGAATATCGAGTATGCCTACAAGGCTTATGAGAAATTCCCTTGGGTGAAGGATCTTCCCAAAGAGATATTTTACAACGAGGTGCTCCCGTACGTATGCGTGGACGAAACCCGTGACAGTTGGCGTCCCATGTTCATGGAGATGTTCGGTCCCATGGCAGCGGCGTCCGGAGATATGGCTGCGGCTATAGACACTGTCAATAAGAGCATTAAAGAGGCCGTAGACGTGGTTTATAACGTTAAACGCAAGAAACCCAACCAGTCTCCCAGCGAGTCGATGGAGATACATATGGCTTCGTGCACCGGTCTTTCTATCCTTCTGATCGACGCATTCCGTTCGGTAGGTATTCCCGCACGTTTTGCCGGCACTCCCATGTGGGTATCGCGCGAGGGTAACCACAACTGGGTGGAGGTATGGCTCGACGGCGAATGGTACGTTACCGAATACAGCCCCGAAAAACTCAACTACGCGTGGTTCATGCCCCGTGCCGGCAAAGCCGATAAGAACGATAAGGCTACATGGATCTACGCCAGCTCTTATGCTCCCACCGGTATGAGATACCCGATGGTGTGGAACAGACGCGACACTACCGTACACGGCATGGACGTGACCGATCGTTACATCGCCCTCTACAAGAGCCAGCAGGCCGAAGAGGGTAAGGGTACCCCCGTTGCCATACGCATGTTCAAGAAAGAGGGCGGCGAGCAGAGCAGTGCAGACCGTATCGCATGCGAAGTTAAACTCATCAATCTCAATAATGATGTCGTGGGTACCGGCGTTACCGCAGGTCCGACCAAAGATATGAACGACTATTTGGTGATCTATTCTCCCGTAAACGGTATATTCGAAGTGGAATATCCTGCCGCAGACGGTTCTCTTAAGAGAAAACGCGTCAATGTGGAGGGTCCTACCGATGTGATCGTTTTTGCTGAATAATTTTAGTCGCCTCTTTTGTTTTGCCCCGGATAAGGTTTTTATCCGGGGCTTTTTTGTGTATTTAATATGGAGGGGTGGCGAGCTTTAGATCGGATGATGGATAAACATAACTATCGGGTGTTTAGCGATGCCTTGCCGGGAGTCACAAGGGACGGAGCCTGCGGGGGACCGCTTAAGCGTGACGTTCGAGAAAGTGATTTTATATAAAGTAAGCGGGAAATACTGTAATAACCAACCGTGTAAGCGGGCCTCCGATGGGGGAGGCTCCGGCCCGCTCATCCCTCGTTCCTCGGGATTTAACGGCGGAATTGTGTTTGATTGCCCTCGCTTCGCTCGGGCTTTCTGCTTATGCGGGTATTCCTTACGGCGTGTTTGAATCTGCTGTTAGTATTTATGCCCATCACTTCGCTCGGGCATGTACGCTTTGCGGCGTTCTTTATTAGTTTTTGTTAGGTAGCGTTCTGTGCCTTGTCTTTTAGCAGTTGTGTTTAGTGTAGTTGGAAATTTATTAGCGTTTCCGCTTTAGTTTCAGTTGTTTTTGTTAGGGACGTTTTTGTGTTGCTCGTGTGGGTGCATCCCCGAAGGGGATGCATTAGGGATTTTATAGGTTCGGGTCCTATGGGGAGGAAGTTTTCGTGATATTCGGTTATGTACGCGATCTCTGAACGCATG
>CAJURV010000097.1 GCA_910588925.1 uncultured Rikenellaceae bacterium
GCTTCGCGCACTTTTTCTCGCCTCGGCAATCGAAACTTCGTTTCATTGCGCTCGGGCTTACCGAAAAAGTTCGGCGCCCTGCGGGCTGCGGTTGTGTGCGAGGGCAAGCATGCCTGCGACTTGCAGTTAATGCGCATGTCTTTGGGTGTGAAGTGATGTGATTTGCTCGCCATCGGCTTTCCCAACCTCTGTCGGGTTAATCCGTGGTGGTTATCGCGGAGCGGCACCTCGTGCCGCATGAGTAGTTCGGCTAATGCGCATACTTTTAGTAATCTTTATAGGTATCTTATCTTCTCGCGAGCGGAATTGTGTTCTCTAACGAAGCGCAAGTTTGTGTTTCCTCCTGACACGGAGCGATTCTGTTTCATTTCCGGTCATATAATCAAGGTTATCTAAAACAGAAAGAGAGGAGTCGTCGCGACTGCTCTCTTCTTGTGGGACAAAATCGGAAAAGTCCCTTACTACTAACCCAAACTTAAATAAATGAAGAAACCTTGTTCTTTGCTGTATTGTATATGAAAAACGTCAATCTTATTTTTTTATTGTGTTTTTTCGTGAAAAATTTTATCCGTATATCTTTCAGAAAAACGATTTAACAGATCCCGCTACCATGATTTTGCTTCGAGATTTGTCGTGTCTCTTTTAGTCAGGAAATCGCAAATAGTGTGCCATATCTTAGTTCACGATACAAATATAATGATATTATTTAAATAAACAACCTATACGATAACTTTTTTTGAAATACTCTTACTTTTGCGATTACACATGCTAAAACGTTTATTATTGAATTTTAGTGTATTATTTTCGGATTTACGCAGGTTACGGTCCGATCTGTATTACGCTTCGGGGCTAAAATAAATTAACTTCCCTGTGGAGGATGTCCGCGAAGCCGCTTAACGTTTTAGCTAAGCCGAGTGCAATAAAACGAAGTTTTAATTGCCGAGGCGAGGAAAGGTCTGCATCGAAGCGAACGTTTTTACCTATCCGGACTAAACGAGTGACACAGGCAGAAACCCTGCTTTTTCATACGGAAGTAAAAAGACGAGTCTGCCGGCAGGTATTCCGATATTTTATAATTTAAGACGTATTTCGATTGCTCTCACGGCCTCCAGGCTCGATGCAGTCCACCCGCTCCGTACCTTGTGATGTGCGCTACATAACCCACCGCCTGTCGCATCGCCAAAATACGGCTAATCGCGATAAACCGACCGACATATAACGTTCATTCAAAAAGGAGAGAGGTACTCTCCTCAAAGTTAATACATATTCATTATCTTTGCACTGAATAAACAAACCCTGTTCGGCAGAACACTCCGTAGTTGTCTTCGGAAACTCCGCCCCGATATATGGATGTAGGCGGCGATATTTCCGGCAACAGGAGGTCTCCTAGTTTTGTCCGAAACGTGTTTGTCTTTACGTTAAAAACCATCCGAACGCATGTCTCTTCTCGATAACATAAACTCACCCTCCGACCTTAAGAAGCTGCCGGTGAAGCGTCTGCCGGAGTTGTGCGAGGAGCTTCGCCGTTTCATCATACGCGAGTTGGCATCCAACCCGGGACATCTCGGGTCGAGCCTCGGGGCTATAGAGCTGACCGTAGCCATCCACTATGTTTACGACACTCCCGACGACAAGTTGGTGTGGGACGTAGGACATCAGGGCTATGCCCATAAAATACTGACAGGACGGCGCGACAGATTCGCCACCAACCGGAAGTTAGGCGGCTTGAGCGGGTTCCCGAAACGTTCCGAGAGCGAATACGACGCGTTCGGAGGCGGCCACGCGTCGGTATCCATATCGGCGGCATTGGGCATGGACACTGCTTTTAGCCTCAAAGGCGAGGAGCGCAAAACCATAGTGGTGATAGGCGACGGTGCCATGACCGGCGGACTCGCTTTCGAAGGCATAAACAACGCCGGGGTGGAAGCGCGCGATCTGCTGGTGGTACTCAATGACAACGACATGTCGATAGACCCCAACGTAGGGGCGCTCAACCGTTACCTGCTCTCCATAACCACATCGCGCCGTTACAACCGCTTCAAAAAGGCCACACAAAAGATGTTGAGCCCCCTGCCGCGTCTATCCAATACCATAGCGCGGTCGGTCTCCGGCCTCAAAAGATTCCTGTTGCAGAGCAGTAACTTCTTCGAATCGTTCGGATTCCGTTATTTCGGCCCCGTAGACGGCCACGACGTTGTTCAGTTAGTGCGTGTACTGCAGGACATGAAACACATAGAGGGCCCCAAGCTGTTGCACGCCCTCACCGTCAAAGGCAAAGGATACGCCCCGGCCGAACAAAGCCAGACCACATGGCACGCCCCCGGAGTTTTCGACCCCGACACCGGCAAACGCAAACGCGTAAAGGCAGTCAGCAAAAAATTTCAGGAGGTATTCGGCGAGACATTGCTGGAGCTGGCCGAGATGAATCCTGCCATAGTGGGCGTAACCCCAGCCATGCCTACCGGGTGCTCCATGAACATAATGCAGGCACGTATGCCGGAGCGCGTATTCGACGTAGGCATAGCCGAGGGACATGCCGTGACCTTCTCCGGCGGACTGGCCACGCAGGGGATGTTGCCCTATTGCAACATATACTCCTCGTTCATGCAGAGGGCCTACGACAACGTCATCCACGACGTAGTGCTGCAGGGGGTTAACGTGGTATTGTGCCTCGACCGTGCAGGCCTCGTGGGCGAAGACGGCTCGACCCATCACGGCGCGTTCGACATAGCGTGTTTCAGGTCCGTACCGGGCATAACCATAGCCTCGCCGTACGACGAACACGAGCTTCGCAACATGATGTATTCGGCGCAAGCCAACCCATGCGGCGCCTACATGATACGCTATCCGCGAGGCGAGGGCTATCGCGGCGACGACTGGCACAACGATTTCGAGTACATAGAACGCGGCACCTCGCGTGTTCTCACCCACGGACACGATATAGCGCTTCTCAGCTTAGGACCCGTCGGAAACGAAGCCGCCGACGCCATCGACGAGCTGGCCGAAGAGGGCATATCGGTGGAACATATCGACCTCCGTTTCGCCAAACCGTTGGACGAAGCGATGTTAAGACGCGTATGGAACGAATTCGACAAGATAGTTACGGCGGAAAACGGCGTAGTGGCCGGAGGTGTCGGCAGCGCGGTGTTGGAATTCTTCTCGTCGTTGCCCGAAAGCGGCTCCCACAAAGTAGTGCGACTGGGCCTGCCCGACAGATTCATAGAGCACGGTAGCGTAGACGAACTGGCGGCACAGTGCGGTATAGACAAAAACGGCATAAAGCGCACTATCCGCGAACTGGCCGGAAAATAGATCATGTCCGACTTCACATTAAAAAAAGGCGACGCCTCACTGCACGCCGAACTTGCGGCACTATGGGAGAGATCCGTAAGGGCCACGCACCACTTCGTTACCGAAGAGGACATTGTCTTTTTCCGTTCTGCGGTGCGTGACGGGCTTGCCGCACTCGATGTGCACTATGTGGAGCGCGACGGGCGGCCGGCGGCATTCGTGGCCGTCGGAGGCGACAAAGTGGAGATGCTTTTCGTCGATCCGGAGTTCTTCGGACTCGGAGCCGGCGGTATGTTGATGAAGTTAGCAATAGAGGCCGGCGCCCGGTATGTGGATGTAAACGAACAAAACACAGGAGCGCGCGGTTTTTACGAGCACTTGGGCTTCAAAACGGTATCGCGCGACGAAACCGATGATAGCGGAAAGGAATACCCCGTATTGCATTTGGCTCTGACGTACGGTTTATGACATCGGAACGAACTACATAAAAATCCCCTGCGATGAAGATATATATAGAGACGGAACGCCTGTATCTGCGAGGGTGGACACGCGACGATCTGGTACCGTTCATAAAGATGAACAACGACCCTCGAGTGATGGAGTTCTTTGTACGGAGGCTGACAAAAACCGAGTCGTCCGAGTTTTTCACCCGCATACGCGACGAACTCGACACCTCCGGCTTCGGACTGTTCGCCGTAGAGGAGCAGAATACGGGACGGTTCATCGGGTTCGTAGGATTGCACAGGTTCGACTTCGGCAACGATTTCGCTACCGGAGTAGAGATTGCATGGCGGTTAGTGGCCGACGCTTGGGGGAAAGGCTATGCTACAGAGGCGGCATCGGCATGTCTGGTATATGCACGTCAGGTGTTCGGGATCAAAGAGATATATGCGTTTACCTCCACTCTCAACGAGCGTTCAGAACGGGTAATGAAAAAGATAGGCATGCGTTTCATTAAAACGTTCGACCACCCATCCGTACCTTGCGGCCATCCTTTGGTTCCCCACAAGCTTTACTGCACCGTAAGGCCCGACAGCCGTAGGCGCAGCCTTTTCGCTCCGGCCACCGGGACGACACATGCCGACCGCTCCGACGCCGTAGCCATATTCGTAAACGGATACTGGAACACGGGACGCACGGCGCTGAAAATAGGCTCCATATTTTCGCACAGGCTCGGAGTGGAGATGCACGAGGCCATCATACAGAACATCGGCGACGTGCCGCTCGAGGGATATTGGGAGGCCGGGTTCATAGCCAAAGCCAAAAGTTATTTCCGCCGCCGATTCAAGAGTCTGAAAGGCAAGACTATCCGCTCGGTATCGCCCATATTCGTGGATGGCTCCGGCGACTGGTATTCTTCGGGGAAATCGCGTTTCGCGGATGGCGAGACATACGGACGGGAGATACTTTCGCAAGAGTTGACCGACATGGGCGTGACGGACGAAAACGGAGTGCAACGCAAGAACATATTCATCGTAAGTCACAGTATGGGCGGCGCCTATGCCGAGGGTATCGTCAGGTATCTCGTAGCCAACAGGCTCAAAGTCGACTCGGTCATGCACTTCTCAGCCGCCGACAACAAAGATTTCAGCGTCGGGCTTCCCGCTGTCACATATCAGATCAATATAGTGCCCGACCCGGTGCTGATGTACAAGAACCTACCCGACCGCATAACCGTACATGCCGAAAACCTGTGGGAGAGCATAAAGGAGCGGATAAGCGGAGCCGGACAACGGGAAAAGCCCGACGCATACCAGATAGTGAACATGTTACGAAACCACTATATAGAGCATGACGGCGGCATGGATCTGCTCAACCACTATTATACCAAGGCGTCCAAAGTGTGGAAAGCAGTACCGTTTCTGAACGATAGCGGGGATATCCCGGGCATTATCCGAAATTCACGATAGACAATCGGCTGGCACATGTTTGGACTTGATTACATGCGCATTAGTTTTGCTACCGAGTGTTACGCTTTATATATTTAGGTTTATATTACCTTGATTTCTTATAGAGAGGCGATTTTTCCCATACCTTACCCGGAGACACAAGGGACGGAGCCTGCGGGGGACCGCTTAAACGTGACGCTCTTTCGATTCATAGCGATGATTTAAGCGGAAAGGTTCTATGATTGCCGGAACTTATGCGGGCCTCCGTGTGGGGAGGCCCCGACCCGCTCATCCCTCGTGCCTCGGGATTTAACGGCGGAATGTGTTTGATTGCCCTCGCTTCGCTCGGGGCTTTGATGCAGGGAATACGCCTTACGGCGTGTTTGAATTTGCTCGCTAAGTTCGGACTTTCCGCCTGTATGGAATACGCTTTGTGGCATTCTTTATTAGTTTTTGTTGAGCAGCGTTCTGTGTTTTGTCTTTTGCTGTTGTGTTTAGTGTAGTTGGAAGTTTATTAGCGTTTCCGCTTTAGTTCCGTTTGTTTTTGTTGGGTAC
>CAJURV010000098.1 GCA_910588925.1 uncultured Rikenellaceae bacterium
GGCGCACGACCGCGATCGACGATTTTTGAGGTCTAAAAAACTTCGCTTCGCGCACTTTTTCTCGCCTCGGCAATCGAGACTTCGTCTCATTGCGCTCGGCTTACCGAAAAAGTTCGGCGCCCTGCGAGCTGCGGTTGTGTACGTGAGCAAGCATGCCTGCGACTTGCAGTTAATGCGCATATCTTCAGGAAACCTTATAGCATCTTATCGTCTCGCCAACCTAATTTCTCGTTGCAATTTCAGGTCCCGACCCGGCAAACACACTCGCCTGCCAGACATAACTAAGTTAGGATAGCGCAACCAACTCTCAATTTCCACATAAAACTCACCAACTGCATGAACCTTACCCAAGCCGCATCACTAAACGAGCCGTGCCCACCACAAACCACGCGGCACCACTGAACATCATGCACATCAAGAAGGGGTCTGCGACCCCCTCGTTTTTGGGTACTTTTGTCGAGTGACAAAAGTACCTCCCCGAAGGGTCCGCCGGGAGGCACACCCCTCAACCAATCGAAAACGTCATCATAGTCCTATAAACAAAAAAAATCGGGAGGTACGCCCCCAAAAGCGTACCTCCCGATTTTTACACCAACCGAGCTACAGCAACTCTTTCAACGCTTCGAGCAATCTGTCGCATTCGTTGCGCCCTATGTTAAGGGCTGGCAGGAGCCGAAATACGTTTTTGTCTCCTGAAGAACCTACGAATATCTTCTTGTCGAAAAGCAGCTTTTTGCGCAGATCGGCAGTGTCGTAAGGCAAGCGTATGCCTATCATGAGACCGCGGCCGCGCACCTCCTCTATGGCGCCTATTCCGGCGAGCTCTTTCTTAAGATATCGGCCCATGGCGTCGGCATTCTCTACGAGACGGTCGCGCTCTATCACGTCGCACACTGCAATGGCGGCGGCACACGCCAACTGATTGCCCCCGAACGTGGTGCCTAACATCCCGTATATGGCCTCGAATGCGGGAGATACGGCTATGACGCCTACGGGAAAACCGTTGCCTATGCCTTTTGCCATGGTGTATATGTCGGCATCGACACCGGCGTGATCCTCGTAAAAATATCGACCGCTACGACCGCAACCGCACTGTACGTTGTCGGCTATGAATACGGCATTATGCTCGTCGCAAAGCCTGCGAACGAGACGCACGAAATCGACCCCGGCCTCTATTACGCCGCCAACACCCTGTATGCCCTCCATTATCACCGCACATACATCGCCCTTGGCGAACTCCGCTTCGAGAGCTTCGCTGTCGTTCACCGGTACCATCACGATATTGTCGGTCTTGTTTACGGGAGCCTGTATCTTGGGATTGTCGGTAGCCATCACAGCCAACGAGGTGCGTCCGTGAAAGGCGCCGTGCATGGCTATGATCTTCTTCTTACCGTTGTGGAACGAAGCCAACTTCATGGCATTCTCGTTAGCCTCGGCACCGGAGTTACACATAAACAGCCGGTAGCTATCCTTGCCGGAGAGACGCCCGAGTTTTTCAGCCAGCTCCTCCTGTATGGATATCCGCACGGAGTTGGAATAGAAACCTATCTTGGAGAGCTGTCCTTCGAGCATCTCCACATAGTGAGGGTGTGTGTGGCCTATGGATATCACGGCATGGCCGCCGTACATATCCAGGTACTCTACCCCCTCGGAGTCCCACACTTTCGACCCCAGAGCCTTTACTATCTCTATGTCGTAGGTGGGATATACGTTGAACATTTTCATATTTACAACCGTTATTGCGCGCTTGCGGCGCAGATTCGCTTAAAATTCGGACCTCCCCATACCCGGCATGAAATGGATCCGGGAGAGAGGAACCGCCCGGGAATGTCAGAAAGCCGACGGCTTGAGACCCAGCCCCTCACGCTCAGGCAGTCCGAACATTATGTTCATGTTCTGCACGGCCTGTCCCGACGCCCCTTTCAGGAGATTGTCGATAACGGAGGTGACGAGCAACTTGTCGTCGTGTTTTTCCAACGATAGCAGACACTTGTTGGTGTTGACCACCTGTTTGAGACTGACAGGCCTTTCGCTTACGAATGTAAACGCGGCATCCTCGTAATAATCGCGGTAGAGTGCCAGCGCCTCGTCTATGGAACCGTCGAAACGGGTATATGCCGAAGCGAGAATCCCCCGGGCGAAGTCGCCGCGGTACGGAATGAAGTTCAAAGCCTTATCGAACGACGGCTGTAACCCCGTAAGGCTCTCGCCTATCTCGTGCAAATGCTGATGCGTGAATGTCTTATAGCTCGAGAAATTGGCATGTCTCCAGCTGAAATGAGTGGTGGATGTGGTTTTCTGTCCCGCACCCGTAGAGCCTGTAGCCGCGCTTATGTGAACCTCGTCGGTAAGCGCTCCGGCAGACGCCAAAGGCAACAGAGCCAACTGTATGGCGGTAGCGAAACATCCGGGATTGGCTATGTCGTGCGCCGTAGCGATCTTGTCGGCGTTCATCTCCGGAAGACCGTAAACGAAACTACGCGAACCCGACGAGCTACCGGCGGCAAGACGGAAATCCTGACTGAGGTCTATGATACGTACATTATCGTCGATATGATTGTTTTCTAGGAATTTGCGCGAATCGCCGTGTCCCAGGCAGAGGAACATGACGTCTACATCGGACGACAAAGTATCTGTGAAACGCATGTCGGTGTCGCCGACAAGGTCGGTATGTACATCGCATATTAGGTTGCCGGCGTTGGAGACGCTATGCACGTATGCCAGCTCCACCGAGGGATGGAACGTAAGCAGACGGCATGCCTCTCCGCCAGTGTAGCCGGCACCGCCTATAATGGCGGCGCGTATCTTTCTGTCTGTCATGCGGTAATTATTCTTCATCGTTTACAAGACGGTGTATTACGGTCTGGTTGCCGAATATCTTGCCGAAGCCGCGCACATCGTCGCCGCTCCAACCGAGGTTCATCTCGCCGTAGCTTCCGAATTTGTCGCTCATCAGGTCGTGGTCGGAACGTATGCCTATGAGCTGGAAGCGGTAGGGATAAAGCTCCATTATCACATCGCCGCTTACGTAACGCTGGCTCTTTTCGAGCATGGCCTCCATATCGCGCATTACGGGGTCGAAATATTGTCCCTCGTGGAGGTAGTTGCCGTAGAATGCCGAGATCTGATCCTTCCAGAATATCTGCCACTTGGTGAGGGTGTGTTTCTCGAGCATGTGATGCGCTTTTATTATCACCATGGGTGCGGCGGCCTCGAAACCTACGCGGCCCTTGATACCTATGATAGTGTCGCCTATGTGCATGTCGCGACCTATGGCGTAAGGACCGGCAATCTTCTGCACGGCGAGGATGGCCTCCACATGATTGTCGTACTTTTTACCGTTGACGCCGACTATCTCGCCCTTGTCGAATGTGAGGGTAAGCGTTTCATGACCGTCGCGTTCGAGCTTGGTAGGATAGGCCTCTTCGGGAAGAGTGGTGTCGGAATGCAACGTCTCTTTACCGCCTATAGATGTACCCCAAATGCCTTGGTTTATAGAATATTCGGCTTTTTTGAAGTCGAAATCGACACCGTGACGGCGGATATATTCTATCTCCTCCTCACGGCTGAGATGACGATCGCGTATGAGGGCTATCACCTCTATCTCGGGAGCTATGGTACCGAATATCATATCGAAGCGCACCTGATCGTTACCCGCGCCGGTAGAGCCGTGACAAAGGTAATCGGCCCCTATCTCCTTGGCATAACGAGCTATGCCCGCCGCCTGCGAGATACGTTCTGCGCTCACGGACAGGGGGTAAGTGCCGTTCTTGAGCATGTTGCCGTAGACCATATAGCGGATAGTATCGTGATAGAATGTCTCCGTCAGGTCGAGCTCTTTGAAGCTCTTGACACCGAGTGCCAACGCCCGTTTCTCAATGGCGGCGATCTCCTCTTTGCTGAAACCGCCGGTGTTGCCTATAACGGCGTGCACCTCGAGATTCATCTCCTCACGGAGCCATATGGCGCAATACGACGTATCGAGGCCGCCACTGAATGCTAAAACTACTTTTTTCATAGTGTTATATTTATTATTATTTTTATTTCAAAACGTTAGTTTTAATCGGAGTTCTCCATGTTCGATAATCCGAACCGACATTTCAAGCAGTCGTTTTATCGACCCCGAAGATTATTACACTCCTTTTTTCGAGACATCCGCGAATCCGCCTCATGCGGATTACCGACCGACAAGCGATCCGGGCGAGCTACATTGCGTTCAAAAAGAAGATACACATCTGTCGGATTCGAAATATCACGCCATGCAGGCTCGCTTCAAACCGGTTACTCCTCCTCTTTTTTATCTATTCCGAGCTCTGCCTCTATATCGAAACGGGGCTTCTGCCTGGACGGATCGAATATCATACCGGTACACAGACAGTTCTTGCGCATTTTGCTCTGGAGTATGGGATAATTGACACAGCTTTCGCAACCTTTCCAGAAACTTTCGTCATCGGTCAATTCCGAGAACGGCACAGGGACATACCCCAGTTCGGAATTGATTTTCATGACAGCCAACCCGGTGGTGAGACCGAACAGCTTGGCGTTCGGATAGCGGTACAGAGACAGTGCGAATGTTTTGGTTTTTATAGCTTTAGCTAAACCGAGGCGTCTGAATTCCGGGCTTATTATCAGACCGGAGTTTGCCACGTAATCGCCGTGACCCCATGTCTCTATATAGCTGAATCCGGCCCAGCGACCGTCTTTATGGAAAGCGATCACAGCTTTGCCGTCGCGCATCTTGCCCGCAACGTATTCGGCGGTGCGTCGCGCTATGCCGGTGCCGCGAGCTTTGGCCGACTCAGCCATCTCGTCGCAGATTGCCTGAGCGAAAGGTGCATGGCTCGCATCTGCGACCAACACGTCAAAATCGTCGATAGTCATCGTGATAGAATTATGTTGTGATTGATTTAAAACTCCTCATGCGGAGAATGTTTCGCAAAATTTCGGATTTTCTACGGTATTCTTTTCAGAAAACACACCTTATCCTTAATATCTATGGAAACGGAAATGGGGAACGCTTCCGACACGTAGTCGAAATACTATCGTCGTCGTCGTTCTACTCGGACAGTAGCAGAGCCGCGGACGCCGGATAGGGCGTACGATACTGAAACGGATATGTTGCTTTTGCTCTGCATAGCGGTATTTAGATGCGGCAAATATATACAAAATTTGTCAAACGCTGCAATTATGTCGCGAAAATAATTTGCTCGCCGATGGGCACTTATGCGACAACTCGTTAATTATTAAAACAATACATTTCTTGCATCGTATTCCGGTTATATGACCCGACCATCTTCGCTGTTTAAACGTATGCGCTATCTTTTGCATGCTGATTACAATGTTATACGTAATGTGAATATATTCGGAGCCGCGACACCATACTACATCTAAATAAAAACAGCACATTAAGTTATTATACTTTCGGATATTTTGCCCGACGTCAAAAAAGGGTCGGAGCCTGCTGGGGACCGCTTAAGCATGAGGCTCTTTAGGTTCGTGGCGATGATTTAAGCGGAACAGGTCCATGATTGCTGTAACTTACGCGGGCCTCCGTTGGGGGAAATTTCTGCCCACCGCGAGGTGCGGCCCGCTCATCCCTCGTTCCTCGGGATTTAAC
>CAJURV010000099.1 GCA_910588925.1 uncultured Rikenellaceae bacterium
GGAGTACGCTCCGGAGGCGCACGACCGCGATCGACGATTTTTGAGGTCTAAAAAGCTTCGGCGCCCTGCGAACTGCAGTTGTGTACGCGGGCAAGCATGCCTGCGACTAGCAGTTAATGCGCATATCGTTAAGCTCCAATGTTTTTTATCGTCTCGCCTGCAATTTTCCCAACCTCTGTTTGGTTAATTCGTGGAGGTTATTACGGAGCGGCACCTCGTGCCGCATTATAGACTTCGGCGAATGCGCATACTTTCAGTGGGCTTTATTGGCATCTTGTCATCTCGCAAGCGGAATTGTGTTCTATTACTTGCACTTCTAAAGAAGCGCAAGTTTGTTTTACGCTCCTGACACGGAGCGAAAGCGCTTCGGTTAACGCGCATACCGTCAGGACATTTTATAGCATCGTCCCGTCTCGCCGACAAACCTACGACAATACAATACTCATTCTCTCGGAGGTAGCATCAGAACAGGAACTGGAACAGATCGGGCATTTCGTTGAGATATTCATAGACGAACCCTTTCTCCGACATGCGTTCGAGCAACGGTTTAAGGTCGTCGCGGTTCTGCAACTCTATACCCACGAGAGCGGGACCTTGCTCCCTGTTATTCTTTTTAGAATATGCGAAATGGGTTATATCGTCGTTCTTGCCCAATACCTGTTGCAGGAAGTTGAGCAACGCACCGCTACGCTGGGGGAAACGTACCACGAAATAGTGTTTGAGGCCCTCGTAAAGCAACGACCGCTCTTTTATCTCCTCAGTGCGGGTAATGTCGTTGTTGCTTCCGCTTACCACACAAACTACAGTCTTGCCCTTTATCTTGTCGGCGTAAGCATCGAGGGCGGCTATCGAAAGGGCTCCGGCCGGTTCCACCACGAGAGCGCTACGGTTGTAAAGCTCGAGTATGGCGGTGCATACCTTACCCTCGGGAACCGTCACTATATCGTCCAGCACCCGACGACATATATCGAAAGTGTATTCACCGGCCTGCGCCACCGCAGCACCGTCCACGAACTTATCCACAGATGGGAGCTTTACCGGATGCCCCGCCTCTATAGCCGCTTTCATAGATGCGGCCCCTGCCGGCTCCACGCCTATGACCTTGGTAGACGGCGATATCTGTTTAAAATAGCTCCCCACCCCCGAGGCGAGACCTCCGCCTCCTATGGGCACGAACAGATAGTCGACAGGAGCGGTGGCATCCTGTATTATCTCCATGCCGACGGTGGCCTGACCCTCTATGGTCTTGGGATCGTCGAACGGATGTATGAATGTCATGCCCCTGCCACTGGCGAAAGCGAGAGCCTCCCGGTTGGAATCGTCAAAAGTGTCGCCCGTGAGCACTATATCTACATAATCCTTACCGAACATGCGCACCTGATCGATCTTCTGACGGGGCGTAGTCGTAGGCATATATATCGTACCGCGGCATTTAAGAGCCTGACAGGAGTAAGCCACCCCCTGCGCATGATTACCGGCCGACGCACATACCACCCCCGCCGACAGATCGTCCTCGGACAGTTGCGACATCTTATTATAAGCACCGCGTATCTTGTACGATCTCACCATCTGCAAATCCTCGCGTTTAAGAATGATATCGGCCCCGTAACGTTCGGAGAGAACCATGTTGTTCATAAGAGGAGTCTGCAACACCGCACCGCCTATCCTCATGCGGGCGGCTACTATGTCGTTTATGGCGGGAAAATAGCTCATAGACCTATTCAATACGGGCAATCGTGCGACTTGCGTACGGCGTACCCCGGTTAACGGAAATACCTGTCTCTCACAAAAGTATGAAAAATTATCAAATTATCCGAAGCGACATTTACAACCTGACTATCTCGCCCAGCTTAGGTATAGCTACAGGAATATCCCTCATGCCGGCCTCCCGGGCAAATACACGGGGAGGATCGGACAGCGGCTCGTCTGAAAGGTCGAAAGTGC
Organism: uncultured Rikenellaceae bacterium; assembly: GCA_910588925.1. Classification (GTDB taxonomy): domain Bacteria; phylum Bacteroidota; class Bacteroidia; order Bacteroidales; family Rikenellaceae; genus CASDZP01. The sequence goes on from CAJURV010000099.1 coordinate 1,945, forward strand.
CGTAGTGCATAGGAACGGTCAGACCAGCCCCCAACTCCGCGGAAGCGTCAAGCGCCTCGTACGGCGATATATGGTTGCGTTGCATGAACCAACGGGGCTTATAAGCGCCTATGCCTATCACGGCCACGTCGGGCTGACCGCACAACGAGCGCACCTCTCTGAAATGGCGTCCGTATCCTGTGTCGCCGCTGTAATATACGCTCCGACGGCTCCCGCTTATCCAGAAAGAGCCCCACAGGCGCGACCCTCCGTCGTTAGCTCCGCGTTTGCTCCAGTGCTTGGCAGGCAAAAAAGTTATGCTTATCGGATCGGCATCGTAACGCTGATACCAACCCGCCTCCACTATATTGGCCGAGCCATCGCCCCATTGAGCGATCAGCTCCCCTACGCCTATGCCGCAAACCACGGTTATATCTGGATTCATGGCAAGCACGCGTTTAACCGATTTTTTATCCAAATGGTCGTAATGGTCATGACTTATGAGCAGATAATCTATCCCCGTGAATATACCGGGGTCAACCGGGAGACGGCTCTCGCGCCTGACGAACGGAATACTTTCGAAGACAGGATCGAGAAGGAACCTCTTGCCGTCGAGCTGCATGAAAAACGAACTGTGTCCCAACCACACGAGCGCATCGCCGCTCACCTCTCCGAGACTATGCAACATACGGACAGGGGGATTCCATTTCTCGTTGCGTTTCTCTACACGTTGCGGATTGGCCGACAAACGCCATTTAAGTATGCTCCCTATACCGTGGGACAGATTGCGTTCGTTGTTGAGGAAACGGCCCCTGAAGGTGCGGTTGCCGCTCCAACGGCTCTTTATTGTGACGAGATCTTTATTGTGACGATAATCTATGTTCTTCCTTATCTTCTTCATGTCGACGCTCTTTATGCAAATATACGATATTTACGTATAGCTTGTAGACGAGATTACATACCTATTTACGTCGATTTCGGATAAAAATTGTGTCTTTTCTCGCAGTCACCGAAAAACAGGCGGATGCGCAGTCTATCGAAAAGGGTCCCTATCCTAGAATAAGACACTATTCGGCTGTGTGTCCGCGGAAAGAGAAGTTTTTTTGCAACAGATAGCTAACGACCACTGTTACGACAGTAAGTATGGCATTGGATATCGACGGATATACGCCTATCACCTCCACCAACAGCTTTAGACCCGAATATTTGATTACGATATTAAGCACCACCACCATGAAATACCGCCCCCCTTGCGTTACGGTACGAAGCGGAGAATTTCGGAACGATACGTTACGGGCCAACCAAAGACCGGTAAGAAAAGTTATAGGAAATGCCGTGAGGAAAGCGGCTATCTCTGGAGAGATGGTGACAGGACCTATGACGAAATTCTGTTTGTCATACAAAAAATTGTAGAACAGAAAATACAACACCATATCCAACACCATGTTAGCCCCTCCGCATACGGCGTAACGAAACGTCTGCCGTGGCATTATGCGCGGCAAAGGCGGCAGGTACAACCTGTCAATCGCGGCTATTATCATCCGGCTCAAAGTCATCCCGCAAATTTAGCAAAAAACGACGGAACGTCCTCTCGACACGCAATTATGCCCACATAGGCTTGAGAAGGCCGAAGAAAAGGCAGGCGAAAATCAACGTCACGACTATATTGAATGTCTGGGCGCCGAGAAAAGCCCAAAGCGCATTGCGGTTCTCTCTCGATACTATATCCTTAAGACGGGTATCGAGACCGATACAAACGAAAGCCAACGAGAAGAAGAGTGTGGAGAACATCTTGGCCACACCCGGCTCCACCAGCTTACCCTTATCGGATACGGTGAACAGACCGTTAGACTGACATAGGCTGAAAACGAGCGATGCCGCCACGAAGCCTATGATAAACTTAGGAAACTTCTCCCAGACTATACCCAACGACGGACGATTGCCGCTCCCGCTACGGGCGGAGAGGAAGAGAGCTATGAAGAATGCCACCACGCCTATCAGTACATTCTGCGCGGCCTTTATGATAACGGCATGCTGGTTGGCTACCGAACCCACTATGGTACTCGATGCCGCCACACCCGAGGTAGTGTCTATAGTACCGCCTATCCAAGCTCCGGCCACCTCCTGCACTACCTGAGGATCGGTAAACATCATAGGCAGAACGGTACGCGCCAACCACGGCATGAGATATATCATCGGCACCACCACTATCAATACCAACGAAACCAAATACGACAGTTTTCTATCGTCGCCGCCAGCCACACGCGCTGCCGTGATACATGCTGAAACACCGCATATTGACACGCCGCTCGAAAGAATCATGGCGGTGCGCTCGTCCACCTTCAGACGACGCGCCAACCAAAACGCGAAGAACCATACCACGGCAACCACCACGCAAGCCTGCAGCAGACCGAAAATACCGGACTTCATCACATCGCTGAAGAGGATAGTGGCACCGAGACACACCACACCTATCTTTATATAGAACTCACCCTGTATGGCAGGCTTCATCCACTCGGGCACATGCCACAGATTACGGATCAGTAGACCGAATATCACCGAGAAAAACACCGACTCGAAGCCGAAATAAGACACCTGCGGAATTTTAGCCACCATCTGAGCCAGCAACGACAATGCGAAAACCACCACGAACGAAGGCAACATCCCCTTGACAGGACGCCTCAATATAAGAGAACCCACGTAAAGCACCACCAGACAAATAGCGAACAACAACGCTATGTTATACCACGCCACGCTACCGACTAAAGTAGACGGAACGCTGGGCAGATATTTGGAAGCGAAAAGAGCGGAAAGCAACAACGGAATCGACATCCATACCACCACCCAATCTTCGGTGCGGAGTTTCTCAACAAAGTTCTTCATTATAACAGTATTTTTATCTTTCATTTATACGGACGGAATCCTCCCGGGTATGTCATCCATATATAAAACGTCCTATCTCATGCCATGCGGACAGACCCTACATCGGCAAAGTCACGCATTCGACTGAATCAAACGGTCATTCTAATGTTTTGCATTTCCAACCGGTGACACAACACCGTTAACGATTCAAAAAAACCGAATATTCAGGTTGTAAAATTCGCAAATACATAGCACACGGACAATAAGCGAAAATACCTAAAAGGAGTATATGGCCAGTCGGTTATTGCCTGAGATGAAATTATATGGTTGTATTGCTACATTCCTAAAAACGGAAATATACGGACACAATCATTTAACGAAACTTCTTATTAATTACTATCAAGACATTCCCCGAGTACGGTATCAAACTCTTTTCCGAATTTCCTTATACCTCCATCCTTCTTTCTCTCTCGCTTCGCTCGGGTAGTCTGACGGACCCGAGGCATAGGGGATGAGCGAATCATCAAACACAGATTCCGCCGTCCCGGCCCGAGCGAAGCGAGTGGCATCAACACCCTTTCCACTCGACGGACCCGAAGCGCAGCGGAGGGGCATCAACCACAAATTCCGCCGTTCCATTCCGAGGCACGAGGAATGAGCGGGCCGGAGCCTCCCCCCAACGGAGGCCCGCGTAAGTTCCAGCAATCATAG
>CAJURV010000100.1 GCA_910588925.1 uncultured Rikenellaceae bacterium
TAGAGTACGCTGTTGATAGTAGCGCTGAATGCACCCTTCTGCGAAACATCGTAGGTGGGAGAGGTGGTGTTCTGGCTCTCGAGAACGAAGCTTCCGGTACGGTCGCCCTCGGTGTTGGCTGCGAACTTGACGGTAAGCGTCGAGCCGCTGGCATTGGTTTCGGTGCCGCCTACCGCAGGGTTGGTGGTGAGCCAACTTTCCGAAGTGGAGGCCACATGCCACGGGGCGCCCGAGGTGCCCGCTTCGGTAACCACCTTGATGCCTATGCTGCTGGCCTCCTTGGCTACGTTTTTGAGCTTGGCCAGGTCTTCGGCGCTGATAGTGAACGCAACCGGAGCCTGCTTGGTGTTATAGCTGACACTGTTGCCGCCGTTAAGGTTCATGGTGATGGTGGCGGTTTGAGGCGTATCGTTATGCATCATGGTCTCGGCATACGATACGGTTATATCGCCGTGATATTCGGTAGTTACTCTAAGTCTGTCATTGTCGGAAGTGAAATCCTTGAGGTCCCATTCAGAGGCACGGTAAGTGGCTTTCTTGAGAGCGGGACGATTTTTAACACCACCCCAGACCTCCTCGTTGACAGAGATGAACGACGGCTTATAGGCTTTGCGAACCGTGAAACTTCCGATGGTGGCACCGTCCGCAGTGATATTGACGCTACTGGTGACCTCCTCGTCAGTATCGTCGCTGTCGGGAACGGTGACGGTGAAGCTATAGGTGTTGGTGGCGGTATTGGTTATCTCGCTGGCTGTGATGCCCTGTGAGCCGGTGCCGTTGGGGTCGCAGTCGACGGCGAGCGCGATATGCTCGGGAACGGCGGTCTCCGTCTCGAACGTGAATGTGTAGGTGCTACCCTTGCTATAGGCTTTGAGCGTAGAGGTGCTCGCATCCCAGCCTACGTTGGCGCTTATGTTCTTAAGACCGTAAGAGGGGGCCTGTATGATTTCGTAAGGCTTGGAGACGGTATAGCTGCTCTGAACGAGAACGTAGGCTATGCGGCTCGAGCTGGTACTGTTGGCCGCAACCTCGAGTTTCAGATTGCCGCCGCTGTTGGCGCTGCTCGTAGGCTCTATTTTGGTGAGCCATGAGGTGACAGTGTTGCCGCTCTTGTCGAGGATGCTCTTGACATTCCATTTGGAGTTGCCCTCGATGGTGACAGAGGCGATGACTTCACCGCCCTGATAAGAGATGTTGGGGTATTTGACCGGATTGAACGTGATTTTGACCGGACGCTGTGTGACATTCAACGTGGCGTTTACACGTCCGTTGGCATCGACGAACTTAACCGGCACGCTCACCCCTTCGGGGCTTATTACCGACGCATCGACGAGTGCCATGAAATGGACGGCTATGCTTTTGGCTTCACGGTTTATATCTACGGTGATACCGTTAGCGCCGTTGTTCTCGGGAACTATCTCCATCTCGTCCAGCTCGTCGTCGCTGATATCGAACGTGACGGTGTAGACGGCCGAACTGCTGCCGGTACCGCCTATTTTCTCCAAACGGTTGTTAACGATAGAAAGACTTGTGCACGAGAAAGTGATGCCCTTGCCCTGAACGATATAGAACACGCCGATGTTTTTACCGCCTACGGCGATGGCGATCTGGCATTCGCGCTCGGATGAGCCGGTGTTTTGAGATACTACTATGACATTGTCGCGAACGGTGACCCAGTCGACGGAACCCACCACAGACAACGAAGCCACACCCTCAGTGGCCTTTACTATAAACGAGAACTCGCCCCCGCCGCTCGACGCACGGAGACCTTTCACACTCTTATAATCGAAGAACTCGCCGCCCACTACCTGCAACTGCACGCCTCCGGGAAGCTCGTATCTGCCTACGTTGCCCCAGTTATCCGGGCTGCCTACCTTAAGAGTGCCGCTCTCCAAGTAACCGACCATAGCCGTGGCGCGGTCGCCCGTAGCGAGCTCTTCCGAGAACTTTATAGGAGAGGAGATGCTAACCTCTTTATTTTCATCCAAAGTGACAGCTTCTATGTCGAAAGAGAGTTTGCCCATCTGCGACTGGGGGATATAGAAAGAGAATATATCGCCGTCGGCATTGGAGGGCTTGCCCGTAGCGCTGTACTCGACGCCCGCAGGTACCCCCTCCTTGAAAAGGTAACCCTCAGACGGCAGATTGCTTACGGAAGTATTGGTAATATCTATACGGTCGGCGCTATCGTTAACCACACGGATGGCACTGTTGACACGGGTAAGCTTTATCTTCACCGTCTTGATGGACGGGTCGGACACAAGGTCGATAGTGACCTTGCCCGTGAACGGCAAATAGTCGTACGTCTCCTGATGCGGCACCGTCATTTCCTCCAACCGCGACACCGTCATGCCATCCGCCGCAGGAAACTCTATCAACTCGCGACAGTTGACGATGGCATACACCGTGAAAGCATCCTTCCCGATGAGACTGATTTTACTACTGCCCGTAAAATCCTCCTCGAACTGACGAGATACGCAAATACCCTTGGAATCAAAGATATAGTAGGTCACATCCTTGATGCGATCCTCACTGCCTGCCGGATCGCCCACTGCATACGTAGACGCACCGCGATTGTCTATTTGGCCGACTTTATCGCAAAATTCGTCGAATTCGAAATCCAACGCCAAATCTTGATCCGATACTAAATTATCGGTCCGCTGAGCACAACCAGCACAAAGAATTAATAATAAAGCAATTACCCTTTTCATATCCTCTTTCTTTTAAATCGGGCTCTCTCTTATCTTAAAAGAGAGAAGCTGTCAAGCTATATATATTTCCAAAATTCAGTTCAAAACAACCCTCGAAAATCGACATTTTTAACACTAAAGTTGTATTTTTAACAACTTTTTGCCTCTTTTTTCGCTTTGCTGTAACTTTTTTTGATATTTTTCAACCATTTTATACCGCTCACAAACGATCGGCGACAGAAAAGCGGCGAAAATCTTACTGCCGTAGCACTTTTCGAGTAATTTAATCACTTTTACGAAGTAGACCCTGTGTACCACATCGTTAATCTCTCTATCCGACACAAAAGCCCTAACTTCCTGCAGTATTATACTAATGTACGGAGGTATATCGAGACTGGGAACTACCTTATCTTTATCGGGGTCAAATAATTGCATCGCCGCAATAGTAGACGGCGAAAGGTCAAGATAATCGAGGAAAGCGAATGTTATCACCGTCGCTCCAACGGAAAAAGAGAGCTCTGCCCGCGATCCGTGCGGCAATATTATCACTTTTTTGCTTATTTGCGAATTTGGCAATTTGTCGTTAGAAGCAACTTCGACATTTCCGGACACTACAAACAGGATAATCGAGCGGTCCAAAGAGGCGTCTATTAGTACAGACTTATCCGTAAACTCCTTATATACAAAGCTATCGAGTCTACTTATCTCGTCTACGGAGATTATTTTAAGTATGGTTCCTGTTAAAGACATCCCTTATCTCTTTTTGCTTGCCATTCGACATGACATCGAATAATGACAATTTTCCTTACTACAATTTCACCCTTTCTACGGACTTAATACATTAAGCCTCAATGCTAAAAATAAATATTCCCTCTATCTTAATATCTTCATACCACTCTCTTTTCCGATTGATTGCGATTTCTTCCAAGGGGGTGAACGAGTATAAAATCTACATTTATCTAAAAAGGTCAACACACCCCAAAGGCTTATAACACAAGTCTTTCAGATGTTTCATATCCCTCCAAAAATCTCTCTTTTAAGATAAATGTACCTGCAAATATACAAAAACAAACATTTAAAACAAATGTAGCTTTATAAATTTTAAACCTTTTTTATGTTTGAAATTTAACACAGGGGTGCGGAATAGGCCATTTTTCGCTTCGGCGGGTAGAAGAACGAATGCTTTGAACGGCGTTATAAACCCGAGGCGGTCAAGCTATATTTAAAATGGTAAGTTATCGCTATCATGTAAAAACAGGTCGCAAGGTTCGGCCCGAGCGAAGCGAGTGACGTCAAACACTTTCCGATTGGCGGACACGTAGCGTAGCGGAGGGGACGAGCGGGCCGGAGCCTCCCCCGACGGAGGCCCGCTTATACGGTTGGATATTTTATAGTGTTTATCGCTTCCTGCACATTCAGTCACCCTATCTGCCCGCAGCGAGGCGCGGTCCCCCGCAGGCTCCGGCCCTGTGAATCGCTCCAACCACACGCGAACAATCAACCCTCACGCAAAAAAGACCTTTTCATAAGGAATCCCTGTATATGGCACTCGCTTCGCTCGTGCCGCCATCCGGGCGAAACGGACGAAAAGTTCAGCTAATGCGCATACAGTCAGACAAAAAGGCAAATCCCAGCCTCACCAACCATCGAAGCGACAAAACACCTGATATTGTTACAGTTATTTAAGATACGGTTCGGGCTGATCAGAGAACGGTTCTGTTAGATATTGCGTGAACCAACGTAAGGTCATCGGCATAGTCTATCTCGTCGCCGAAACCTATCCCCCGGGCTATAGTGCTTATCTTCACACCGGTATCGGCCAACTGACGGGAGATGTAGTAACCGGTGGTCTCTCCCTCTATGGAGGTGGACAACGCCAATATTACCTCTTTGACCTCGCCCCGGCGTACGTTGTCGACAAGCATGTTTATTTTGAGGTCGGAAGGACCTATGCCCTGTATTGGGGAGATCACCCCGCCTAGAACATGATAGAGTCCCCTGTAACTACGCGTGTGCTCTATAGACAACACATCCTTAACCTGCTCCACAACGCAAACCGTAGTACGGTCGCGCGTGACGTCAGAACATATCGGGCACAACTCATCGTCCGACAGATTGTTGCACCTACGACAAAACTTTATATTACGTCTGAAATCGACCAACGCCGCCGCAAGAGCATCGACACCATCCGCAGGTTGACGCAAAAGATGCAACGCAAGACGCAATGCGGTACGGTCGCCCACACCCGGCAATTTGGCCAACTCATCGACAGCGCGATCAAGAAGTCGTGACATAATTTTTTCGATAAAAACAGCTGCGAAATAACGGCACACCCACGTTCCGAAACACTAAAACCACGATGTAACCACTATTCCGAGGCCAAAAATAGTAAATTTAGACCGATATGACGCAATAATACCGCAAAAAGTCGCCCCTGCTACCGCCACCGTATAACCACAAAACGACACATTCGGCCGAATAATGTCGTTTTTAGCCGAGCAAACGGCATTTAAAGCGTAATAGACTGACAACAAGGCAAGTTCGATACAATAAACACGACAACCCGCATATTTAACGAACGTTTTCGTTAAGCCGAGGGCAATAAGACGAAGTCTTAATTGCCGAAACGAGAAAACGTCTGCATAAAGCGAACGTTTTCGAAACGAGAAAATATAGAATGAAATTCAAAATAACCAGATC
>CAJURV010000101.1 GCA_910588925.1 uncultured Rikenellaceae bacterium
CCGAGGAACGAGGGATGAGCGGGCCGCACCTCGCGGTGGGCAGAAACTCCCCCCATCGGAGGCCCGCGTAAGTTCCAGCAATCATTAAACCTTTCCGCTTAAATCACCGCTGCGAATTTAAAGAACGTCACGTTCAAGCGGTCCCCCGCAGGCTCCGCCCCTTGTGACTCCCGATAAGGTTTCGACAAAAGCACCTTTACTATACGGATATACAAAAAGATTGTATCTATCCCATCCAGAAGAAAAGTGCATCTAATGCACATACAATCAAACTAAATCGTCCAGCAAACAACAAATACCGTAAAGTAAAAAGCCGAAGAAACAAGTCCAGCGATCAAAACACGCCGAAAACCTGCGTACACAGTTGTCTATTGCAAATATCGCTTTAAATTATCTTCTTGTCTGGCCAACCGACAACAAAAAAGGCCCGAAACCCCGGGCCCTTTCATCTAATTATCGACTATCTATCTTTTATCTTTATATTTTTCCAACTGCTTTTTCAACGCATCTATACATAAATCTATCGACTCCTCGAAAGATTTGCTCTGTCTTTCTGCCACCAACGATTCGCCGGGCACCTCTATCTCTATGAGGGCTATCTTATTGCCTTGCTCGTCGTTTTTGTCGAGTTTGAGCGTCACCTCGGTCGAGGTGGCTTTGTCGGTGAAACGTTCCAGTTTATTTAATTTGGTTTCGATAAAATCCAATAATCTCTTGTCGGCGTCGAACTTTATCGACTGAATCTTTACGTTCATGACAATCCTCCTTAATTGAAAGGTTAATAAAATCTCTATTATCGCGCGGAATTTCTCCGTCAGACCTTTCCGTGCACGTAACGTGCCACGAAGCGGCCTTTCCTCTCGGGCAATAATCGAGCCATTTTTCAAAGGAGAGACCGGCTATCGGACTTTGCGGCTTCTCGGATGGGCCGAACGGTAAGCATCGATCAGCTCTTTTATCGTCGAATGGGTGTATATCTGCGTGGTAGAGAGGTTGGCATGACCGAGCAGCTCTTTGACCGTCTCTATGCCCGCCCCTTCCGACATCAGATGGGTGGCGAACGTGTGCCTCAACACGTGAGGACTCCGCTTGCCCTCCACGCCCATCGCAGTGAGAACTTCGCGCACGGTGCGATAGACCTCCGAGCGGCTTATGTTCTCTCCTTCGTCTGATAAAATTAAGAAATTATTATCCGATTTGCAAATTTCCGAGCGTAAAACAGAATATTTTTTCAACCTCTCGGCCACACGCGGCACCAAAGGGACTATGCGTTGCTTGTCGCCCTTGCCTGTGACCTTTATGGTCATATCGTCAAACGATATGTCGTTAAGCTTTATAGCCGTCAATTCGGCCAAGCGCAAGCCGCAACCGTAGAGCAATAATATGATAACGGCACGTTTCTCGAGAGCGAAATCGTCCGATACCTCGAGCATATCTACAAGACGCCCCATGCGGCTTTTCTCCACGAACGAGGGTATGCGTGCCGGTTTGCGTAGCGATCCTATCTTGGCCGTGGGGTCTTTGTCCACCAACCCGCGGCGCAACAGATATTTGTAAAACGATTTGAGCGAAGATAATTTGCGGTTGATCGTGACGGCCTTGTCGCCCTCCCCGGTACGTGACATTATCCAGCTTCTTATGTCGAGATGTGTCACCTCTCCGGGATCGAATGCGGCTTCATCCACGCCGTAATAAGAGAGAAACTGACGAAGATCGTCGCCATAAGCGGTCTTCGTCAGTTTCGAATAACGTTTTTCGGACTCTATGTATCTGAGAAACTCCTCTATCATGGTCCAAAATATAGTGTATGCGCCGGATATACAAGCGCTATGCGTTTACTCCTCGTCGCGCTGGAGTTTGTTCACGTAGATTGCGCGGAGCTTCTGTTTGCGTTTCTCTACAGAGGGCTTCGTGAATTGCTGACGTGCGCGGAGCTCTTTGAGAACACCGGTCTTTTCGAATTTTCTTTTAAACTTCTTGAGAGCTTTCTCTATGTTTTCGCCCTCTTTAATCGGCATGATAATCATCGTAATATGCTTTTTAATTATTAAAAACTTGTTGTGAAAACTCCGTATAACACGGAAACACCGACAGCCATAGGCTCCGTGTGCGATTCGTATATATGGTTATATCAGCTCTTTAGCAGGTAAATCAACCCCCTTTCGGTTTTGCTTTTATTGCGATTGTGCCCGCAAAGATAGTACATTTTCGCAAAAAGAGACATATCTGTCCGTAAAATTTACCCGTATGATATCCGATACGAAGCGGGGGACAAACGATAGCCGCAGAAGATCACTCCGCGGCTATCGGTAGTTAACGTCGTCAGATGCCTTAAAAATTGACATTACGTACTATGCTCTCCATCTGACGGATGAAATTGCGTCGTCCTTTCGATTGCTTAGGGGAGTAGACATATTCGTCTATCACTATGGCGCGTCCGTTATCTTTGTCTATGGTGGTATAGCTTACGAACGGACCGCCCATGAAGTCGCCGGCTACATCCCAGAATCCGCGCACTTCGGCCCATGTGCGTCCGTTAACCTCTATGGGGCGTATGTACGGGGGCAGGTAAGAGGAGGTGGTCATATAGCTGCCGTCGGAGGGGCCTGGTATGGCGGCCACGAAAGCGTTGCGTTGGGCCACTATCTCGTTTACCGACAACTGGCGGAGCGTATCTACGGGATAGGTGTAGATCACTATGCCCTGTGAGGTCAACGGGGTTTCGTACGACATCCACATAAAGTTAGGGGCAAGCGATTTACGTAACTTGTAGCCGCGGGGGATCACCATGTCTATTCCGAACATGCTCTTGACGGTGTCGGCAAGGAACTGTTCGGGGAAGCGTCGCGCACGGGCGGCGAAACGGCCTATCTCCGTGTCGTTCAGCAACTCCTGTATGCGGGTGCGGTGCATAGACAGATACATGGCGAGCGAATCGGCGTTATTTGAACGCATGTATAATATCATTTGAGGCCTGGAGTCGACGTCGTAGGCGGCATCCACGGTCGTTTTTACTACGGCGGGATCTACCTCCATGCGTATGATATTGCGGTGACGCGTCAATATGTTGTTGAACTTTTTAGGTGTGGTGTGTACTATATCGAAGAGCGGCTCGGGCTGATTGAGCATTTCGACATCTTCCTGAAGAATAGCGCACAGGGTGTCGCCGGGTGCACCTTTCCATACGCTGTCGGCGGCAACTACTACGATCTCGTAAGGACTGCCCGACGCCTCTTTCTTGTATTCACGGCCGTCGTCGCATCCTACCAAGGCTATGAGGGCCGATAAAAAGATTATTTTTTTCATGATATGTTGTGATAAAATTATTCGTTCGCCACCGGATTTGCAATCTGTCGCGGTTTTCAAAGATAGGGGTAATTTATATGTTTTACAATATCGAAAATTCCAATAAGGGATATTTCGTACACTATGTGGTCAGAAGTGCTATGAAAATGGCAGCCGACATATCTCAACGTGCGTACGTATTTCCCGGATGATCTGAAAAGTTAAGGCATAGGTCTGATTTTTGTTGTATAACTGAATTAGTATGTGTATGTTTGCACCACGACATAGATTTATTCTCCAGTCTGTCCCGAGCTATGTATATACACCCGCCCAGATTCATTACACGATTGTTCCCGAGTCTACGTTGGGGCTTCGATCCCGACGAATATGCGGGGCGCGTGTTCCTCACTTTCGACGACGGTCCCACCCCCGGTGTCACGCCGTGGATAGTGGAGACGCTCGGCAAATTCGGTGCCAAAGCCACATTTTTCTGTTTGGGCAAGAATGTAGAGCAATACCCCGACCTTTACCGTCTCATAATAGACGAGGGGCATGTAGTGGGCAATCACACGTACAGCCACATGAAAGGATGGGGAACCAGTCCGGAGAGGTACATAGAGGATGTCGATCTTGCCGATAGTTTCATACGTTCCAATCTGGTGCGTCCCCCTTACGGTCGCATAACGCCTTCACAGGCCCGTCGTCTGTCGGAGCGTTACAATATAATAATGTGGGACGTGCTTTCGCGCGACTATAGCCGTATATTGTCTCCGGCCGCTTGCCTTAACAATGTCACCCGTCACATGCGTTCGGGTTCCGTGGTAGTCTTTCACGACTCGCTCAAGGCATACCGCAATATGAGTTATGCCTTGCCGCGCACATTGGAGTATGCGGCTTCTCTCTCACTTAAATGCGAACCGATAGTGTTATGAAAATAATGGTGGCCATAACGGGGGCCAGCGGATCTATATACGGACGCCGGCTGATAGAGAGACTTTGCCGGCAGGAGACGGTGGAACGGGTATGGGTCTGTTTTACGTCCAACGGCGGTAAGGTATTCGCAATGGAGCAGCCGGGTGTGGATATATCCGCATTGCCCAAGGTGGAGGTGCTCGATATAGACGATATGTTCGTCCCGCCGGCATCGGGATCGGCGTCTGCGGATGCATTGGTTGTGGCGCCCTGTTCGGCTGGCATGATGTCAAGGATAGCATGCGGCGTATCCGACGATTTGGTGTCGCGTGCCGCCGACGTCATGCTCAAGGAGAGACGCAAACTCATCATCGCCCTGCGAGAGACACCTCTCAATCTTATACATCTGCACAATATGGAGATACTGGTACGGGCCGGCGCCGTGGTGATGCCGGCATCTCCATCGTTCTATTCTATGCCCGAAACCATAGAACAACTCGTCGACACGGTAGTAGACCGTATTATGGCGCAGTTGGGATTTCACGTAGGAAAAGGGTGGCAGGAGTAGGAACATTCTGTTTGGTTGCACAGCCTCCCGTGGCACAGATGCCTTATTGATGTGCGTGATATTCAATGATACCGCATACGTTGTGGCGAGCACTTCAATGTATATATTGCGTTTTTGGTAAAGTTTCGCATTGTTATTATAGCTTCGGATATAAAACTCGCATAATCTACGTTATCGGTTGGCGAGACGACAAGGTACTACAAAACGCACTGAAGGTATGCGCATTAGCCAAAACCACCCATACGGCACGAGGTGCCGCTCCGCAATAACCACAACGGATTAACCAAACAGAGGTTGGGAAATCCCACGGCGAGCAAATCACATCACTCCACACCCGAAAAAATGCGCATTAACCGCAAGTCGCAGGCATGCTTGCACATGTACACAACCGCAGGGCGCAGGGCGCCGAAGTTTTTTAGACCTCAAAAATCGTCGATCGCGGGCGTGCGCCTCCGGAGCGTACTCCCCGTACGTGAGGATGGCTCACGAACGGGATCGGCGATTTTTGTGGCTAAAAAGCGAC
>CAJURV010000102.1 GCA_910588925.1 uncultured Rikenellaceae bacterium
ATAAAATCCCTAACGCGTCCCCGAAGGGGATGCACCCGCATGAGCAATACAAAAAACGCCCTCAACAAAAACAAACGAGACTATAGCGGAAACGCTAATAAATTTCCAACTACACTAAACACAACTGCGAAAGACAAGGTACAGAACGTCGCTTAACAACGATCAATAAAAACGCCGCAAGGCGTACATACCCGAGCGTAGCGAGGAGGCATCAAACACAAATTCCGCCGTTAAATCCCGAGGAACGAGGGATGAGCGGGCCGCACCTCGCGGTGGGCAGAAACTCCCCCCAACGGAGGCCCGCGTAAGTTCCGGCAATCATAGAACCTTTCCGCTTAAATCATCGCCATGAATCGAAAGAACGCCACGTTTAAGCGGTCCCCCGCAGGCTCCGTCCCTGTGCCGCCAGCAAGATACTATTAAAAGCATTGCCTCTACACGATATATATAATAACCCCCTAACGCAAAAAGCGCCCCATAGAGAGGCGCTTGAATGAAAAAAGGAAGACTAATAATTGTTCTTCATCGGCTCGAAATAAGCCTGCGGGTGCAGACACGCGGGGCAAGTCTTGGGCGCCTCGGTACCGGTATGAACATAACCGCAATTACGGCACTGCCACTTGATGGGCTCGCTACGTTTAAACATGGTGCCATCCTCCAGATGAGCCAACATCTTAAGGTAACGCGCCTCATGCACCTGTTCCACTTCGGTGATATGTTCGAACGCGTCGGCCACTTTATCGAAGCCCTCTTCACGAGCCACACGCGCAAATGTGGGATATAGCTCGCTCCACTCGTCCTTTTCGCCTGCTGCGGCCTCTTTGAGGTTATCTATGGTCTTGCCTATGACACCGGCAGGATAAGAAGCTGTGATCTCTACCATGCCTCCCTCGAGGAACTTGAAGAAACGTTCGGCATGCTCTTTCTCCTGATCGGCAGTCTCGGTAAAGATCGCGGCTATCTGCTCATAACCCTCTTTCTTGGCTACCGAAGCGAAGAATGTATAACGCGTACGTGCCTGCGATTCGCCTGCGAATGCCTTGAGGAGGTTCTTTTCCGTCTGTGTGCCTTTTATGCTTTTCATAACCTTTTTAATTTATTGAAATAATAACGTTTTGTATCAAACTTTAGCAACTATCGTGCCACAAGCTATTTCTGAGCCTTTGCCCATGAGTCCTTGAGCGTAACAGTGCGGTTGAACACCTTTTTGGCATCGGTACTGTCTCTGTCGACACAGAAATATCCGATACGTTCGAACTGGAACTTGTCGCCTAAAGCCGCCTCGCCCAATGCCGGTTCCACAAACGCCGTAGTCACTTTGAGCGAATCGGGGTTCATGTAATCAATGAACGATTTGTCGGGATCCATTGCGGCGGTATCTTCTATGGTGAACAGACGGTCGAACAGGCGAACCTCCGCCTCTATTGCATGTGGCGCCGATACCCAGTGGATAACGCCCTTTACGCGACGTCCGTCCGACGAGCCCCCGCCGAGCGACATATCGTCGTATGTACAGCGAAGCTCTACTATCTTTCCGGTTTCGTCCTTTATCACCTCGTTGCATTTTATCAGATAGGAGTAACGGAGGCGCACCTCTCCGCCCGGAGACAGACGGAAATATTTCTTGGGCGGGTTCTCCATGAAATCGTCACGTTCTATGTATATCTCGCGTGAGAACGGAACGGCACGACGTCCGCATGTCTCGTCCTCCGGATTATTGACGCACGACAACTCCTCTACCTTGCCTTCCGGATAGTTGGTTATGACAACCTTTACGGGATCGAGCACGGCCATACGTCTTTCCGCCCGTTTGTTGAGATCTTCGCGCACGCAGAACTCGAGCAGCCCCAAATCTATGATGTTGTCGCGTTTGGCAACGCCCACCTTGTCGGCGAAAGCCCGTATTGATTCGGGAGTGTACCCCCTGCGACGCAGACCGCAAATGGTCGGCATGCGCGGGTCGTCCCACCCCATCACATGACCTTCGGTAACGAGTTGCAACAACTTGCGTTTGCTCATCACCGTATGGGTCAGATTTAGACGTGCGAACTCATACTGATGGCTGGGGAATATGTTCAGCTCGTTTATGAACCAGTCGTAGAGCGGACGGTGAACGTCGAACTCCAACGTGCAGATGGAGTGGGTGATCTTTTCTATGGAGTCGCTTTGGCCGTGGGCATAGTCGTACATGGGATATATGCACCATTTATCGCCGGTGCGATGGTGGCTCGTGTGTACTATGCGATACATGATGGGGTCGCGCAACAACATGTTGGGATGAGCCATGTCTATCTTTGCGCGCAATACCTTTTCTCCGTCGGCGAATTCTCCCTCACGCATACGGCGGAACAGATCGAGATTCTCCTCAACGGAACGGTTACGCCAAGGACTCTCGGTACCGGGAGCCGTGACGGTGCCGCGACCGGCCCGTATCTGCTCCTGCGTCTGATCGTCGACGTACGCCTTGCCTTTGCGGATGAGCTCTTCGGCCCACAGGTAGAGCTGTTCGAAGTAGTCGGAGGCGTAGTGCTCGCTGTCCCACTTGAATCCGAGCCATTCGATATCCTCCTTTATGGAATCGACATACTCCACATCCTCTTTGACGGGATTGGTATCGTCGAAACGCAGGTTGCACTTGCCGCCGTATTTGGCCGCCATGCCGAAATTAAGACATATTGATTTGGCATGCCCTATATGTAAATAGCCGTTGGGCTCCGGCGGGAAACGCGTATGAACCCGCTTGTTACCCTCCGCTATGGAGGTCTCTATGATCTCTTCGATGAAATTCAGGGATTTACCCGTATCTTCTGACTCGCTCATTGATATGTTGGTTTTATTATCATCGGTAAAGCAGTCCCTGTCGATACCTCGTATTTTCAGAGGCACGGTCATAGGCAGAGACGGAACAATTCGCCGGACGACGGGCGTTTGTCTTTTGCAAATATAGCTATTTTTTGCAGATAGATACAACACGACGGAGAACCTACGGAAAGAATATAGCCATGCGGAGCCAGAGGGAACCCGGGCGCACATCGCGGTGGTCCGAAACAGGACACATTACGCATTTCCGATCCGGGCGAAGCGATGACCGCTGAATACATTCCGTTCCTCATTCAAAAGGACGAGGCTTCGTCGGAGTAAGCGAGCTTTACTATTGGGGTTATCTATCAATGAGAACTCGACATATAGGTTGTTTTTAGCGGATAGTTGGCGTAGCGAAGAGCATAAAACACTTTCAGCTTTTCAGCCCTCATTCTTCGGGCTGGGGGGCCGCACCTCGCGGTGGGCAGAAATCCCCCACGGAGGCCCGCTTACACGGTTGGTTGTTACGGTATTTACCGCTTCAGGCATATTCAGTGTTCCCCTCTCTGCCCGCCGCGAGGCGCGGTCCCCCGCAGGCTCATGCTTTGGTCACGCGTAGGGTGGACAAAAACAAGCCAAGCCTCTTTTTTGACTGTGATCTACATAAGTATGATTGTGTATTTTTGGAATTTCTACCTAACAGTAATATTTCTCGTTATTTGAGGTTTTCACCAAAGAATGCCTCCAACTTGTCGAACGGAATAGTCCGGTCGTATAGATCCGTATGGCTGGCTCCGGGGACGATCAACAGCTCTTTATTGTCGCCGGTGAGCCGTTTGTAGACATCCTCGCTGAAATAACGCGAGTGGGCGTTTTCTCCGTGAACAAGCAACACCGCATTGTCTATCTCGCTTATGTACGACAACTGAGGCATATTTATGAACGACAGTTCCATAGTGGGGCTCCATGCACCGTTAGAATTGATGGAGCGGGGATGGAATCCTCTGTCGGTCTTGTAATAATCGAAATAGTCTTTGACGAATTGCGGTTCATCGCCTTTAATAGTGTCGGGCAGACCGGGTGTACCGGAAGTGACGGTACCTGTTTGTGCGTCGCGGGTGCGGATAGCGTTCATAGCCATGCGTTTATTTCGTCGGGCTTCCGCGTTGTTATCGGCGTCGAAATAGCCGTTGGCATTCACTCGGCTCATATCGTACATAGTGGAGGCTACCGTCGCTTTGATGCGTGTATCCATTGCTGCGGCATTGAGTCCCATACCGCCGAAGCCGCAGATGCCGATTATGCCGATACGCTCCGCATCTACGCCAGGCAGCGAGATTAGGAAATCCACCGCTGCACTGAAATCTTCGGTGTTGATGTCGGGCGATGCCGTGTTGCGCGGTTCGCCGCCACTCTCGCCTGTGTACGACGGGTCGAAAGCGAGAGTTATGAACCCGCGTTCGGCCATGGTTTGCGCGTAAAGTCCCGAAACCTGTTCCTTGACGGCTCCGAAAGGACCGCTTACAGCGATGGCCGCAAGTTTCCTTTCGGATATTTCAGGCTCGTAGAGATCAGCGGCGAGGGTGATGCCGTAACGGTTCTTGAAAGTCACCTTCCGATGGTTTACGTTATCGCTCTGCGGGAATTTTTTATCCCACTTTTGGGTAAGATTCGATTTTTCCATCTTATCGTCGGTTTTTTGATTAACTGTGTCGGTCGCACAACTTAGAAGCGAGCATACGGCGACTACGGTTGCGGACATGAACGTCATTGTTTTCATAGTGCTTTTATATGTTTTTAACGAATCGTGCAGAGTTATCGTAAAATATCGTTCATGGTCTATTTTATTTTTTGCAAAGGTATAGGTATGAGCAGAATCGAAAATTGCTATAAAGCTCAAATGAGATTGCTCACAGGCTCAATGTTGCGATGTGGTTTATAGCTATATTTATTCGGTAGGTTAGGTTGTTTTCCTTATCTTCCCGTTCAGGCGTGTACGCTTTGCGATGTTTATAGTTGGCGAGACGGTTCGGATTCGTTTTGGCTTGATGATATGCGCATTAGCTGTGTTTTCCCTCGGATGGCGGACTTCGCTCCGATCGGGTCATGCGGGGGGGCCTTATGAAAAAGATCTTTTTTGCGAGAAGTGGGGGGATTGCGTGAAGTGGAGTGAATTGGTTGTCTGTGGTTGGAGTGATTCACAAAGGGACGGAGCCTGCGGGGGACCGCGCCTCGCGGCGGGCAGAGAGGGTAATTGAATATGAAAGAAGCGATAAATACTATAAATAACCAACCGTATAAGCGGGCCTCCGTTGGGGGAGGCTCCGGCCCGCTCATCCCTCGTGCCTCGGGATTT
>CAJURV010000103.1 GCA_910588925.1 uncultured Rikenellaceae bacterium
AGACTTCGTCTCATTGCGCTCGGCTTACCGAAAAAGTTCGGCGCCCTGCGGTCTTCATTTGTGTACGCGGGCTAGCATGCCTGCGACTTATGGTTAATGCGCATCCCTTCAATGAACTCAACCGCAAGTCATTTTCTCGCAACATACCCATGCCCCACTCCTAAAACAAAAAAAGGACGGTCTCTTCGGAGAGACCGTCCTTAATAAAACCGCATCGCATTATATTACTTCGCTATGGATGTTATCATAGCGGCCATGGATACCGCAGAGTTAAGCATCGACATCACCTCCATACCGCCGACTCTCTGTCTGTTCGCCGATTTCATGGGCACTACTATTTCGCAACCGGGTTCCACACGAGGATAACGCTTGTACATGAATCCGGGCCGCGTAGATGCCACCTTGCCGTTCATGTATATGACATACGGGCGTTTGCGGGCACGGTCGACATAGTTGCCGGCCTGACGTATATAGTCTTTCACCTTGTAATTCTGGGAGAACGTTATGATGTTGGGATATAGCACCGCCCCGTTTATCTTAACGGTATTGACTTTTTGGGGAATTGTCAGTATATCGCCCTCTTTGAGTATGATGTTGGCGTCGCAATCGGGATTGGCTATGGCTCTCTCCATATCTATGCCGACCATCATCATAGGCATCTCTCCGGCCGTGATGGTGTCGTTACTGCTTCCGGCCTGCATATCGGAGGCTATCTTGCGCAACGTCTCCTGACGGGTCATATCCTCCATAGTCATCTTACGGCGAAGGTTGGCTCCGCGTATGTATGCCTCGGGGGTGGCTCCACCGGCTTTCCCGAGCAGATCGGTAAGCCGCGTGCCGCGCACGGTGAGCACATATTCGCCCGGGAAAAGCACCTCTCCGGCGATAGTGACGCTCTGTTGTTCCTGATAACCGGGAGAACGTCTTACGAAAAGTTCGTCATAGGGCTGAAGTATGAATTTAGAGACGCTATCGTCCAACGTAAGATCGGCACCGATATTAAACACGAACTCCTCTGCCAGACGGTTGGTGAACGAGGTCGATTCAGGATTCTTTATGCGTCGAGCCACCGTTATGTTAGCCTGCGAAGCCGACTCTTTGAGACCGCCGGCGAGCAATATGGCATCCGCTATGGTCATGTTCTCCCTGAACGGAATGGTATCGGAGTCGATACGACGTATATCGGGCACCGAGTCGGTATCCGAGTAGTCGAAGAGCAGATGGTCCGGATCGCGATTGGTAAGCGGTGCAAGGCGGTTCTGATACAGTTTGTTTATGATACGGTTGTATTCGGCCTTATCCGCAATATCGTTCATTTTTACTCCGCGATAATATCGCGAGTATAACGTCAGGTAATCGGTGCTGGCGCTACTCTTGGGATTGAGATCCACCGCCTTGTTTACCTCGCCTCTCACCAATATGTAGTTCTTTTCCTGAATATCGTATATGGAGGGAATATAAAGATCGTCCTCGGCCGCCAAAGCCACATCGGGAGCTTCGCCCGCCAACATCTTGTCAAGCTCCAGAGCTATTATCTCACGCTTGAAATCGGAACGGGTCCGCTCTATCTGCGCCCTTTTGGTAAAGGCATCGCCTTTGAGCCCGTCGCATAGCTTTATAAGCCCCAAAACTGTCTGGGCGCGTTGCAACTCGTAGTTACCGGCTCTCCAAACGGCACCGTGCACCGACACCCTGTTATCGAAACGGCGTATGGCCGAGCCCACGAAGATGCTGTCGCCGTCCTGCATCATAAAGCCGGGGATATTCTCCTTATCGACCGTATAGATAGTGTAACGCCCCGTGCTCTTACGGTTGACTTGCAGATTCTGGGTGTAAGCGTCTCCTTTGAAACCGCCGGCGTATGTCAACAGATTCGCCAACGTCTCGCCTCTTTTCAACTCGAATATGCGTTTACGCTTTACCTTACCGTCTATCTTTACCAGATTCTGATAGGGGCCCACCATTATTATGTCGTTGTCCTGCAAGCGATAGTTGCTCATACTCTCGCCGTTGAGTATGTAGCTGTAGACGTCGAGCGACGCGACCTCTTTGTTGTTGCGGAACAGTTTTATATCTCTCAACGTACCTATGTCGTTGGTACCTTTAGCCATATACATGGCGTTGAACAACGTGGCGAACGACGGCAACGTGTATGTACCCGGCACCTCCACTTCGCCGACCACGTTGACCTTGATGGTACGGATCTCGCCGAGCGACATCTCCACTCTTACCGTTCCGTTGTCTATACCTTCGTACACGGTGGCGAATGTCTGTTTTATCTTATCGCGTGCCGATTCAACCGAAAGGCCGCCCAGATATATTACACCCACATCCTTTATGGTAATGGTGCCTTCGGGAGATATTTTCTGTCTGTAGTTGGCCTCCGACTGACCCCACACGTCCAGCACTATCTCATCGCCCGGCCCGAGACGATAATCTACAGGGGTCGCTATGTTATATGCCGGCTCGAAAGAGAGCGACTTGATGGAGAATATCTCACGACCGAATACCACCCGGGACAAAGAGTCGCGCATACGTACGTGCTCCTCCTGCGAGAATGCCATATTCTCTATCATGGTGGCCTCCCTGTCGACCGCATCCATCATCATGAAAGGATCGATCTCGTTATCGTCCGCAACATCGGCAACGGAACCCACTCCGCTAACTCCTGATATACCACTGTTTTTCAGTTGGTTCTGTATGTCGGATTCGGATAGCCCCATAGCTTTGGCCCTTTTCATCAGATCGCCTACGTTCTGACCGTAAACCGTCGTGCCTCCGGTAAAGAGAATCAACGCAAAAATTATTTTCAGATATTTCATATCGAACCTGTTACACGTATATAAGTTGAGCAAAGATACTGATTTATATTGTAAAAACAACACAAAGGTCATAAGAGCGTAAACAACGCTCTGACGCACATTACGGAATGGAACCGACTGCAATAGCCGATTTTGACAGCATACGGTCGATTACATCCGGGCCTGGCGGATCAGAAGAACAGATTGACGCATAATATACCCAAACCTACCGAGGTGACGGTAGCTACCAGTCCGGGCATCATGAACGAGTGGTTGAGTATGTATCTGCCTATATGAGTGGTACCGGTACGGTCGAAGTTTATCGCAGCTACCACGGTAGGATAGTTGGGAATGAAGAAATAGCCGTTTACAGCGGGGAAAAGTGCTATAAGCATATAGGGAGATATGCCCAAAGCTATCCCCAAAGGTAACAGTGCACGTATAGTGGCCGCCTGACTGAATAACAATATCGACATCACGAACAGCGCCACCCCGAACAGCCACGGCATACGTGTAACCGTCTCCTCTACGGCCCCTTTTATCTCCGCCATGTTACCGGCTATGAAGGTATCGCCCATCCACGCTATCCCGAAGATCGCCACTACCGCTTGCATTCCTGCCGAGAACACGGAGCCTTTCACGGCTTTCATGCCATCGGTACGCGTGGCTATCAATATGAGTGCGGCGGCGGTAAGCATCACTATCTCTATGACGTATGACATAGAGAGCGCAACCCCGTCGAACACGGGTCTTAACCCGGGTAACGAACCGAAAAGCACTATGGCGACGGTAGCGATGAGGAAGAGGGACACCGACAGTATGGCCGCACGTTTGTTTTCGACATTGCCCGTGTTACTATTGCCGCTATCGAATTCCCCCTCTTTCACCCTACGCAGGTATTCAGGATCGTCTTTAAGCTCCTTTCCCACCCGTAGGGAGCAAAGGGCGCCGACTATAACTCCTATAAGCGTGCAGGGGATGGAAATCATCAGTATGTTGCCGAGCGTTATGTCGAAACCGTGGCCGGCCAACAGGCTCAACAGGGCCACTGTCGCCGCCGATATGGGGCTGGCCGTGATGGCTTGTTGGGAGGCTATCACCGCTATGGACATGGGACGCTCCGGACGTATGCCGGTATCGGCGGCCACCTCGGCTATCACCGGCAATACCGAATAGGCTACATGGCCGGTACCCGCCAAGAATGTAAAAGAGTATGTCACGAGCGGACTCAACAGAGTTATGCGTTGGGGATTACTCCTCAATATCTTTTCGGCCAAACGCACCATGAGGTCCAATCCTCCCGCCGCCTGCATACATGCCGCCGCCGCTATCACGGCCACTATCATCAGCATGACGTCGATAGGCGGTGAGGTAGGTTCCATCCCGAACAGAAAGACGAGTACGGCCAATCCGGCTCCGCCGAGGACTCCGAGACCTATGCCGCCCAAGCGAGCTCCTATTATTATGGCTGCTAAAACTACTGCAAGTTGTATTATCATAAATATTACGTATGTTTATATATAATAGGCCCGGGACTCATGAGATGGGCTTCTGTATTACCGCAACGATGTTCCCCAAACATATACGTATCTCGCCTCCGGTTATCCTTGCAAAGATAGGGATAAAAAGCATGTCGTAATACGCTTTTCTATGTTTTGTCGGGCGGAGCCTGCGCCTCGTGGCGGACAGAGAGGCGGAAATATGCAAGAAACGATAAATAACCGATCATGCAAGCGGCCTTTCGTTCGGGGAATTTCTGTCTGCCGCGAGGTGCGGCCCGCTGGTCTCAGCTTCGTTAGGTTCTGGATAGCTTTACTTACGAATTGCGTTAGGCAGTTTGCGGGACGATGAGTCTCTTATATCTTTGATGATATGCGCATTAACTAAACTTTTTATTCCGGATGGAATTAACACAATTCCAATTACAGATGGTTAGAGGGGTTTAGCGATACCTTGCCCGGAGTCACAAGGGGCGGAGCCTGCGGGGGACCGCTTAAGCGTGGTGCTCTTTCGATTCGTGGTGATGATTTAAGCGGAAAGGATCTATGATTGCTGGAACTTATGCGGGCCTCCGTTGGGGGAGGCTCCGGCCCGCTACCCTCCGCTCCGCTTCGTGTTAGTAAGAGGAATTGTGTTTGACTGCTCCTCGCTTCGCTCGGAGCTTTTGCTAGCGTGGGTGCATCCCCTTCGGGGACGCGTTAGGGATTTTATAGGTCCGTGCGTACGCGAGCGAAGTTTTCGTGATAT
>CAJURV010000104.1 GCA_910588925.1 uncultured Rikenellaceae bacterium
GGGCTGTTTCCGTCGCTTTTTAGCCACAAAAATCGCCGATCCCGTTCGTGAGCCACCGGAGCGTACTCGGTGTACGTGAGGATGGCTCACGCCCGCGATCGACGATTTTTGAGGTCTAAAAAGTCTCGGCGCCCTGCGGTCTGCGGTTGTGTACGTGGGCTAGCATGCCTGCGACTTGCGGTTAATGCGCATGTCTTTAGGTGTGAAGTGATGTTATCTGCTCGCCAGCGGTTTTCCCAACCTCTGTCGGGTTAATCCGTGGTGATTATCGCGGAGCGGCACCCCGTGCCGCATGAGTGGTTTCGGCTAATGCGCATACTTTCAGTGCGTCTTGTAGCATCTTACCGTCTCGCCAACTAATTTTAAACACTTGACATTTATGTTTTGGAATAATGACTATAATAGCCGAATACAACTTTCTCAAGTCGCAAAATTCATACGAAGTGCTTACATAATGTACGCGACATCACTGAACATCACGCACATCAAAAGGGGCTGTGCCCCCTCGTTTTTGCCTACTTTTGTCGAGTGACAAAAGTAGGTCTCTACGAAGTAGTTCCCCGAAGGGCCGCCGGAGGCACAAAAACCGAAAGACACTGTATTACAAACGAGCTGAAAGACTAACAGGCAATAAAAAAAGAGGCCGAAGACAAAATCTTCGGCCTCTTTTTTTATTGCCTGTTAGTCTTTCAGCTTAGCGCAAAGGTATTCGCGGTTGAGGCGGGCGATGTGCGAGATAGAGATGCCTTTGGGGCATTCGGCTTCGCAGGCGCCGGTGTTGGTACAACCGCCGAATCCGAGCTCGTCCATTTTGGCTACCATTGCTTTGGCGCGGCGCGATGCTTCTACGCGTCCTTGCGGGAGTTTGGCGAGAGCCGATACGCGTGCAGCCATGAAGAGCATAGCGGAGCCGTTCTTACATGTAGCCACGCAGGCACCGCAACCTATACATGCCGAGGCGTCCATGCTCTCGTCGGCGTCGGCCTTGGAGATGGGTATGGCGTTGGCGTCGGGCACGCCGCCGGTGTTGACCGATATGAAACCGCCTGCCTGAAGTATCTTCTCGAAAGCGCCACGGTCTACGGCGAGGTCTTTTATTACGGGAAAAGCGGCCGAACGCCACGGCTCTATGGTGATGGTGTCGCCGTCCTTGAATTTACGCATGTGAAGCTGACATGTGGTGATGTCGTCGTCGGGGCCGTGAGCGCGACCGTCGATGAAGAGCGAGCACATGCCGCAGATGCCTTCGCGGCAGTCGTGGTCGAACACCACGGGATCCTTACCTTCGTGTATGAGGTTGTTGTTGAGGATGTCGAGCATCTCGAGGAACGAGGTGTCGGGCGATATGTTCTCTACGGCGTACTCCTCGAAACGGCCGCTGTCTTTTGCGTCTTTCTGACGCCATATTCTAAGTTTCAGATTCATTTCTAATCAATCTTTAAAATGTAAAACATTGGAACGTTTTCGTTAAGCCGGGTGCGATAAGACTAAAGTCTTGAGCCGGGGCGGGAAAACGTCTGCATCAAAGCGAGCCTTAGTCCTTGTAGTTACGTTGAGCGACCTTGATATTTTCGAACACGAGATCTTCCTTGTGCATGACGGGAGCCTCTTTGGCGCCTTTGTACTCCCATACGGCTACATACTTGAACTTGTCGTCGTCACGCTTGGCCTCGCCCTCTTCGGTCTGATGCTCCTCACGGAAGTGACCGCCGCACGACTCTTCGCGCATGAGAGCGTCGCGCGCCATAAGCTCGCCCAACTCGAGGAAGTCGGCAAGACGCAACGCCTTCTCGAGCTCTTGGTTCAACTCGCCGGTGGTGCCGGGTACGCGGACGTCTTTCCAAAACTCCTCGCGCAGAGCCGCGATCTTGGTGATGGCTTCGGTAAGGCCGGCTTTGTTACGTGCCATACCTACGCATTCCCACATGATGTGACCGAGTTTCTTGTGAATGTCGTCCACAGATTGCTCGCCCTTTATAGACATGATGCGCTCGATCTTCTCGCGTACGGCTTTCTCCGCAGCATCGAACTCGGGTGACGAGGTGTCGATCTTGGGAGTCTGTATATCGTGAGAGAGATAATCGCCTATGGTGTAGGGTATCACGAAGTAACCGTCGGCCAAACCCTGCATGAGGGCCGATGCACCGAGACGGTTGGCGCCGTGATCCGAGAAGTTGGCCTCGCCGAGGGCGTAAAGACCGGGTATGGTGGTCATGAGGTTGTAATCGACCCATATACCGCCCATCGTGTAGTGAACGGCGGGGTAGATCATCATGGGCTCTTCGTACGGATTGACGTCTGTGATCTTCTCGTACATCTGGAAGAGGTTGCCGTAACGCTGGGTTATGACATCCTTGCCGAGACGGGCGATAGCCGTAGAGAAGTCGAGGAATACGGCCAGTCCCGTGTCGTTGACGCCGAAACCTGCGTCGCAACGTTCTTTGGCGGCACGAGAGGCCACGTCGCGGGGTACGAGGTTACCGAACGCGGGGTAGCGACGTTCAAGATAATAGTCGCGATCCTCTTCAGGTATCTGAGACGCCTTGATCTCTTTTTTGCGGAGACGCTCCACATCCTCTTTCTTCTTGGGAACCCATATACGGCCGTCGTTACGCAACGACTCCGACATGAGCGTCAGCTTAGACTGCTGGGTACCGTGAACGGGGATACAGGTGGGGTGTATCTGTGTGAAACACGGGTTGGCGAACATGGCGCCTTTGCGGTAGCACTGGAAAGCCGCCGAACCGTTTGAGTTCATGGCGTTGGTAGAGAGGAAGAATACGTTGCCGTAACCGCCCGACGCTATGATGACGGCATGTGCGCCGAAGCGTTCTATCTCGCCGGTGACGAGGTTGCGGGTGATGATACCGCGCGCCTTGCCGTCGACTATTACGAGGTCGAGCATCTCATAGCGGGTATATGTCTTGACGGTGCCTTTGGATACCTGACGGTTGAGCGCCGCGTATGCGCCGAGAAGGAGCTGCTGGCCGGTCTGACCGCGGGCGTAGAACGTACGCGATACCTGAGCGCCGCCGAACGAACGGTTGTCGAGCAATCCGCCGTAGTCGCGCGCGAAAGGCACACCCTGAGCCACGCACTGGTCTATGATGAGGTTGGAGACCTCGGCCAGACGGTAGACGTTGGCTTCGCGGGCACGATAGTCGCCCCCCTTGACGGTGTCGTAGAAAAGACGGTAGATTGAGTCGTTGTCGTTCTGATAGTTCTTAGCCGCGTTGATGCCGCCCTGTGCCGCTATGGAGTGTGCACGACGGGGTGAGTCGGAGATGCAGAACACCTTGACATTGTATCCCAGCTCGCCGAGAGCCGCGGCAGCAGAACCTCCGGCCAAACCGGTACCGACGATTATGATATCGAGTTTGCGTTTGTTGGCAGGGCTGACAACCTTGATGTCGGCCTTATGCTTGCTCCATTTTTCGGCCAACGGGCCTGCGGGAATTTTTGAATCCAATATACTCATTATCTTACTTTTTTAATCTGAAAAACGAGAATGTCCTAAAGGAAAAGGAATGTGTAGACCACTACTGCGGTGTAGCCCAAGGCAATGATCCATGCGTATATCTTGGCTACGCATTTCCAACGCTTGATCCATATCTGGTTGCAGAGACCTACAGTCTGGAAAGCCGACCAGAAACCGTGCTGGAGGTGAAACCACAAGGCCCACACGCCCACTATGTAGCATACGGCTATCACCGGATCGGAAAAACGCGCTACTACCAGGTTGTAAGGACTCTCCGCCGCATGTCCGCCTATAAAGTGCTGGAGCTGCATGTTGGCCCAGAAATCGTAGAGGTGCAAGCCGAGGAACGCGATTACTATAAGTCCCAAAACGAACATATTACGAGACTCCCACGTAGAAGAACAGCTCAGGTTCTGCACCTTGTAACGGACGGGACGACCGCCGCGGTTGCCTATCGTCACGATGAATGCGTAGACGATGTGGAACAGGAAACCTGCCGCCAACACCGGAACCATGATCTTGATGAAGAGGTTGGTGTCCATGAATTCGCACATGGCGTTATAGCTTTCGGCACCGCCGAACACAGCCATGTTGAGAGCCATGTGAAGCAACAAGAACACAATCAGGAACAGCCCCGAAAGACTCATTACCAATTTCTTCCCGATGGAAGATGAGAATAGATTGCTCATAAATCAGTTATTATTAAGACATTAAATTATTTTTGTAGCTCGGATAAGTCTGGTTACGTAAAACAAAGATACGCCCTGTTTTCTAAATAACAATAAATTTGACGAGATTTTTTGAGGCAGACACACCCTTTTCGGGATATTTGTATCAATCCGCAATCCCGAGTCTCTTGGCAGGTCATTCGGGGGCACGTTCCCTTTATGACTTACACGATATTATGTGAAGCCGAGGAAATGATGGATGGTACTTCTTGTGCATTGTGCGGCCAGAGGAGGTATTATACGTTATTATGGTTTAAAGACAAAAAGGGTAGGTATTTGCATTATCTGTTGGCGAGACGGGAAAATACTACAAAACGCACTGAAGGTATGCGCATTGGCTGGAACCTATTCCCGCGGAGCGAGAGCCCCGTTCCGCAATAACAATACGTACTTAACCGAACTTGTTCCCGCGGCACGAGGTGCCGCTCCGCGATAACCGTCACGAATTGACCCGACAGAGGTTGGGAAAGCCCCCGGCAAGACGAGAAAAACATTGGGGCTTAACGATACGCGCATTAACCGCAAGTCGCAGGCATACTTGCCCGCGTACACAACCGCAGCTCGCAGGGCGCCGAACTTTTTCGGTAAGCCGAGCGCAATGAAACGAAGTTTCGATT
>CAJURV010000105.1 GCA_910588925.1 uncultured Rikenellaceae bacterium
GTGAGGATGGCTCACGACCGGGATCGGCGATTTTTGTGGCTAAAAAGCGACGGAAACAGCCCCACTGCAACAGACACCCGCGCACACAACCCGACAATTCATGCGTTCAGAGATCGCGTACTTCCCAAACTCCACGAAAACTTCCTCCCCGTACGACCCGAACCTATAAAATCCCTAACGCGTCCCCGAAGGGGATGCACTCGCACCATCAATACAAAAACATCCACAACAAAAATAAACAAGACTAAAGCAGAAACATTAATAAATTTCCAACTACACTGAACACAACTGTAAAAGACAAGGCATAGAACGTTGCCTAACAACGACCAATAAAGAACGCCGTAAGGCGTATTCCCAACAGCAAAATTCCAAGCGAAGCGAGTAGCATAAATACGAACAAACATACTCAAACACGCCGTAAGGTGTACTAACATTAGCAAAAGCCCGAGCGCAGCGAGGGCAATCAAACACAATTCCGCCGTTAAATCCCGAGGCACGAGGGATGAGCGGGCCGCACCTCGCGGTGGGCAGAAATTTCCCCCAACGGAGGCCCGCGTAAGTTCCAGCAATCATAGACCTCTTTCGCTTAAATCACCGCCGGGAATCGAAAAAGCTTCACGCTAAAGCGTTCCCCCGCAGGCTCCGCCCCTGTGATGCTGGTCAAAAATAATGTTAAAAGGAACTTCCCGACGCGCAATAATATCATAAGTAATTGTATTTATTCCATCCGGGAAAAATATAGCTAATATACTATCAAGAAAAAACAATCATCGTCTCGCAAACCGTACCAAATATTGTAGAATATATCCGTCACTATCGAAGTAAGAGCAATAAAATACAGCCCTGCTTTCCCCGGATAGAATGATGGACGCAAGGACCATATAGGCCGGAGCTAATTCCCATAAAACATAGCCTCATAATTTTTTAAGCGGTCCCCGGATACCCCTGTTCGGATATGAATTATCCTGTTTCAGAAAGAAAAACCGGTCCGGAAACATTAACTTCCCGAACCGGTTTAATATGGAATGTCTGCTATTAACTCAAAAAGGTAATTTATGCTTTCGTCACTATCTCCATCCCCTTGCGTATGGCCTCCTCGTTTTGCGGAAGTGTATGATGCACGCGTTCAGGCAACGATTTTTTGAGTCCCTGTACCACATGCTCCATATCTACTAGCGGTCTGATCTTGAGTAAAGCTCCGAGAACTATCATGTTGAACACCTTGGAGTTGCCGCTACGCGCCGCTTCAGATGCCGCCGCTACGGTGTAGGTGTCGATATCTTTTCTAGAAGGGGGTGTCGATATGCCGTTGGGGTCGTATATGAGAGCGCCGCCGGGTCTTACGCTTCCTTCGAACTTGTCGAGCGATTGCTGGTTAAGTACTATCACGGTGTCGTATGTCTGCGAAATGGGCGAGCTTATCTGTTCGTCGCTTATTATCACCGTCACGTTGGCCGTGCCGCCTCGCATCTCGGGACCGTAAGAGGGCATCCATGTCACCTGACGGCCTTGCATCACTGCCGAGTAGGCCAATATCTTGCCCATCGACAGGACCCCTTGTCCGCCGAATCCGGCTATGATCAATTCGTGTGTCATCGTCTTTTGCATTTAAATGTCCTTAACGTCTCCGAGCGGATATTCGGGAAACATGTGTTCTTCCATCCACTTGTTGGCCGCTACCGGCGACATCTTCCATCCCGAGTTACAGGTGGCTACTATCTCTACGAACGATGTGCCGCCCCCCTGCATGGAGTTAGTGAACGCTTTGGTTATGGCCTTTTTGGCCTTGCGTACAGCCGCCGGAGTGTGAACGCTCTGACGTGTGACATAGCGCACGCCGGGCAGCAGGGCCACCATGTCGGCTATCTTGAACGGGAAGCCGTGCAGGTGCGGGTCGCGTCCTTCGGGACATGTGGCTGTCTTCATGCCCAGTAGGGTGGTGGGGGCCATCTGTCCGCCTGTCATGCCGTATATGGCGTTGTTGATGAATATTATGGTAATGTTCTCGCCGCGGTTGCAGGCGTGTATCGTCTCCGCGGTGCCTATCGCCGCCAAGTCTCCGTCACCCTGATAGGTAAAGACGAGTTTTTCGGGCGAGAGCCTTTTCAATGCCGTAGCTACTGCCGGAGCCCTGCCGTGAGCCGCTTCGGCCCAGTCTATGTCTATGTAGTCGTAGGCGAGTACCGAGCATCCCACGGGCGAGACGCCTACGGCCTTGTCTGTCAGTTCCATGTCGGCTATGGTTTCCGCCACTAACTTGTGAACCACGCCGTGGCTGCAACCGGGGCAGTAGTGCATGGTGTTGTCGGTCATGAGTGAGGGTTTGGCGTATACCAATATCTCCTCGTTATTGTTAGTCGTCATCGCTTCTGGTTTATTAACATCTCTTTGAACGCGCCGAAAACCTCTTCCGGCGAATGTACGGCTCCGCCCATGCGGCCGAAGTGGCGTACGGGTATGCGATCGTTCACAGCGAGCCTTACGTCTTCGACCATCTGTCCTGCGCTCATCTCCACAGACATGGCGCCTTTGCAGTGCGACGCTATCGAGGCTATCGCTTCGGAGGGAAACGGGAAGAGCGTTATGGGGCGCAACAGTCCCACTTTGATGCCTTCGCTTCTGGCCATGTCTACCGCTTTGCGGCATATACGTGCCGAGGAGCCGTAGGCTACGAACAGGTAGTCGCAGTCGTCGGTCATGAACGTTTCGTATCTCACTTCGTCGCGCTCTATACGACGGTATTTTTCCTGCAGTCTGTCGTTGACTCCCTCCATTACGTGAGGGTCCAGACGTACGGATGTCACTATGTTTCTACGGCGTCCGTCTTTGCGTCCGGTGAGGGCCCAGTCGCCGTAGTGTTCGGCTATGTAGGCGTCTGTCATGCGGGGTTTGGCTTCGCGTAGGGTCACCCTTTCCATCATCTGGCCGATAAGACCGTCGGAGAGTATCACAACCGGGGTTCTGTATTTGAATGCCAATTCGAAAGCCGTCTCCACGAAGTCGTACATCTCCTGCACCGACGCCGGAGCCAGCACTATGAGCTTGTAGTCGCCGTGACCTCCCCCCTTGACCACCTGAAAATAGTCGCTTTGTGACGGTTGTATCGTTCCCAACCCCGGACCTCCGCGCATTACGTCTACTATGACGCACGGGAGTTCGGCGCTCGCCAGATACGATATGCCCTCGCACATGAGCGATATGCCGGGACTCGACGACGATGTCATGACACGCTTTCCGGCTGCCGCTCCGCCGTATAACATGTTGATGGAGGCCACTTCGCTCTCCGCCTGCAACACTACCATGCCGGTGGTCTCCCACGGTTTGAGCTCCATGAGCGTCTCCATAATCTCCGTTTGCGGAGTGATGGGATAACCGAAGAAACCGTCGCATCCGGCGCGTACCGCCGCCTCGGCAACTACTTCGTTGCCTTTCATAAGTCTTATCTCCTCTTTCATCTGTCTGCGTTTTTGTCGTTTACACTGCGCCAGACCGTTATGCAACTGTCGGGACATACCATGCCGCAACTGGCACAACCGATGCAGGCTTCCGCCCGTGCGGCTACGGCGAAGTTGTAACCGCGCGAGTTGACTTTGGGCGCCAACTCGAGGACGCTTACGGGGCACGCCGCCACACAGACGCCGCATCCTTTGCACCGTTCGATGTCTATCTCGACTCTTCCTTTGATTTTTGCCATGCTTTTATATTTTAAGCGCTTCGGAGTTTTTGTGTTTTAAAAGTGCGATTCGGTTGCTTCAAAGTTAATAAAAAATAGTGCATAAATGAAAAATCGCATAAAAATTATAATCTCCTAATGAGCGTTTCAGCCTTTACGGTCGCAAAAATGCCCGTTATAGTTCGAGGGAGAAAACAAAAAATATATATTTATGTTATACTCAAAACGATTTAATACGCATTTTTCTTGTGCTAACTGTCGGTTTGTTTTGGCTTTGTGCGGTTCGTACAAAGTTATGTCTAACGCATATTTCGTGACGTCGTATAGGTGTTATATTATATAAGGTGAGATGGAGTGCGAGTTTGACGGACACGAGACCCATTTAAGGGAAAGGAGTCCGCTAAATAAGCGATTGGCGGGCCAGCAAGATGCAACAAGACGTACTAACGGTATGCGCATTAGCCAAAACCACCCATGCGGCACGGGGTGCCGCTCCGTAATCACCGCCACGAATTAACCCGGCAGAGGTTGGAAAATTCCACGGCGAAACAATAAAAGACATTGGAGTCTAGCGATATGCGCATTATCTAAAAGTTGCAGGCATGCTTGCCCTTGCACACAATCGCAGACCGCAGGGCGCCGAACTTTTTCGGTAAGCCGAGTGCAATGAAACGAAGTTTCGATTGCCGAGGCGAGAAAAAGTGCGCGAAGCGAAGTTTTTTAGACCTCAAAAATCGTCGATCGCGGTCGTGCGCCTCCGGAGCGTACTCGG
>CAJURV010000106.1 GCA_910588925.1 uncultured Rikenellaceae bacterium
AGATATTCTTTGAGTTATTATCATAATTTTGCACTTGCTTGTTGAGTCTGCATAAATAAGGGGTAGTGTTTCCTCTTTGGATGGAGGCTGAAAAATTATTACTTTTGCGCTTATGAGAGTATGGAGTGTCATAAACGACCGTTTGTCTTTGGCTCATCGGTTTCTTATCAGGCAGGCCAAGAGGTTGTCGGATCGTCAGTTGATGGTGATAGTGGCCGTGGTGGTGGGGGTAGTCTCCGCTTTGGCCGCTTACGTGTTCGAGTGGATAGTGGAGGAGATACGCAAGTGGCTTTCGCAGTTGGTGGGGGCCGATAGTGTCAATATCCTGTATTTCATCATGCCGGTAGTCGGTATCGTTTTGGTGACGCTTTTCGTGAAATATGTAGTCAAGGATAACATCAATCACGGTGTAACGCGTGTGTTGTACGCCATAACCCACTCAGGTTCCAAACTCAAGGGACACAATACATACTCCTCTATAGTCGCCGGCGCCACCACGATAGGTTTCGGGGGATCGGTCGGTCCCGAGGCCCCGATGGTTATGACCGGGGCTGCGGTAGGCTCCAATATAGGCCGTTTTTTCCGCATGAACTACCGCAATACCACTATATTGCTCGGTTGCGGAGCTGCGGCGGGTTTGGCGGCTATCTTCAAAGCACCCATCGCCGGGGTGATATTCGTAATGGAGGTGCTGATGCTCAACGTATCGCTCTTTTCGGTGATACCTATTCTTATAGCCGCTGTTACCAGTACTACTATAATATACCTGCTCAACGGCTTCGAGCCGGTATTCTCCGTCGGTTACGGCGATACGATACTGTTGATCGACGATATGCCGTACTATATTCTTTTGGGGTTGTTCTGCGGGTTGGTATCGTACTATCTGATAGCCAGTTCCGGATATATAGAACGGTCGTTCAAGAAGATGTCGAAGCAATATAAGAAGTGGATAGTAGGCGGTTCCATGCTCGGTCTTCTGATATTCCTGTTGCCGCCGCTTTACGGTCAGGGCTACAATATAATAACGCTTCTGATAGACCGCGATACCGACACTTTGTTCAATAATACCCTTTTCTATTCGTTGCGCGATAGCGTGTGGGTGTTGCTGGCCTACCTTGCGGCGATCATCTGTTTCAAGTCTATCGCCATGGCCTGTACCAATGCCGCCGGCGGTGTCGGGGGAGCTTTCGCGCCTTCGCTGTTTTCGGGGGCTTTCGCCGGTTACTTCTTCGCCACGTTGCTCAACAGCCTTTTCGGGCTCGATCTTCCTGTGGTGTCGTTCGTACTCGTAGGTATGGCCGGGGTGATGTCGGGGGCCATGAATTCGCCTTTGACCGCGGTTTTCCTTATTGCCGAGATAACGGGCGGATACAGCCTTTTCGTCCCGCTGATGCTCGTGGCGGCCATGTCTTTCGCCATATGTTACTATTTTACGCCGTTTTCCGTATATACGCGCGATTTGGTAATGAAAGGCGATGTCACCGCGTTGAGCTCCGAGCGTTCCATGTTGTTCATAGACCTCAACAAACTCGTAGAGGAGGATTTCTCCACAGTTCACGAGGAGATGACCTTAGGCGATATGGTGGAGGCTGTGTCGACCAGTCGTCGCAATATATTCCCTGTGGTAGACGAGGCGCGGCACTTGGTGGGGGTTGTCACGTTGGACGATATAAGGGGAGACATGTTCGACCGTTCGCTCTACGATCGCAACCATGTTTCGGACTATATGACCACTCCGCCTGAAACCGTCACCGCAGACGATCCCGTGGGCGACGTGCTCGAAAAGTTCGACCGTTCGGGAGCGTGGAATCTTCCCGTGCTCACCTCCGACGGCAGATACCGCGGCTTCGTGTCGAAAAGTAAGATATTCTCCGAGTATCGCAGCGGACTTGCAGCCAATTCATAATGCAGGTAGGATAATTTGTTCGATATCTACCCGTCGCGATATGTGCGGACGGGTCTTGACCCTGACATTTCTGACAGACTAAAGCAAAAGGTGTGATTTTATATCAGACAGCAATAAAAAAATACCTATTTTTGCACAGTATAACCATCTTAGTCATATTTTGAATCTTTTAGCCATATCTTTTATAACACCGTCGTTTTCGATCGTTTGGTGGTTCGTGATGCTTGCCGTTTTTCTTGTTATGTCGGCGAGCGTTTCCGCTTCGGAGGCATCGTTCTTCTCGCTCACTCC
The DNA here is from genome assembly GCA_910588925.1 of uncultured Rikenellaceae bacterium. GTDB lineage: Bacteria > Bacteroidota > Bacteroidia > Bacteroidales > Rikenellaceae > CASDZP01. Next base: position 2,198 of record CAJURV010000106.1, read on the forward strand.
GGGTGATATAGAGAAGTTGAAGAAGCGGGGCGACATGGCTTCCGGGGTTGCTCTGGAGCTGTTGGACCGTCAGGATTATCTGCTTTCTACTATATTGATAGCCAATAATCTGGTGAATATCGCCGCTGTAATGGTCGCCAACAGTATCATCAATATGACGATGAATTTCGGCGATAGCGTCGTGCTAGAGTTTTTGGTCAAGACGGTCATCGTCACTTTTCTGCTGTTGCTTTTCGGCGAGATCATGCCCAAGATAGTGGGTACGGAGCGTCCTGTGTCGGTGTCGTTGTTCATGGCCCGTCCGTTGGATGCGGTGCGTCGTCTGTTCAAGCCGTTCTCGTACATACTTATAAATTCGAGTTCGCATCTTAGCGATTTGGCTGCTTCGCGTCGTGAAGCCCTCTCCATAGACGAACTCTCGGAGGCTGTGGAGATAACCAAGGTAGAGACGGCGGAGGACAGACGCATGCTCAACGGTATATTGAGTTTCGTGGGTACCGAGGTGTCGGAGATAATGCGTCACCGTGTCGATATCGTGGCATTGGACAGTACATCGTCGTTCGACGAGGTGATGAACACCATAGTGCGTTCCGGCTTTTCGCGCATACCTGTCTACGAGGAGAAGCTCGACAATATCGTCGGGGTGTTGTATGTCAAGGATATGATAGAACATATCGACGAGGGCGGTCAGTTCGACTGGATGTCTATTCTGCGTAAACCTTACTTCGTGCCCGAACACAAGAAGATCAACGACTTGCTCGACGAGTTCCGTGACGAACAGATTCATTTCGCCGTGGTTGTCGACGAATACGGCTCTACGCAGGGCGTGGTTTCGTTGGAGGATATACTCGAAGAGATAGTTGGCGAGATCTCCGACGAAAGCGATCTCGATAGCGTCAACTACAAGAAGATAGATGACAATACCTACGACTTCGACGGCAAGACGAGCCTTAGCGACTTTTGCAAAGTGATAGACGTAGACGAAGATATGTTCGACAGCGTGCGGGGCGAGGCCGAATCGTTGGCGGGTGTCATGTTGGAGGTGAAACGCGATTTTCTGAAAGTTGGCGACAGTGTCACGGTGGAGCCGTTGCGATTTACCGTCACCTCGCAGAGTCAGCGCAGGATAGAGACCATACGCGTGGTGATTAAACGATAATAATGCCCCTTGTTTTTTCTCGATACGGATTTCTCGACGATGGGTGCGACCACCCGTGCGATGCAGATTGCGGTATTTGGCTGTGGCGTTCCGACGAGCCTTTGGACGAATTGCTGGCATGTGCCTCTCTCGGTCCTGATGAGATGGCTTTATATGAGGGAATCTCCTCCGAGTCGCGTCGCAGGGAGTTTCTGACAGGGGCCTCGATGGTCTCGTCTGTTCTCGGGCGGCGTCTGTCTCATTACTATAACGGAGCTCCGTTTCTCATAGATGACGATCGTCGCATATCGGTTTCGCATACCGACTGTTTTGTCGCTATGGCCGTAGACCGCAGGCCGGTAGGTATAGATATGGAATCGTTATCGCGTGATGTGTCGCGTGTGGCGGAGCGGATGTTTTCTGCGGAGGAACGGCATATGGCAGACGATGTGTCGTTATGGTGCGTTAAAGAGGCGGCCTATAAGGCATACGGGCGTGAGGGGATTGATTTTAAACGTGATATAAGGGTGTCGCGGTCGGAGAGGGCTTCTTTTGAGGTCACTGTAGATACAGTATCTACTCAGGTGGCTTGTTTTTCAATATGCGGACTTATTGTTGCCGTTACTGTCGGGTGATTTCCACGTATTTATAATCTTTTTTGTTTTGCTGTAATGTAGGCGAGCGGTGCGTTGCGGCGGTATGTAGAGAGGGGCGTATGGTTTTTGCTTCGCTCCGGATGGGGGCATTTTACGATGTTTGGCTTAGGCGGTTTGCGAGACGGTGATATACTTTTTGTTCTGAATATATGCGCATTAACCGAAACTATTCGCTTTATTACAGATGAACTGAATTACAATTCCTTATAAAATATATTCCGCAAAACAAACTATACCTTTTTCACTTTCATTGCTTGGCATCACATGGCCGGAGCCTGCGGGGGACCGCTTGAGCGTGACGCTCTTTAGATTCGCGGCGGTGATTTAAGCGGAAAGGTCTATTATTGCTGTAACTTACGCGGGCCTCCGATGGGGGAGGCTCCGGCCCGCTCATCCCT
>CAJURV010000107.1 GCA_910588925.1 uncultured Rikenellaceae bacterium
CGCTTTTTAGCCACAAAAATCGCCGATCCCGTTCGTGAGCCATCCTCACGTACACTTAAGTACGCTCCGGAGGCGCACGACCGCGATCGACGATTTTTGAGGTCTAAAAAACTTCGCTTCGCGCACTTTTTCTCGCCTCGGCAATCGAGACTTCGTCTCATTGCGCTCGGCTTACCGAAAAAGTTCGGCGCCCTGCGGTCTGCGATTGTGTGCAAGGGCAAGTATGCCTGCGACTTGCAGTTAATGCGCATACTTTTAGTACGCCTTATAGCATCTTATCGACTCGCGAGCGGAATTGTGTTCGATTACTTGTACTTCTGACGAAGCGCAAGTTTGTATTGCGCTCCTGACACGGAGCGAGAGCGATTCGACCAATGCGCATATATTCTATAAAATTACAAGGCTTTCCCTCGCCTCGCACCAACGACACCATACCACATATAAACCCGTCAATTCCAGCGGGTATGACGGTATAGTCCTCCTCTGCGACGCCAATAGGTAAGCAATATAAATCCGAATAACATGCCTCCGAGATGCGCGAAATGGGCGATATTGTCGTTATCCGTTATCCCGAGCATAAGCTCCAGCAGGCCGTATGCCAGCACGAAATACTTGGCTTTCATGGGTATGGGAGGGATGAGCAACATTATACGGTCGTTGGGGTGCATCATGCCGAAAGCGAGCAACACACCGAATACCGCACCTGATGCCCCTACGGTAGTGCGATCGTTATAGAGCCTCAGCAGCTCTCGTACGGCCTGCTCGCCGCCCTGTACGAGGGGATAGCTGTCGGGCGAAGCTCCGTCGAACGATGGCACCGAGTAGATACCGTCACCGTATTTCGACAGGAAATCCACCAGCAACGAGTTAGATGGGTTGTCGAAAAAGGCTTGCGCCAGCTCGGCCATGCGATCGAACTGCCACATGAGCACCAAATCGTGGAGTATACCGCCGCCTATGCCGCATACGAAATAATAGACGAGGAATCGTCGTGTACCTATATCGTTCTCGAGTATGGAACCGAACATCCATAGCGCGAACATATTGACGAACAGGTGACCGACGCTCCCGTGCATGAATATGGAGGTCACTATCTGAAACAGACTGAATTTGTCGGAGCCGAACGTGTGCAGGGCAAACAGGTCGTCGATGCGGCCTCCCCACGGAAGCATGGTCTGGGCCATGAAGACCAAGACATTTATTATAAGCAGATTCTTTACTGCAGGTGTCAGTCGGTCGAACATTTTTCTGAATTTTAATCTGGATTCATTACTCGTTTTATCGCCTCGCCTATCCGGGGAAACAGCCCCGGTCGGCACAATGCTCTCCCTTTCGCAGGCAGCCTCCTACCTGACGAAAAGGTTATCTATGTCGGTACGGGACAAGGCTACGTATATCACAGTACCGTCCGGTGTGTAGGTAAAATCGCCGCACTTCAGCAACTCGTCCACCAATACACCGGCCTCCGCAGAGTTCAGTGTGGTGGAACCGGAACGTGCGGCCGCCCTTGCCAGCGAGGCGACGAACCGGCGGCGTCTGTCGTTCTCGTAGACCCCCTCTTCGGCAGTTTTGACCCCTTGCAACACCTCCTCGAACAAGGCGGCGGCATCCGACGAAGTGTCGTCGGCGGGTATGGCCGTAATGGTGACGGAGGAGTCGCCGTCCAAAGAGAAATCGAACCCGAGCGACGAGAGCTCATCGCTACATTCGCGCGCAAGCCTCATATCGGCCGGAGTAAGCTCGGCCACGGTCTCGAAAAGCAACTGTTGACGCGGAATGTCGCCTCCTCCGGCGGCCTGCCCCCATAAACGGTCGAAAAAGAGACGCTGCCTTGCCCGGCGCACGTTTATCATAAGCACCTTGCCCCCGACAGCGGCCACCACATACCCGCCAGCCAAAGGGAAACATCCAGTGGCTTTCAGCTCCGGCTCCTCTATCTCTATATACTGCTCCTCAGGCAACGACGAACCATTCTGCGAAACCGCATCGCCGTAAGCCCCGCCGGAACCCGATGAACGCCACGACGTCGAAGACGACCGGTAGCCCGAAACACCTCCGTCCGACAAACCCGAATCGAACTCCACGAACTCATCCGCCGACCCGACACGCCCCGAAGAGGCGGCTATCGGAGCGGACGGCTCCGACAATATATTGGTCCGGAAAGAGTCGTCTACACCCTCCACAGCCTTGGAGAACGAAAAACTATCGTCGAACGGATTGAAATATCCTCCTGACGACAGCTCTATACCCGGCACCTCCACCGCATCGCCCTCTTTGAACACAGGTATATCGAAACCGTCGCCCGCCTCGAAATCTATCATAGGAGCGATGCCGTTCTTGGCAAGGCTCTCGCGCACGGCGCACATCACTATCTGAAACATAGCCTGCAGGTTATCGAACTTGACCTGTGTCTTAGACGGCGATATGTTTACGTCTATGGAGGCGGGATCTACAGTGAAATGCAGAAAGAACGGCGGCAACTGGCTTCCCGGCGGCAACAACTTGTCATAGGCCTGCTGTATGGCCTTGTTGAGATAAGGCTCCTGAAAATAGCGGCCGTTCACGAACATAAAACGGGGAGCGTTCTTACGGGCGGTCTCGGGCTTGCCTATATAGCCACGTATCTCTACAAGAGGGCTATCTACATATAACTCCAACAGGGCGTTGTTGACACTCTTGCCCACAATGCCGAGCACCCTGCCGCGCATGTTGGTGGCAGGCAGATTGTACAGGCACTCCTCCTCGCTGTAGAGGAAGAAAGTGATACGAGGATAACACAAAGCCACACGCTCGAACTCCTGTGTGATATTGCGTAGCTCTATGCGCGGCGATTTGAGAAAATTACGACGCGCCGGCACGTTGTAGTACAGATTCTTGACTATGAATTGCGTACCTTTGGACGTAGCCTCGGGCACCTGATCGACAAGACGACCTCCGTTTACCGTCACCTTGGTGCCAATCTCGTCCTCCTCGCGACGGGTCTTTAACTCAACCTCCGCCACCGCCGCTATGGATGCGAGAGCCTCGCCGCGGAACCCGAAAGTGGAGAGACCGTATATGTCGTTTATATCGCTTATCTTGGAGGTGGCATGACGCTCGAAACATTTGACGGCATCCTCCGGCGACATCCCCTTGCCATCGTCGACAACCTGTATGCAACCGCTGCCGGCACCCTTCACACTGACTATAACCAACTCGGCACCGGCATCTATGGCGTTCTCCATCAACTCCTTGACCACGGAGTAAGGACCCACCACCACCTCGCCAGCCGCGATCTGGTTAGCCACATATTCAGACAATCGGTTTATTATCGACGACATGATACGAACTATTTCGTGAGACCCATCACGAACATTTCCACAACCGGGGACTTGAATATCACCCAACCGAAAAAGACCAGCAAAAGAAGCGCAATCAAGGCACGCATCAGAAACGGAGACGATCCGCTTTTCTTCTTTTCATCCCTGCCGTACAGCCTGTTAAGACGACTGTCTCTGATATGGACACCCGGCACATACGGTTTCTGCTCCTCCTTTTCGGGGTTGAGCCTTTTTTCGCGCTCCTCATTTTCGGGATCCCAATAGCGCGGGATGTAATTGAACTGACGCGGCTTGCGTCCGAATGGAGAGAATCCTAACATAACTGACTGCATTTTATTATAGCCGACACGATGAGAACAAGCAACACCAGCATCGACAACGGTTTCAAAGGAGGCACCGCACGGGTACGCCGCCTTATGCGTAACTTTCCACTATCGTAATCGTCCATCTAAAAAACGTTTTCCGTACCTCAACCGATATGCAAATATACAAAAACCGACTACAGAATAAAACCCACCCTCCGTTTTTTGAATCGGAACGGATATATAGACCGACCAGACAGACCTGACCGATAGCAACGACTGATTGTGAAACGGCATCGACAAACGGATATTGTGAGACGGCGAGACGATAAGATACCTGTAAAGATTCCTAAATATATGCGCATTAATAGCAGACAGTCTCGCTCCGTGTCAGGAGCGAGGCATAAACTTGCGCTTCGTCAGAAGTGCAAGTAATCGGACATAATTCCGCTCGCGAGACGATAAGATACGATAAGACGCACTAACGGTATGCGCATTAGCTAAAGTCACACATGCGGCACGGGGTGCCGCTCCACGATAATTACACGGATTAACCCGACAGAGGTTGGAAAAGCCGATGGCGAGCAAATACCATCACATCATACCCAAAGACATACGCATTAACTAAAAGTCGCAGGCATGCTTGCCCACGCACACGACCGAAGACCGCAGGGCGCCGAGACTTTTTAGACCTCAAAAATCGTCGATCGCGGTCGTGCGCCACCGGAGCGTACTTTG
>CAJURV010000108.1 GCA_910588925.1 uncultured Rikenellaceae bacterium
TGTTTTTGTTGGGGCCGTTTTTGTATTGCTGTCGTGGGTGCATCCCCTTCGGGGATGCGTTAGGGATTTTATATGTTAGTGAAATACGTGGAGGAAGTTTTCGTGAAGTTTGGGAAGTACGCGATCTCTGAACGCATGAATTATCGGTTTGTGTTCGCGGGTTTCGGTTAACGTGGGGCTGCTTCCGTCGCTTTTTAGCCACAAAAATCGCCGGAGGCACAGCCTCTTCTGTTTCCTCCATTTTCAGTTAAGTTCAATAACTTCCGGTGAGCACATTAGCTCCGGAGGCGCACGCCCGCGATCGACGATTTTTGAGGTCTAAAAACCTTCGCTTCGCGCACTTTTTCTCGCCTCGGCAATCGAGACTTCGTCTCATTGCGCTCGGCTTACCGAAAAAGTTCGGCGCCCTGCGGTCTGCGGTTGTGTACGCGGGCTAGCATGCTTGCGACTTGCGGTTAATGCGCATGCCTTTGGGTGTGGAGTGGTGTGATTTGCTCGCCGGCGGCTTTCCCAACCTCTGTCCGGTTAATTCGTGGGGGTTATTGCGGAGCGGCACCCCGTGCCGCATGAGTAGTTTGGCTAATGCATGCTTTTAGTGCGCTTTGTAGTATATTATCGTCTTGCGAGCGGGATTGTGTTCGATTACTTGCACTTCTAAGGAAGCGCAAGTTTGCCTCGCTCCTTACACGGAGCGAGAGTGCTTCGGCTAATGTGCATATCTTCGGGAAGTTTTGTGTTATCTTATCGTCTCGCTATTTATTTTGTTAAGAATATTTCTTTAATGTTTTCCTGTACTCATTGTATCGTATAGTATATGGGGTGATTTACGAGGCGGATTCAGGAATTTTTATTATATTTCGACCGAAATAGATCGTATGGTTACTAAATGATAAAGGTTGGTATAATATCGGACACTCATTCCACATTCGACGACAAGGTGATGCGTTTTCTTGATCCGGTAGACGTTATATGGCATGCCGGCGATATAGGCGACATAGCCACTGCAGAGCGGATAAGCGCATTCAAGCCCCTTGTGGCCGTTTACGGAAATATCGACGACTATGTGGTCCGGTCGGCCTATCGTAACGATTGTGTCATGTTCGACGCGGAGGGTGCCAAAGTGCTGATGACCCATATAGGAGGCTATCCGGGAAATTACAGTTCGTCGTTTCGGAATAAGATCGTGGCCGGTAGGCCCACCATAGTGATTACAGGTCATTCGCATATTCTTAAAGTGATGTGGGACAAACGTTTCGGTCATCTGCATATCAACCCGGGAGCTGCTGGCATGAACGGATTCCATCGTGTCAGAACGGCCGTGCGTATGGTTATCGACGGTGGTGAGCCGCGTGATTTCGAAGTGGGGGAGTGGAACAGATAAATAGCGATGCGGTGTGGGGTGACCTATATATGTGCCGTGGCGGTGTCTCTTGCGGCGGTCTTGTCGTCGGCACGTACTTATGCGTGTCGGCCTTGCCACTACATTGTAGCCGATACGCTACGTCCCGCGACTGAGAGACGTCATCCGGAGCGCGATACCGTGCAATATATGTTCGACGACGTAGTCGATACGGTCAAGGTCAGAAACATCAACATAGACACCTCGCGCTATAAATCCAAGCTGGCCAGAACCATAAACGACATATTCTCTTATAGCCCCAAGAAGGTGTTGACGGAGAAGCGGGTCGACGACAGGTACGACGGATATGTCGTCGATTCTGTCATAATAGTGCGTATGCCGCCTTTCGACGATAACGCCAAGAGTCGTTTTATGAGATGGACGTATAGGGCCGCCAACAATCTGCATGTCCTCACGCGAGAGTCGAGAATACGCAAAATGTTGATGATTGGGCCCGGGGATAGATTCGATATATCCGAGGTCACCCGTAACGAGGTGCTCATAAGGGGCCAGAGCTTTATAGACGACGTGAGCATAGTCGCCGAACCTTCCGGTATCAAGGGGCATGTGGTGGTGACGGTTTATGTGAGCGATAATTTCTCGTTGGGCGGCGAGTTCGAATACAACGGGCACGACGACTCGGAGTTGTCGATATACGAAAACAACTTTCTCGGCACCGGTAATACTCTGAAGGTGACCGACTATTTCAATTTCCCTGAACGGAGGTTCGCCAAATACGGCGATATATCGCATAAATTCCATAACTTCCTGGGTACTTTCGTCGAGATAACGTCAACGCTGGGTTATGGCGACAGGGGAGACTATTTCAAAGTGCACAACAAGATACTCCGTCCGTATCTCAAGCCTACGGATTGGGCGGGAGGCGTTAATCAGGATTTTTCGCGAAGCATGGACGACATCGTATCCATGGATTCCACCATACGGGTAACGCGTAATATAGTCTCGGCGTGGGCTGGCGCCTCTTTCAAGGTGGCTCCCAAGGAGACGAGCGTATATTTCAATATGCGGTACGAGTACCGTTATTTCATCGACGGTCCGTTCGTAAACCGTTGGGTTAACCGTTACTATCATAATAACACTTCGTTGCTCTTTACTCTCGGGGTCTATCGCGAGCATTTCTACCGTGGCAATCTCATATACGGTTTCGGACGTACCGAAGATATTCCCTACGGCTTCAAAGCGGAGTTGTTGGGCGGTTACAGTTGGGGCCGTTACGATGACATACCCTACGTGGGGGCGCGTGCCGCTGCGGGACATCTCACGCATTTGGGATATATCTATGCCAATGCACAGTGCGGTAGTTATCTAATGGGCGAATACAGCCGCTACAACCAGATGATAACCCGTTTGGATATGCTCTATTTCACCAATCTTTTGCCATTGAAACGCGGTTATAATCTTCGTCAGTTCATGAGGGCCGGCGTCACTATCGGAGCCAATATGATGATAGGCGACGGGCAAAACATAACGTTCGACGGCGATTACAAGTTGCGCGACATAAGCATGGGAGATATAGTAGGAACCACACGCATGTTTATCTCCCCAGAAACGGTGCTGTTCAGTCCGTGGCACATACTCGGATTCAGGTTTTCTCTATATTCTTATCTCGACTCGGGTACGCTCGGTTTTAATAACAATCCTTTTAAAAACGAGTTTTACAGTGCTATAGGGTTGGGTATAAGGGTGCGTAACGAGAAGTTGTCGTTCAGTGCCATACAGCTAAGGTTCTCCGTAATGTTAAAGGGCGCTCCTGCCATGTCGTCGCAATATCTTAAAATCAGTCACGAGCAACGACTCAACGGTAACCGGTTTATTCCCGGGGAACCGGATTTCGTGAAGTTCGATTGATGCGGTTGTTTTCGGAGGGAGATTAGTCGTCGTTTTTTAAACTCCGTATGCGGTTGTTTTTGTGTGGCTATCTTTGGCAGGCTGGTATTCCGTATTGTTCTGCCCTGGAAAGCGGAAGTGTGTTTTATTGTTTTCGTTCCGTTGCGTATTGTGACTTTGTCGTTTGCGAGACGATGATTTTGTTTTTAGTCTGATGGTATGCGCGTTAGCTGAACCTTTGCGGCAGGATGGCGGCCCGAGCGGAGCGAGGGCTATATGTAAGGATTCCTTATGAAGAGGTCTTTTTGCGGGAGATAGACTGTTAGCGTGGGGTTGGAGCGATTCACAAGGGCCGGAGCCTGCGGGGGACCGCTTAAGCGTGACGCTCTTTCAATTCGCGGCGATGATTTAAGCGGAAAGGTTCTATGATTGCTGGAACTTATGCGGGCCTCCGTTGGGGGAGGCTCCGGCCCGCTCATCCCTCGTACCTCGGGATTTAACGGCGGAATTTGTGTTTGATTG
>CAJURV010000109.1 GCA_910588925.1 uncultured Rikenellaceae bacterium
AGATATTCTTTGAGTTATTATCATAATTTTGCACTTGCTTGTTGAGTCTGCATATTACCGAATCCGGAATGGAGATACTTTTAGATGGAATATTAACGACCCCGACTACGGGGTATCGAACGATACGCTACGTTCTTATCGCCATGCAGCGATTATTTTCCGGCAAGCATATTCTTTTTGGAAACGCCCGCTACGAATTCCTTAAGATAGAAAGGTTCGAAATAGGCGACATCTTCGAACTCGCCGTTTTGAAATTTATAGTCGGCCAGAGCCGCCATACCTCGTGCCGAAGGTGCTACCGACGCATACACGAGTCCTTGACGTTTCATTACTTCGCGACATTTGAACGCCCCGCCGCCGAATATCAGCATCTGTTTCCCGGGCATGAAGTCGCACAGGGCGTCTTCGTCTATTATGCGTGCAGCCACGGGCAACAGCTCGTCTCCGGAGCTGTCGTATATCGCGGAGTAGACCTCCATGCGTCGTGCGTCTATCATGGGACAGAGCAGCATCTCCTCTATGGGTCCGCATTCTATTATCCCGGCATTATAGTCCTCTACGGCCGCCATGGCTAGGCTTTTGAGCGAACTTATGCCTATGAGCGGCTTGTCTGCACCGTAACAGATGCCTTTGGCTACCGATGTGCCTATGCGCAAACCGGTGTATGAGCCGGGACCCATGCCTACGGCCACAGCATCGAGCTCCTCTGCGTCTATGTCGTTCTCGCGAAACAATTCGTCGATGAACGAAGCGAGCTTTTGCGCATGGTCGCGCCCCTCCTCGCTTTCGCGCAGAGAGAGCAAAGCACCGTTATGCGACAGGGCCGCCGAACATATATTGGTACCCGTCTCGATACAGAGTATTAAAGACATTCCGGAAAAACTATTTTATTCTCGTGGCTCCCACATTAACCTGACGTTCGAACGACTGGTCGAGCGAGAGGAAAGTTTCGGTTTGAGTTATACCGGGTATGCCCTGTATGGTGTTGATAATCACATTCATCAGATGTTCGTTGTCGGTACAGAACACCTTGAGGAACAGAGTGTATTTGCCGGTTATGAAGTGGCACTCCACTATCTCGGGAATGCTTTTGAGGCTGTCTATAACCGAATTGCTTATGTTGGGTTCCGATATACGGACACCTACGTATGCGCATACGTCGTTACCGAGTGCCTTGGGGTTGATCTCGAGCCGTGAACCGGTTATGATTCCGGCCTCCTCGAGCTTCTTGACGCGCTGGTGTATCGCCGCTCCCGATATTCCGCACTCGCGGGCTATCTCGAGGAAAGGCATACGTGCATTACTTATCAGGTGCATAAGAATCTTCTGATCTATCGCATCGATATTGTACTTTGGCATAGTCAACTTATGTTAGTGTAGCGATTTAACAAATAGTCGAAGTGTCGGAATCCTTCCGCGCGGGTATGGTCCCGCGCGGTGGGAATCTTCCGACTGTAATTATTTTATAACACCCAACTCTTTGCCTATCTTGGTGAAAGCTGCGACGCACTTGTCGAGGTGCTCTCTTTCGTGGCCGGCGGATACCTGAACGCGGATGCGAGCCTGATCCTTAGGCACTACGGGATAGTAGAATCCGGTTACATATATGCCTTCGTCGAGCAGTTTGGCTGCGAAATCCTGCGACAGCTTGGCGTCGTAGAGCATCACGGCGCATATAGCCGATTGGGTGGGTTTGATGTCGAAACCTGCCGCGATCATCTTTTCGCGGAAATATTCCACATTGCCTACGAGTTTGTTATGAAGCGCGTCCGACTCGCCGAGCATCTTGAACACTTCGAGCGAAGCGCCTACCACTGCGGGAGGAACGGAGTTGGAGAAGAGATAGGGGCGTGAACGCTGACGGAGCATGTCTATGATCTCCTTCTTACCGGTGGTGAAGCCGCCGATAGCGCCGCCGAACGCTTTGCCTAGGGTGCCGGTTATGATCTCTACCTTACCGCGCAGGTCGTAAAGCTCGGTAACGCCACGGCCTCTCTTGCCTACCACACCGGCAGAGTGACATTCGTCTACCATGACCATAGCGTCGTATTTTTCGGCCAGTGCCACGATCTTGTCCATAGGAGCCACGTTGCCGTCCATAGAGAACACGCCGTCGGTGACTATGATGCGGAAACGCTGAGCCTGCGCCAGCTTGAGGCATTCTTCGAGTTCGGCCATGTCGGCGTTGGCATAACGGTAACGTTTAGCCTTGCAGAGACGTACGCCGTCGATGATAGAGGCGTGGTTGAGCGAGTCGGAGATGATAGCGTCCTGTTCGGTGAGCAGTGGTTCGAACACACCGCCGTTAGCGTCGAAACATGCGGCGTAGAGAATGGTGTCCTCGGTGCCGAAGTAGTCGGCTATGCTCTTTTCGAGCTCCTTATGTATATCCTGTGTGCCGCAGATGAAACGTACCGACGACATGCCGTAGCCGCGGGCATCCATCATTTTCTTGGCAGCCTCTATGAGACGGGGATGGTCTGAAAGGCCCAGATAGTTGTTCGCGCAGAAGTTGAGCACCTCTTTGTTGCCTCCGACTTGGATGTCGGCACGCTGGGGCGAGGTTATTATTCTTTCGTTTTTGTAAAGACCGGCTTCTTTTATCGACTGAAGCTCAGCTGTCAAATGATTTTTAATTTCCGAATACATGGTGTTAACCTTTATATTGTTATAGTAATAATCGTCTCGAACCGCTCCGATCACAACGGTAAACGTTGAAAATCGGACGGTTGGATCGGACCCCTCCCACTGTTATTGCGGTGGATGAGTGTCATTCCACAAAACAAAGATATAATTTTATATTTTAAAATGAAAATAAAACCGAGGATTTAGTATCAATTTGTTAAAATACAATATGAAAGCGGGAAATAGACGGATTCGTACGGATAGGGTGCACAATTTCTATGTAGAGTGATTAGTCGTGCTTTTGGCGTTATATTGCCTAACATCACAAGGGGGACGGAGCCTGCGGGGGACCGCGCCTTGCGTGACGCTCTTTAGGTTCTCGGAAGTGATTTAAGCGGAAAGGTTGTATGATTGCTGGAACTTACGCGGGCCTCCGATGGGGAGAACTTCTGCTCATTGCTAAGTGCGGCCCATATGGTTCACTCTCCCTGGATCATTAAGTGGAATTTGTGTTTGATTGCTTCACTTCGTTCGAGACGAATTGTTTTATTATAGCTGTTAGGCGGTTGCGAGACGGTGACTTTATTTTTAGCTTTATGATATGCGCATTAACCTCGCCTTTATGTTTGGATGGGATAGACACTTTTACTTATATAAATGTTAATGGTATCTTGCCTGGCATCACAGGGACGGAGCCTGCGGGGGACCGCTTAAGCGTGACGTTCTTTAGATTCTCGGAAGTGATTTAAGCGGAAAGGTTGTATGATTGATGGAATTTACGCGGGCCTCCGTTGGGGGAGGCTCCGGCCCGCTCATCCCTCGTTCCTCGGGATTTAACGGCGGAATTGTGTTTGATTGCCTCTCGCTTCGCTCGGGCATGTACGCCTCTTACGACGTTTTTGTATTGCTCGTGTGGGTGCATCCCCTTCGGGGACGCTTAGGGATTTTATAGGTTAGGGTCGTACGTGGAGGAAGTTTTCGTGATATTCGGTTATGTACGCGATCTCTGAACGCATGAATTGTCGGGTTGTGTGCGCGGGTATCAGTTAACGTGGGGCTGTTTCCGTCGCTTTTTAGCCACAAAAATCGCCGATCCC
>CAJURV010000110.1 GCA_910588925.1 uncultured Rikenellaceae bacterium
GGATCGGCGATTTTTGTGGCTAAAAAGCGACGGAAGCAGCCCCTCGTTAACCGAATCTCGCGCACACAAACCGACAATTCATGCGTTCAGAGATCGCGTACTTCCCAAACTCCACGAAAACTTCCTCCCCGTACGACCCGAACCTATAAAATCCCTAACGCGTCCCCGAAGGGGATGCATCCACGCGAGCAATACAAAAACGCACCCAACAAAAACAAACGAGACTTAAGCAGAAACGCTAATAAATTTCCAACTACACTAAATACAACTGCAAAAGACAAGGCAAAGAAAGCCCCCTAACAACGATCGACCAAAACGCCGCAAGGCGTATTCCCAACAGCAAAATTACGAGCGAAGCGAGGGTCATAAATACGAACAAGCTGACTCAAACACGCCGTAAGGCGTACCCGCATAAGCAGAAAGCCCGAGCGAAGCGAGAGGCATCAAACACAAATTCCGCCGTTAAATCCCGAGGGACGAGGGATGAGCGGACCGCACCTCGCGGCGGGCATAAATTTCACCCAACGTAGGCCCGCGTAAGTTCCAGCAGTCATAGACCACTTCCGCTTATTTTATACCCGGCTATCTCTCCGCCCGCCGCGAGGCGCGGTCCCCCGCAGGCTATGGCCCTATGACGACGGGCAAGATACCGCTTAACCTAATTATAGACAAATACACAAGTGCGTATAATACACATAGCAATACTAATGAACCGCACCCCCTAGAATATCTCCCCGAGAATCTTAATAGAAGATATCTTATAGGCGGAATCGTGATGATAAGAGAGAAACCGTATCAAGCCTCCGAGCAAAGCGACCCTTTCGGCCCGCCCCATGGCAATACATAACACCTCCCCGAGCGACCTGCCTATGAAAGAGGCCAAAATCTCACTCTCGCGCCGATCCATATAAACATCCGGATCGTGCGGCTTTATCACCACGAACTCCCCGCGCGACAGATCGAAAAAAGCCCCGGGCGAATAGTTGTCCGAGGGATAATAACCCATAAAACGAGTCATCTCCAACAGAAAGTATATATGAAAGTTAGCCACGCCGTCGGTCGCCTCGTCGAGAGCCTTTACCGCCCCCTCGAAGAAGTCGAAGAAGAGCGGATTGGGCCCCTCCTCACGCACTATGCGATAGACGGTCTCGGCCATGAACAGAGCTATGGCAGATTTACGCACGTCGAACGGTAACGAGGCGAGCAGATAGGGCGTAGAGGCCTCCCTCAAACGATGCAGATCGCTCCTCTGACCGGGATACCCCACTATATCGACGACCGTCAACGGCTGCAGAGCTATCTTGTTGCGCCCTACGGTGAGACGTCCGTTGCGCAATCCGCCCACATAATAGCTGCGACGCCCCAAAGCCTCGGTGTAAAGATGCACTATGTGACCGTTATCGCCATATTTTATGGTATGAAGCACGATAGCCCGGCTTTTGTATGTTTCGCTCATTGTCAAAAAGAGTACTCCGAAATCCGCAAATTAAATAAAAAAATGTATATTTGTGACATTGTTATTTGAAAAACAGATTATTAACATATAACGATTAATTACCATGGCATCAATCGAAACTTACGATTTCAAAGGTAAACGTGCGATTATACGTGTCGATTTCAACGTTCCTTTGGATGAAAACTTCAATGTCACCGACGACACCCGTATCCGTGCGGCCATCCCCACTATAAAAAAGGTGCTTGCCGGCGGCGGCTCGGTCATACTCATGTCGCACTTGGGACGTCCCAAAGAGGGTCCTACCGATAAATACTCGCTTCGTCACATCATATCCGCTCTTGAGAAAAACCTCGGTGTCAAAGTCGACTTCGCAGACGACTGCATAGGCTCACAGGCCGTGGAGAAAGCCGCAGCCCTCAAGCCCGGACAGGTGCTCCTGCTCGAAAATCTCCGTTTCTACAAAGAAGAGGAGAAGGGTAACGAGGAGTTCGCACAGAAGCTATCCAGACTGGCCGACTGCTACATCAACGACGCTTTCGGCACCGCTCACCGCGCACATGCCTCTACCACCATCATAGCCAAGTTCTTCCCTAACGACAAGATGTTCGGTTATGTAATGGAGGGTGAGCTCAAAGCCATCGACAAAGTGCTCGAATCTCCCGAACGCCCCTTTATAGCCATCCTCGGCGGCGCCAAGGTCTCTACCAAGATCTCTATTATCGAGAAACTCTTCTCTAAGGTAGACATCCTCATCGTAGCCGGCGGCATGACCTACACCATTCAGGCGGCCCTCGGAGGCAAGGTCGGCAACTCCATGTGCGAGAAAGACCAGTTCGACACGGCTCTGCGCATGATAGCCAAAGCCAAAGAGATGGGTGTACAACTCGTAATGGCCGAAGATGCCGTTTGCGTACCCGAGTTCAAGAACGACGCCCCCACCAAGATATGCCCCTCTAACGACATACCCGACGGCTGGGAAGGTGTCGACATAGGTCCCGAATCGCGCAAGAAGTTCGCCGAGATAATCGAAGGCTGTAAGACCATCCTTTGGAACGGCCCCATGGGCGTGTTCGAAATGGACAACTTCGCTGCCGGCTCTAAAGCCGTGGCCGACGCCATAGCAGTGGCAACCGCCAAAGGCGCATTCTCGCTCATAGGCGGCGGCGACTCGGTAGCCTGCATCAACAAATTCAAAATGGCAGACAAAGTAAGCTACAACTCAACCGGCGGCGGCGCCCTCCTCGAATACATCGAAGGCGCGGAACTCCCCGGCGTGGCTGCTATCCGCAAATAGTTTCGATATCCATAATGGCAGAGGGCGACACCTAATCAGTGTCGCCCTCTGCCATTATGGATATCGAAACTATTTGCGGATAGGTGTAATAGATGCCTCCCGGCGGGCCATTTCATGGAGAGTTACTTTTGTCACTCGACAAAAGAACACGTTTTCGACAAGCCGAGAGCAATGAAACGAAGTTTCGATTGCCGAGGCGAGAAAACGACTGCCGCAGGCGAACCAAAAACGAGGGGGCACAGCCCCTTTTGATGTGCGTGATATTCAGTGATGCCTAGGGAATAATGGTGAGCACTTCATATATATCTTGCGACACGAGTATGTCGCATTCGACTATTACATTTCCAAGACAAAAGTCAGGTATTCGTTATCCGTGGCGAGACGATAAGATGCTACAAAACGAACTAAAGGTATGCGCATTAGCTGAAGCCACTTATGCGGCACGAGGTGCCGCCCCGCGATAACCACAACGGATTAACTGAACAGAGGTTGGAATAGCCGCAGGCGAGACGAGAAAAACATTGGAGCTTAACGATATGCGCATTAACCGCAAGTCGCAGGCATACTTGCCCTCGTACACAATCGCAGACCGCAGGGCGCCGAACTTTTTCGGTAAGCCGAGAGCAATGAAACGAAGTTTCGATTGCCGAGGCGAGAAAAAGTGCGCGAAGCGAAGTT
>CAJURV010000111.1 GCA_910588925.1 uncultured Rikenellaceae bacterium
CACGCCCGAGCGAAGCGAGGGCAATCAAACCCAATTCCGCCGTTAAATCCCGAGGCACGAGGGATGAGCGGGCCGGAGCCTCCCCCAACGGAGGCCCGCGTAAATTACAGCAATTATAGACCTGTTCCGCTTATTTTACACCCAGCTATCTTCTCCGCCCGCCGCGAGGCGCGGTCCCCCGCAGGCTCCGTCCCTTGTGCCGCCTGGCAGATAATCGCAAAAGCACATTATATTTTACTAAAAAGTAGTGTTTAATAACGACCTAAACAACCTCCGGCGTGGTTCATTCTAATGTGTACCGACCGTTAGAATGATTATATGTCGAAGTCGGTTATAATCAGTGCTCCGCAATAAGAGACTGATCGTAACGTGTGTTATGAAAATTTCATGGGAAATGGGTGCCAGAGGATTTATTTTGCGATGCAATTTAGTTTTATTATGTCTGTTTTTATTTCCGAGAATGTCGATTACGGCGAGGCTGTCAGGAGTCGTGCCGCCGATAGGCTGGGACTGGATAACAGTCCGTCGCAGAGCCATCTGACAAATATGAGGAGGGTAGCCGAGAGGGTGTTCGAGCCGTTGAGACGTGAGGTGTCCAAAGGACCTCTTGCGGTGACGTCGTTTTATCGCTCCGTAGTGGTTAACCGTGCTGTGGGCGGTAGTGCTTCGTCGCAACATACTCGCGGCGAGGCTATGGATATAGATGCCGATGTTTATGGCGGATGCACCAATCGGGAGCTATTCGACTATGTGAGGGGACATCTTGAGTTCGACCAACTTATATGGGAGTTTGGCGACGATCGCTCGCCCGATTGGATACATGTGTCGCTTAAGGCCCGGGATAACAGACATCAGGTGTTGCGTTCGGTTAGGCGCGGAGGGAAAACATGTTATCTGCCGTTATGAGAAGAGTGTCGATAGTGGCGGTCGTTATGGCCTTAGGGTGCGCTCCGGTGAAGACGGTGACGCGGAGTATGAGCGATAGCGTGGTAGTGCGTGAGACCGTGCGCGACACGGTGATAGAATTGTCGCCGGACAGTTCGCTGGTGCGGGCGTTGATAGAGTGCGACAGTCTCGGACGGGCGAGGCTATCCGAGCTTCTCGACTACCGGGCCGGCGACAGGATAAGTCCACCTGCTATCACTATGGTCGATAACATACTCACTGCCAAAACGCAGGTCGATTCCTTTAAGATATATGCCCGACTCAAAGACCGTTACGAGGAGCATCGCACTTCGGATACGGTTGTCGAGACAGTCGAGGTCAATAAGTTGACGGCGTGGCAGAAAGTACGGTTGCGTCTCGGCGAGGCGATGATGGTTGCGGTTGCGCTTTGGATAGTAAGATCCGTAAAAAAGGTAAGAAATACCCTTTTTAGTTAAGTCTGTTTTTGAGTGATGCTGTAACTTTGTTTTGTTAAAATGGATCAGTTATGAATAGACTTTTTTTGTTCGCGCTATTCGGCATACTTACAATCAATGTTATGGCACAGAAAAAAACAGTACAGACGGCAGGACGCGATCAGTTAGGAGAGTTCGCGCCTAAATTCGCTCAACTCAACGACGATGTGCTCTTCGGCGAGGTATGGAGCCGCACCGACCGGCTCGGTCTCCGCGACCGCAGTATCGTCACCATTACATCTCTTATCAGTCAGGGTATAACGGACAGCTCTTTGACCTATCATCTTCAGTCGGCCAAGAATAACGGTATCACGCGCACTGAGATCGCCGAGATAATCACACACATCGGTTTTTATGCGGGGTGGCCTAAGGCATGGGCCGCTTTTCGCTTAGCCAAGGAGGTGTGGTCCGAAGATACTGCAGGCGAAGACGCCAAGGCCGCGTTTCAGCGAGGTATGATATTTCCGATAGGCGAGCCTAACACGGCATACGCCGAGTATTTTACCGGTAATAGTTACCTCGCTCCGATCTCTCGTGAACAAGTGAGTGTGTTTAACGTCACTTTCGAACCGCGTTGTCGTAATAATTGGCACATACACAATGCCGTTAAAGGTGGCGGGCAGATGTTGGTGGGTGTGGCTGGTCGCGGTTGGTATCAGGAAGAGGGGAAGCCTGCCGTGGAGATTCTTCCCGGTACTGTAGTTCACATTCCGGTCGGCGTGAGACATTGGCACGGTGCGGCTTCTGGTAGTTGGTTCGCTCATTTGGCGATAGAGGTTCCCGGCGAGAGTACCTCCACTCAGTGGTTCGAACCGGTGACCGACGAGGAGTACGATAGACTTCATAAATAGCTTCCGATTAGTCGATAGGTGTTTATGTAATGTGCCCGGAATGTTAACCGGGCATTTTGCATAAATTATAGTCAGTGTTTATGTGTCGCTTGTTTTTTCATGATTGGGTGAGAATAGGTAATGCCGCTTTTTGATAGATTACACAGGAGCTTGTCTTTTATTATTGATGGAAACACAGCGTCTTGATGATGTTACTTATCTGGATGTCCTTGTATGTGCCGTGTGGTGAGATTGTTTTTAGCGGTACCTTTTTCGGCGTCACAGGGCCGGAGCCTGCGGGGGACCGCGCCTAGCGGCGGGCAGAGAGGGTAACCAAATATGCAAGAAGCGATAAATACTATAAATAACCAACCGTATAAGCGGGCCTCCGTTGGGGGGGGAGGCTCCGGCCCGCTCATCCCTCGTGTCTCGGGATTTAACGGCGGAACCGTGTTTGATTGCCCTCGCTTCGCTCGGGCTTTTGATAACGTGAGTACGCCTTGCAGCGTGTTTGAGTTTACTCATTCATATTTACTCTACTCGCTTCGCTCGGAATTTTGCTGTTGGGAATACGCCTTGCGGCGTTCTTTATTAGTCGTTGTTGGGTAACTTTCTGGGCTTTGTCTTTTACTGTTGTGTTTAGTGTAGTTGGAAGTTTATTAGCGTTTCCGCTTTAATCTCGTTTGTTTTTGTTGGGGACGTTTTTGTATTGCTACTGTGGCTGCATCCCCTTCGGGGACGCGTTAGGGATTTTATAGGTTCGGGTCGTACGGGGAGGAAGTTTTCGGAGAGTTTAGGAAGTACGCGATCTCTGAACGCATGAATTGTCGGTTTGTGTGCGTGAGTGTCGGTTAACGAGGGGCTGCTTCCGTCGCTTTTTAGCCACAAAAATCGCCGGAGGCACAGCCTCTTC
>CAJURV010000112.1 GCA_910588925.1 uncultured Rikenellaceae bacterium
CACGAACGGGATCGGCGATTTTTGTGGCTAAAAAGCGACGGAAGCAGCCCCACAGCAACAGACACCCGCGCACACAAACCGACAATTCATGCGTTCAGAGATCGCGTACTTCCTAAACTCCACGAAAACTTCCTCCCCGTACGACCCGAACCTATAAAATCCCTAACGCGTCCCCGAAGGGGATGCACCCGCACGAGCAATACAAAAACATCCCCAACAGAAACAAGCAACCTCTAATACCGAAAAAACACAAACTTCCAACTACACTAAACACAACCGCGAAAGACAAGGCACAGAACGCCGCCTAACAACAACTAACCAAAACGCCGTAAGGCGTATCCGCACAGGCAGAAGCCCGAGCGAAGCGAGAGCAATCAAACACAATTCCGCCGTTAAATCCCTAGGCACGAGGGATGAGCGGGCCGGAGCCTCCCCAAACGGAGGCCCGCGTAAGTTCTAGCAACCATAGAACCTTTCAGCTTACTTTCCATCCGACCACTTCCTCAAACTTTATGATTGGGCGGTCCCCCGCAGGCTCCGTCCCTTGTGCCGCCATGCAATACATTGCTGAACCCGAAATCACTAAGCTGAAATATCATATATAAAGGGTTCGCAATCCCCATTCCGCTATGGTATCTTCACATTTACTGGGGATCTGCTTCGCTTGTTATTATAAAATAGTGAAAATTGTAAGATAAATTAATATCTTTGTATCGTATCGTCGAATAGGCGGTGCGTTTTTTGATGGCATTTAGGCTATTGCATTTCACAGTAAAACGACCAAAATTACGACAAACAGCAATAGGCACACTGAATGCCTGCGCCGTATGGCGTGGGTTGTGCTTATGTTTGTTGGGGTGCTTGGTCGTACCTACCGTGAAGTAAGTATGATCCACGTTTCTTTTTGTGGTTAAACGGTTGCTGTCTTAAGACGTCGTCGTAAGGTTTAACTAAATCATGTATCGGAAAATATTTATTGTATGTGTGATTGCCGGGTGTGTCTGCTTTTATAGGCGATAGGAGTGATGGACGTGTTTCGGAAATGTTTTTCATCGGCGACACGGTAATCTTTATCGTTGTCTGCCGGGCCATAATTTGCTAGGGATTATGGCCTTTTCTTTTTGGTTCGATTCTTGCGAATGGTTTAAAAAAATAAAATTATTCGTTATGATAAAAGATTCGATAATAGGCGTGCATGGTCGGGAGATTCTCGATTCGCGCGGCAATCCTACAGTAGAGGTGGAGGTACGTACTCAGAGCGGTGCTTTCGGACGTGCAGCCGTACCGTCAGGAGCCTCGACAGGCGAACATGAAGCGTTGGAACTTCGCGACGGCGACAAGAACAGATACGGAGGTAAAGGCGTATTGAAAGCCGTGTCTAATGTTAACGGCAGAATAGCCGACAGAGTGGTGGGGCTCGATGTTTTCGATCAGATCGGTATAGACCGTATGATGCTCGATTTGGACGGCACTAAAACCAAAAGTAATCTCGGCGCCAATGCCATTCTCGGGGTATCGCTCGCTGTAGCCGCGGCCGCAGCAGACTCTTTGGGGTTGCCGGTGTGGCGTTATCTTGGTGGGGTGAATGCTAAGGTGTTGCCTGTTCCTATGATGAACATTATAAACGGCGGTTCGCATTCGGATGCACCGATCGCTTTTCAGGAGTTTATGATACGTCCCGTGGGGGCCGGTAGCTTCCGTGAGGCTTTGCGTATGGGTGCAGAGGTGTTTCATGCACTCAAGGGGCTTATACATGCTCGCGGTCTCTCTACGGCTGTGGGTGACGAGGGTGGTTTCGCGCCTGTTTTGGACGGCACCGAGGATGCTCTCTCCATGATAGTGGAGGCGGTGGAAAAGGCAGGATATAAACCGGGACGCAAGAGCGAGGGAGGTCAGATATCAATAGGGCTCGATTGCGCATCGTCGGAGTTTTATCGCGACGGATGCTATGATTACACCGTTTTCGAGGGCGATAAGGGACTTGTGCTTAACGCTAGCGAACAGGTCGACTATCTCGAACAGTTGGTGTCGCAGTTCCCCATAGACTCTATAGAGGACGGTATGGCCGAGAACGACTGGGACGGCTGGCGTTTGCTCACCGACAGAATAGGCGACAGGGTGCAACTGGTGGGTGATGACCTCTTCGTCACCAATGTCGACTTCCTGCGTGAGGGCATCGAGACGGGATGTGCCAACTCCATACTCATAAAAGTGAATCAGATAGGGACTCTCACGGAGACTCTTGACGCCATAACTATGGCACAATGCGCCGGTTACACCACTATCACCTCACACCGTTCTGGCGAGACCGAGGACACTATCATTGCCGACATAGCCGTGGCTACATCGTCGGGGCAGATAAAGACGGGTTCTTTAAGTCGCTCCGATCGTATGGCCAAGTATAATCAGCTCCTGCGTATAGAGGAGGCGCTCGGGGAGGAGGCTGTTTACGGAGGGGAATAGTACCTTTTCTTAACGAATGTTTTCGATAAGCCGATGGCATAAGCAAATGGAATTTGATTATGTCGAGGCGGGAAAACGTCTGCATTAAAGCGAACGTAGGGGCTACCGGGCCTTTTTTAGGTTATTCGGGATGAATGAACGTATCGTTTTGTTGTGATTTATTTCCTTGTGTTATAAAGTGGGCGACCTTGCGGTTGGCAGAGATGGTCGTGGGATGTAAAATAAGCTGCCCACCGCGAGGGCTTGCATCTCCTTTGTTTTTTCGGATTTTAAAAAAGGGACGAGTTTTATAGCTCTCGTTTCGCTCGGACTTTTGTTGTTGGGAGTACGCTTTGCGGCGTTTGTAGTTGGCGGGACGATGAATTTCTTTTTAGTCTGATGGTATGCGCATTAGCTGAACTTCCTCGGATGTGATAGACGTATTCCTTTGTATATCGTGTAGCAAGGGTGCTTTTAGCGATACCTTGCCGGATGTCACAAGGGACGGAGCCTGCGGGGGACCGCGCCTCGCGGCGGGCAGAGAGGGTAAACGAATGTGCAATAAGCGGGAAATACTATAAATAACCAACCGTGTAAGCGGGCCTCCGATGGGGGAAATTTCTGCCCACCGCGA
>CAJURV010000113.1 GCA_910588925.1 uncultured Rikenellaceae bacterium
CAGTTAACGTGGGGCTGCTTCCGTCGCTTTTTAGCCACAAAAATCGCCGATCCCGTTCGTGAGCCATCCTCACGTACATCGAGTACGCTCCGAGGCACACGACCGCGATCGACGATTTTTGAGGTCTAAAAAACTTCGGCGCCCTGCGGTCTAGGGTTGTGTACTTGGATAAGCATGCCTGCGATTTGCGGTTAATGCGCATGCTTTCGGGTGTGGAGTGATAGTTATTTGCTCGCCAGCGGTTTTCCCAACCTCTGTTAAGTTAATTCGTGGTGACTATTGCGGAGCGGCACCTCGTGCTGCGGGAACAGTTTCGGTTAAGTGCATGTACTCTCGCAGAGCGGGTCTCTCGCCCCGCAAGAGCAGGTTTTATCTAATGCACATATTTTCGGGAAGCGTTATGGTATCTTTTCCGTCTCGCCGACAAATCCCATCCGACGAACATATTCACTTAAAAGTGAATACACATACAGTAAATAAGCTACATTATCGACAAAAAGTGAATCTCCATATAGCACACAGAAACATTATACATCCAACCCTTCCATACCACTGACTGTTTCGTTTTCGTAACCCTCGTCAGTAAGCAGATTGTGTCCGTCGGCCGCCGTGGTAGCCAAAACGTCGCACCTCTCGTTAAGCGGCACCGAGGCATGGCCTTTCACCCACACGTATGTGGGAGCGAACCTCTTGTGCAAAGGCAGGTAACGCATCCACAGATCCCTGTTTTTCTTATCCTTGAACCCTTTTCGGAGCCAACCGAAAACCCATCCTTTAGTTATGGAGTCTATCACGTATTTAGAGTCGGAATAGACCGTTATATCGGCATCCGCTACCTTTACCGTCTCTAAAGCCGTTATCACTGCCAATAGCTCCATGCGGTTGTTGGTAGTAAGGCGATAACCGGCCGAAAGCTCCTTATAGTAAGGTCCCGACTGCAGAACTACTCCATAACCTCCCGGACCCGGATTCCCACGCGACGAACCGTCGGTATATATAGTTATCTTGGTTTTCATGCCGTAAAGGTAATATTTTTACCCCACTCGATCCCAAAACATAAAGTGCCCGCACATATCTCCTTAACTTCACCGCACGTCAATGCTTAAAAAAGAGGATATGCCCTTCGTTTCTAGTTCGCCTACGGCAGTCGTTTTCTCGCTTCGGCAATCGAAACTTCGTTTCATTGTACTCTGCTTGTCGAAAAACGTCTCCTTTTGTCGAGTGGCAAAAGTAACTCCCCGAAAGGCCGCCAAAAGCACTCGTAAAAGCTAATCAGCAACAATAAAAATCAAGGGGCCTTGTTTGCATTTTGAAACAAGGCCCCTGATTTTTACTCCCACTCGATCGTTGCGGGCGGTTTAGAGCTTATATCGTAAACTACGCGGTTAATGCCGCGCACTTTATTGATGATCTCGTTAGAGACGTTAGCCAGAAATTCGTACGGAAGATGAGCCCAGTCGGCGGTCATACCGTCGGTGGATGTTACGGCGCGGAGAGCTACGCAACTCTCGTAAGTCCTCTCGTCGCCCATGACGCCTACGCTCTGCACGGGCAACAACATGACGCCTGCCTGCCACACCTTATCGTACAGACCGTTGTCGCGAAGCCCTTTCATAAATATATGATCGGCCTCTTGCAATATGGCCACCTTTTCGGCGGTCACCTCGCCCAATATGCGAATCCCGAGACCGGGACCGGGGAAGGGGTGACGGTCGATCATAAACGACGGCATATTAAGCTGACGTCCTATGCGACGTACCTCGTCTTTGAAGAGCAATCGGAGCGGCTCCACTATCTTGAGATTCATCTTCTCGGGCAGACCACCCACGTTATGGTGCGACTTGATGGTAGCTGCCGGACCCGCCACCGACGCCGACTCCACGACATCTGGATAGATGGTTCCCTGCGCCAACCAGCGGGCGTCCTTTATCTTCTGAGCCTCGGCATCGAACACCTCTATGAAATCGCGGCCTATGATCTTGCGTTTGGCCTCGGGATCGGTGACACCCTTGAGATCGCTGAGAAACTTATCCCCGGCTTTAACGGCCACGACATTGAGACCCATTTGCTTATACAGGCCTACGACATCCTCGTACTCATTTTTGCGGAGTAACCCGGTATCGACGAATATACATGTCAAACGATCGCCTATAGCCAAGTTAAGAAGCTGCGCGGCCACTGACGAATCGACACCGCCAGACAGACCGAGTATAACACGGTCGTCGCCTAACTGTTCACGCAGAGAAGCAACGGTGCTCTCTATGAAAGAGGCCGGGGTCCAGTCGCCCTTGCATCCGCAGATGTTTTTGACGAAGTTGGACAATATGCGGCTGCCCTCCACAGAATGGTACACCTCGGGATGGAACTGTATGCCCCATGTAGGCTCGCCCTCTATCTGGAAAGCCGCCACAGGAATGTTATCGGTGTTGGCTATTATGCGATAGTGCGACGGGATGGACGTGATAGTGTCGCCGTGAGACATCCACACCTGACTCTTATCGCTGAGACCCGACAGCAACTGGTTGTCCTTGTCGAGGACATTCATAGCCGCACGACCGTACTCACGGGATGCCGACGGCTTGACCTCGCCGCCGAAACGGTAAGAGAGATATTGTGCTCCGTAACATACCCCCAATATAGGCAACATGCCTTTGAGCTCCGAGAGGTCGATCTGCGGAGCGTCTGAATCGCGCACCGAGAAAGGGCTGCCGGAGAGAATTATACCCTTCACCGACGAGTCGATGGGCGGGATCTTGTGAAACGGATGTATCTCGCAATATACGTTCTGCTCGCGCACGCGACGCGCAATGAGTTGCGTGTACTGAGACCCGAAATCGAGAATAAGTATCTTTTCTTGCATATAAGAAGTAGAAGTTTGAGTGACAAATGTACTAAATTAATCTCGAATTTCGGCGCGTTTTCGAATTTTGTCCGTATCACCCCCTAACATCGACACCCCTTTTTTGTAATTTCAAAACCGAACTGCAAAAACAGCATACAAATTACAGTGCAGTAAT
>CAJURV010000114.1 GCA_910588925.1 uncultured Rikenellaceae bacterium
TCGAATCGCTAACAATCCCGCACTGCGAAAGCTATGACTATCTGCCTTTTGCGGGAAAGACCGTTGTAACGGTCACCGGCGATACGCCGACTATAAAGATAGTTCTAAGCCGTATCAACAGCGCCATTCGCATAGAAAACCGCAGCACAGACCGTGTGGAGCTTCTGAATGCTACGGTCAGCGGGCTCCCGAGCCGAGGCAACATCTTCGACACCGGTACAGAAGCGGCGGGTGTCACATATTCGGAAAGTGCCGAAGCGGAGATAGACGCCGACGGTAATGCGGTGGTATATAGCTTCTTCGTGCCGGAAGAGCAGATGGCCGATGTAAAGATCGAGGCAGAGGCGAAAGTAAAAAATACTGCAAGCAATGGCGAGAATGCCACCGCCCTTGCCCCACTCTCGTTCATCGACCGTCTCGAAGCAGGCAAACAGGCCACAGCATTGATGGGCTACATTAATAACGACCTGAAAATAGGCAGCCCCGAGAACTGGGGCAATGTAGGCGAATACGAACTCTCCGGCGGAGTAAAACTACGCATAATAGGCGGAGAATTCTTTAACTACAACAATGCCAAGGCCCTGCGAGCCTACAGCGGCGGGAGTGAATTCGCATTCACTGTGAATGCCACGGAGGGTGTGGCATCGCTTAAGTCAGCGGATGGTTCGGTAGATTGGGTTACGATAGGCGACGGAGTGATAACCGTCTCGCCGAATGACGGCACTGTCGGACGCGAGTGCCGCATAGCAGTGGTTGTCGGTGGTAACAATGTAGGAATGTTCTATATTGTTCAGGGCAGGCCTATCGCTTTCACGGGGCTTGACGGTACCGTCGTGGAGAACGACCGTGTAGTGATAGTGGGCGGACAGAGCACCGCGGCGAGTGTGGGGTTCGACATCTCGACCGAGGAGCTGGATGGCATGGAGATAGTGCCGGTGGGTAACGGAGAGAACGGCATTACCGTTACCGTAGACCGCAAGGCCAAGAGCGTAACGGCCACGTTCCTGCATCAGATAGACGCTTCGGAGGTGAGCGAAGAGGGCATAGAATTGCCGGTGGTGTTCAAAGACATAAATGGAGCGGTACACTCCACGCTGACATTCGTGCAACGTCCGGCGATAATCACGTTCGACCCTGAAAAATACAGAAGTTTGTCGTCACAGGGAGGTATCGTCACCGTCGCCGTTACGATAGAAGGAGGCACCCGTTGGGCTGTCAAGAGCATCGCTGACAAGAACGGTGGCTCGGTAAGTTCGTGGCTTACAAAGCTATCGCCCTCGAGCAGTGCTACGAGTGGAGGCAACTTCGAACTCGAGGTGGAGCAGAATGAGGGGAACAACAGCCGAACCGCATACGTGCGCATCGAGAGCCGCAACACCATATCCAAACCATACGCTATCACGCAGTTACCGTCATTCGGCATCAAGGCCATATCGGCCGAAACAAACTGGGATGCCGCGACAACCACGCTGAAAGCATACAGCAAAGGTAGCGAGTACAAGTTCTCGTTCGAGACCGAAAAGGCTATATCGGAAAATGTAGAGTTAGCTGTAGATTGCACCGGTGCGAACGGATTTACAGTCAGCGACATAACTCATGTATCCGGCAATATATACGCTTTCACTCTAACCGTTCCCGACAGCGACAATGCCGATAAGGAGGTCGCTAACGATATAATCATCACGGCCAACGACGGAGAGATGGGGAGGTTCACAGTATTGCAGGCGTATAAACCTACATTTGTCAGTGTAAATGAAGAGGTTTACGGCGGTGTCAAGAATCGTCCGGAACTTAAAAAAGCCACATATCGGGCTTCGGAGTGGGATATAAAGGATTTCACATCGAGCAATGAGAAACTGGCGGTAACAAAGAAGTCGTCTTCGGAGATAGAGATCAGCTATGCCGAAACGTTGAAACATAACGATGCGGAGCAGGTGGCGACGGTTACGATGAATCTGAAAGGAGGGAATAGCGTGACATATACCACTAAACAGGCGCCTGTAGCGTTCACGATAAGCGATGCGGATATTCTCAAATTATACACCGTGAGTAAAA
>CAJURV010000115.1 GCA_910588925.1 uncultured Rikenellaceae bacterium
TTTTACTCACGGTGTATAATTTGAGAATATCCGCATCGCTTATCGTGAACGCTACCGGCGCCTGCTTAGTGGTGTATGTCACGCTATTCCCCCCTTTCAGGCTCATCGTAACCGTCGCCACCTGCTCCGCATCGTTATGTTTGAGCGTTTCTGCGTAAGCTATAGTTATCTCTTCATCCGAAACCTTGGTAACCGCCAGTTTCTCATTGCTCGAGGTAAAGTCCTTTATATCCCACTCCGAAGCCCGATATGTGGCCTTTTTAAGTTCCGGACGATTCTTGACGCCACCGTAAACCTCTTCATTTACACTGACAAAGGTCGGTTTATACGCCTGTAATACTGTGAACCTCCCCATCTCTCCGTCATTGGCCGTGATGATTATATCGTTAGCTACCTCCTTATCGGCATTGTCGCTGTCGGGAACGGTTAGAGTGAAAGCGTATATATTGCCGGATACATGAGTTATGTCGCTGACTGTAAATCCGTTCGCACCGGTGCAATCTACAGCTAACTCTACATTTTCCGATATAGCCTTTTCGGTCTCGAACGAGAACTTGTACTCGCTACCTTTGCTGTATGCTTTCAGCGTGGTTGTCGCGGCATCCCAGTTTGTTTCGGCCGATATGGCCTTGATGCCGAATGACGGTAACTGCGTGATAGCGTATGGTTTGGATATGGTGTTGCGGCTCTCGATGCGCACGTATGCGGTTCGGCTGTTGTTCCCCTCATTCTGCTCCACCTCGAGTTCGAAGTTGCCTCCACTCGTAGCACTGCTCGAGGGCGATAGCTTTGTAAGCCACGAACTTACCGAGCCACCGTTCTTGTCAGCGATGCTCTTGACAGCCCAACGGGTGCCTCCTTCTATCGTAACGGCGACGGTGACGATACCTCCCTGTGACGACAAACTTCTGTATTTTTCAGGGTCGAACGTGATTATCGCCGGACGTTGCACGAATGTCAGCGTGGAGTGTACCGCTCCATTTATGTCTTTGAACACCACCGGCAATTCTATGCCCTCTTCGCTCACCTCCGAAGCGTCTATCTGATGCAGGAACGTGGCCGTTACGCTCTTGGCCTTGCGGTCTACGGTAACGGTAATGCCGTTCTCTCCGTTACCCACCGGCACTATCTCCATGCCATCCAGCTCCTCGGTCGAGATGTCGAACCCCACACTCGCCGCGGTGCTCTGTCCGCCCACTATCACTACACGGTCGTTCTCCACGACGGTACCGTCAAGCCCCGTGAAAGCGATAGGCCTGCCCTGAACTATGTAGAACATTCCCACATTGTTGCCGCCGACAACCACTGCTACGCGGCACTCGCGTCCGGCGGCGCCGTCATTCGGAGATACGGTTATCACTCCGTCGCCTATCGTAAC
The DNA here is from genome assembly GCA_910588925.1 of uncultured Rikenellaceae bacterium. Classification (GTDB taxonomy): domain Bacteria; phylum Bacteroidota; class Bacteroidia; order Bacteroidales; family Rikenellaceae; genus CASDZP01. The sequence continues at coordinate 1,379 of CAJURV010000115.1, forward strand.
CCAATCCGCCGAACCATCCGCTGACTTAAGCGATGCCACGCCCTCCGTGGCATTCACGGTGAATGCGAATTCACTTCCGCCGCTGTAGGCTCGCAGGGCCTTGGCATTGTTGTAGTTAAAGAACTCTCCGCCTATTATGCGTAGTTTAACTCCGCCGGATAGTTCGTATTCGCCTGCATTGCCCCAGTTCTCGGGGCTGCCTATTTTCAGGTCGTTATTTATGTAGCCCATCAATGCCGTGGCCTGTTTGCCTGCTTCGAGACGGTCGATGAACGAGAGTGGGGCAAGGGCGGTGGCATTCTCGCCATTGCTTGCAGTATTTTTTACTTTCGCCTCTGCCTCGATCTTTACATCGGCCATCTGCTCTTCCGGCACGAAGAAGCTATATACCACCGCATTACCGTCGGCGTCTATCTCCGCTTCGGCACTTTCCGAATATGTGACACCCGCCGCTTCTGTACCGGTGTCGAAGATGTTGCCTCGGCTCGGGAGTCCGCTGACCGTAGCATTCAGAAGCTCTACACGGTCTGTGCTGCGGTTCTCTATGCGAATGGCGCTGTTGATGCGGCTTAGGACTATTTTTATTGTCGGTGTATCGCCGGTGACCGTTACAACGGTCCTCCCCGCAAAAGGCAGATAGTCATAGCTTTCGCAGTGCGGGATTGTTAGCGATTCGA
>CAJURV010000116.1 GCA_910588925.1 uncultured Rikenellaceae bacterium
TACGGAAGCCAGCGTTTGGCGTCGTTCTATGCCGACTATCTGGCCGGTGCCGGTCCTATGGCCGGTGGCGAACCGCTCAAAAACGCACCTGTGGAGAACTGCCGCAACATGGCTTTCTCGCTCCGTACCGGCGCCAATGACAACGGATTTTTCCGCAACACATTGACGCAATACACCAAGGACGAATTCGACAGACTGCAGAGTGCCAACCCCGGCAGTTTCGAGCACAACATACAGTTGATCCCCGGTATGGGACACGGCATCGACTACTCCCCCACCACCCCGTGGCTCAAAAATTACACACGCGATCCGTATCCCAAAACAGTAAGCTGGGAAAACTTCGAAATGGACGGACTTTACAGGGACGGCTTCTACAACCTGTACGTAAACGAACGCTCCAACAACGACGCCAACAGCCGCAGCTATTACGAAATGTCGATAACAGGCAACGCCATAACACTGAACGTACAGACCGTAAAATACCAGACTACGGAAACCAACAGCGGCATAGATATGAAATTCGCCAAGACATACACTCCTGCCACAAAAGGCAAGATAACGGTATATCTGTCGCCCGAACTCGTAGACATGGCACAGCCCGTGACCCTCACCGTAAACGGCAAGACCGCGTTCAACGACAATGTCGGACTCGACACCAAGCACCTCATCAACAGTTGCGGCATATTCTTCGACCCCGAAAGGCTCTATCCTGCCGCCATAGAGGTAGACTTGTCTACGCTTTAACAGACACATATCTTTCGATAGCCGACGATACATGTAAGTATCGTCGGCTATCGTTTTAATGTTACACTATCTATTTTCCCGCCGACACCCATCTGAAAAAATACAACTGTCCGGTAAAAACGCCCGAAGCACACATAATCACATTATTTAGTTCACAGTAAAAAAGGCTTTTTTTCTTCCCTACGCGCCACCAAAACAGGAACCGGCAGGGAAGCCCGAAAGAGGCGATTATGCACCTTTCGCGAATAACACTTATAGTTTAAATCGTTCACAGGCGGCCTCCGCCGCGGTGAGAGTTTCTGCCCACAGCGAGGTGCGGCCCGCCAGACTCATTCTGCGGGCTGAAAAACGGAATGTGTCTAACGGCCCTCACGCGGCTGGCAGAAAATAAAGCCCGGGCCGCGCTTTACCTCGGACAGAAATTTTCATCGGACAGCAACGATTTTAAAACATGCACAAACCTGTTAGACGTAGAAGTTGAATCAACATAGCCTAAAGACCTGCACCTATATATGCGATAAAAAAACACCGACGCCTCGTAACGCATCGGTGTTTTTATTATAAGAAGAGCTTAAAAGCTACTTGAGTCGGGCTATATCAACCTCTATAGCTGCAGGATAGAGCCTTTCGGGATCGAAAAAGGCGGCGCAACTGTTGACGATATTATCCACCTCGAGTTTAACCTTACCGCTGAAAGCCGTCTTGCCGTTTACGGTGAGGGTCACGGGCTTGCTCAAATCGACGAGCTCGTCATTGAGATATATCACCACCTTGCCTTTGGTAGCGGGTTCATAGCTCTTTTCGAAGCTAAGCTCTATACCCCAACGCGGGTCTGTCTCCGTAGCTTTGTAGGCCACCTCGTCTACTTCGAGATCAATATTATTGCCGTCGATAGACATTTCGTAATACGTTCTGGTCTTATCGTCGTCGTTGGAACGTTCCTTCACATATATATTGTAGAATCCGTCCCTGTAGAGACCGTCCATCTCGAAGTTTTCCCAGCTCACGAACTTGGGATAAGGGTTGCGATCGAATTTTCTGAGCCACGGTGTGGTGGGTTTGTAGTCGATATGGTGCCCCATGCCGGGAATAAGCTCTATCCGGTGGGTGAAGCTGCCGGGATTGAGGTTTTCGAGACTGTCGAACGCGCTCTTGGTGTACTTCGTGAGCTTGTCGCGATAGAAGCCGAAATCTTTATCGCCTGTCCTCAACGAGAAGGC
>CAJURV010000117.1 GCA_910588925.1 uncultured Rikenellaceae bacterium
GGCACGAGCGTAGCGAGGGCCATAGACAGGGATTCCTTATGAAAAGGTCTTTTTTTGCGGGATGTGGATTGTTTGCGTGGAGTCGGAGTGATTCACAAGGGCCGGAGCCTGCGGGGGGCCGCTTAAGCGGAGCATTAAAGAAAATGATTTTATATAAAGTAGGCGTGAAATACTGTGGGTAACCAATCGTGTAAGCGGGCCTCCGTTGGGGGGAGGCTCCGGCCCGCTCGGCCCCTCCGCTGCGCTTCGGGGTCCGTCGAGTGGAAAGGGGGTGATGGCTCGAACGAAGCGAGGGGCTGAATAGGTGGGGAGTATTTGATGGCTCGGGCTAAGCGAGAGTGTAAATAGGACGGGTGTGTAGTAAATGTGTTTGTTATCTAACGGATGGGAATAATAAAACCATTATTGGGAAAGAATACTATTACTATCGATTAATTTGCAGTCTCTTTTTGCAAATACGAATATTTACCTTATCTTCGCATAACAGTTTAAATTGTAAATAATAAGCGATATTTTTCGATCATAATAATTTAAACAACGTAATATGACACCAACCATTAAATTCGTGTCGCCCCAAGAGGCTGTTAAGTGCATCAAGAGCGGTGACCATGTGCATTTGAGTAGTGTTGCCAGTGCTCCGAGGATCCTTATAGAGGCGATGGTAGAGCGCGGACGTAACGGCGAGTTCAAAAACGTTCATGTCAACCACTTGCATACCGAAGGGCCGGCTCCTTATGCGGATCCCGAGTTGGAGGGCGTTTTTCAGCTCGATTCGTTTTTTGTGGGTGCCAATGTGCGTAAGGTGACTCAGAGTGGTTATGCCGATTATATACCTATTTTCCTCGGTGAGACCTCACGTTTGTATCGTTCCGGGATCGTGCCTTGCGATGTGGCTATGGTGCAGGTGTCTCCCGTAGACAAGCACGGTTATGTGTCGCTCGGTACGTCTGTCGATGCTACTCTTGCGGCCATAGAGTGCGCTAAGACGGTTATAGCCGTAGTCAACCCCAATGTGCCCCGTTCATTCGGCGACGCTTTCATACATACATCTCGTATCGATATCTTCTGTCAGGATAATACACCTCTCGTGGAGGCTCATTTTGCCAAACCCAATGAGGTGGAGATGGCTATAGGCGCTCATTGTGCCGAGCTTATCGAGGACGGTGCGTGTCTTCAGATGGGTATCGGTTCCATACCCAATGCCGTGTTGGCTAAGTTGACGAATCATAAAGACTTGGGTATTCATACCGAGATGTTCGCCGATGGCGTTCTTCCTTTGGTGGAGAGCGGTGTGGTGAACGGACGCAATAAGGTCACCGATCCGGGTAAGATGGTATCTACGTTCCTTATGGGTTCTAAAGAGGTTTACGACTTTATCGACGATAACCCCGGTGTGCTCATGATGGACGTGGCATATACCAACGACCCCAAGATCATCTCTAAGAACCCGAAGATGACGGCTATCAACTCCGCGCTTCAGGTGGATATAACTGGACAGGTATGCGCCGACTCTATCGGTACCAAGTTCTATTCCGGTGTAGGCGGACAGATCGACTTCATATACGGTGCCTCGCAGAGTAAGGGCGGTAAGTCTATTATAGCCATGCCGTCGGTTACCAATAAGGGTGTCAGCAAGATCGCTCCCGTACTCGAGCCTGGTGCCGGTGTCGTTACGACTCGTGCCCACATGCACTATCTCGTTACAGAATACGGTGCTGTGGACCTGTATGGCAAGACCTTACAGGAACGCGCCAAGGCTATCATCAACATAGCTCATCCCGACCATCGCGAAGCCCTCGACCGAGCCGCTTTCGAACGCTTCGGGCCGCACTTCCACTTTATCGGTTAAGTTTAAAAACAAAGAGAGGGGACCAACATGTTTGGTCCCCTCTCTTTGTTTTTAAACTTAACCGATAAAGTGGAAG
>CAJURV010000118.1 GCA_910588925.1 uncultured Rikenellaceae bacterium
AGATATTCTTTGAGTTATTATCATAATTTTGCACTTGCTTGTTGAGTCTGCATTTTCACGATATCGACGATAAATTTGGCAGATAAAAAATTTTATTCTATTTTTGCCTCGCAAAAGGGAGCATAGCTCAGTTGGTTTAGAGCATCTGCCTTACAAGCAGAGGGTCGGGGGTTCGACTCCCTCTGCTCCCACAGAAAAGAGGAATCGCGCAGGCGGCTCCTCTTTTTCGTATGTAACCGTCTGGCATAATCATTGCGAAATAAATACCGAATTATATAAAAAATTCATAAAATATATTCGCTATGAAAAATTACATACTTCTCGCCCTCGCGGCCTCTACCCTATCAATATCATGCTCCAAGAACAAGGAGGATTTCGGAAAAGACTTTTACAACACTATCGAATCCGTCGACCGCACATCGTCGGACGGCAGTACACTCAAAACCACATTCGAATACGACGCCCAAGGGCGTATAATATCCACAACGCAATCATACGCACAGAACGGCACCTCCGGCACCGAAACTTTCTCATACGCATACGACGGCAAAACCGTAACACGCACTGCCGGCACCACCGTAACAAAGGCATCGACCGACCCCGACGGACGTATAATATCGATTGTCACCGCTCTTCCGGATGTAACCGTAACCGACAACTTCAGCTACGATGTCGGCGGACGCATAACAGGACAGAAAGGCGGTACGGAAGTGTCGGTATCGTGGGACGACTACAACATGCTGTCCAACACAATGACACTCCCCGGAGGCATAGGCCTGCAGAGCAAATCGTACACCTACGGCTCGGAAGTCAACAACTGCAACATAGACATGGTGACGCTTCTGGGCGAAGGGCTACTATCCACCAACGGATGGCTCGGATTCAACTTCGGCAAAGTAAGCCGTAACGTACCCGTAAGAATATCCGACGGCATCTCCGCAAAAACATACGACTACACCGCCGACCGCAACGGACGCATAGAAACCATCACCGAATACTCCGGCTCTGACGTAAAAACCAAATATGTTATAAACTATAAGCAATAAAGGGTTCGATTGACCCCTTTATTGTTTATAGTTTATAACATATTTGGTTTTTACGTCTATAGAAAGAGGCTTTCAGCCGGACCATTTCATGGAGAGTTACTTTTGTCACTCGACAAAAGTAACCAAAAACGAGGGGGCACAGCCCCTTTTGAGGTGCGTGATATTCAGTGATGCCACATATGTTATGGTGAGCACTTCATTTTCATTTTACGGCTTGGATAAATTCAAGGTAGTAATCATAGTTTAGTGACAAAGACTCAATACGCTCAGCGGTTGGCGAGCCGATGAGATACTACAAAACGCACTAACGGTATGCGCATTAGCTAAAACCACCCATGTGGCACGGGGTGCCGCTCCGCGATAACCGCCACGAATTAACCGGACAGAGGTTAGGAAAGCCACTGGCGAGCAGATGTCATCACTCCACACCCAAAGGCATGTGCATTAACCGCAAGTCGCAGGCATGCTTGCCCACGCACACAACTTAAGATCGCAGGGCGCCTAAGTTTTTTAGACCTCAAAAATCGTCGATCGCGGGCGTGCGCCTCCGGAGCGTACTCAA
>CAJURV010000119.1 GCA_910588925.1 uncultured Rikenellaceae bacterium
AAGGCGTATATCTCGGTTATGTTCCAACTCAGATTGGACGATACCATGTGCCGTTTGTCGGGCGACAGCGCTATCTGCATCTGAAACATGGAGTTTTTGGGAACGAGCCCCTCCGAAAGCCTGTCGTAAGGGAGTCTGCCCAAGGTGTCTGTCGTAGTGCCGTCCATACGCGCCGAGAGGAAGCGTATCTCAAGCTCTGTAAACGGAGCATATATCAGGCTGCTGTCCGATAATGTGACCGCCTTGAGAAAATCGACAGGTATCTCACCGAGGCATGTTACGTCGCTGCCGAGCGTGTCGGGGTCTATGGCTATTTTCAGTATCTTGCGGTCTCGTACACCGCCTACGAACAGATAACCGTCGTCCGCCCATGTGTTGGTGACCCCGAGGCACTCTTGTGGGCCGTTGCCGCGGTACAGGATATTTGCGAACTTGCCGCTATTGACATTGAGAAGCCATAACTGCTTCTGGGCACGTGCATCCTGAAACGCCAACACGGAGTCGGACACCATGCACATATCGAACGGTATTCCGAGCATCATCTCCGGCGGAGAGACCCTCTCCGGCTCCACGTCCGACAGGTCTATAACGTCGAACGAATTCAAGTTGTAATCTATCTCTCCCTCTGTTGCGTCGCGTCCGCAACTTAACAGAATCAGCATCGACACGCACAGTGCCGATGCCGATATTCTAAACGATAGTTTCATTATTTTCTAAGTGTCGTTTTTTCACAAAAGATAGAAAATTGATAGTTGGTTTTAAGTTCACATTTATTATACGGATGATACTGACAATAGAAATCGCAAGCCTCTAACAGGTCCATATCACCGGACGACAATGACTCTACGTTAGTCATTATCAAATTCAACTCGGCCGTTTTGTTTTTCGCATGGGCGGTGTAGCTTACGAAACCGGCACAAACAGCAACAACGGCAAAAACTGCCGCTACAAGTAATTTTTTCATAATGATTGTGTTTTAGGTTAATGAAACAAATATAACGAATTTATTTTATATAAAGAAATTCTATCGTATATTTACGCAAATAGATGGAAATCATGTTCAAAAATCTACTTTTGTCTGTCACACTCTGCATGCTATTCGGTTGTGCCGAGAAAATAAAAATCTACAC